>JAZUGU010000086.1:0-5890 GCA_045641325.1 Candidatus Avispirillum sp.
CCGTCAAAAACGGCGGGAATTGCCGTTTTTGCCACCTTCCCTTAAAAGGGAAGGCAAAATGGCGGCTTCGCCGCCGGCTGAATGCTGAATGCTTCTCCCCGACAAACACTAATTTACACTCCCCCTCAGAAAGGATTAAAAATATGAAACTCAACGTGATCCCCTCGCCGAAAGGCGTGTGCAGCAGAGAAAAAATGCTCTTTTTCGATCCCTTCATCGCACACGGCGATTTTGATGCCGAGGCTTCCGTTTTTGCGGAGATGGCTGCCAAATGTCACGGCGTAAATTTGGCATTTGCCGAAAACGGTATCGTTACAAAAAAGACGGATATTCTCCGCTCCGGAGAATACAGGATCTCCGTTTCCGAAGACGGGATTTTTGTTTTCGCATCCGATCCGGAGGGCGCATCTTTTGCTTTCGTCACCCTTCTTCAGCTCATGGAGATCCGCGACGGAAAGATGATGCTTCCCGCTTTCGTCCTTACGGACGCAGCGGATTTCAAATACAGAGGCCTTCTCATCGACTGCGCCAGAAGTCTGCACACTCTCGATGAGCTGAAGAAATACGTTGACCTGTGCCACTTCTACAAGATCAAATATCTGCACATCCATTTCAGCGATGACCAGAGCTACACTCTCCCCTCGAAAATCTTCCCGAAGCTTTCCACGGAGGGCAGATGTTTTACATTTGCCGAAATTGCCGAGCTGGACGCTTATGCGGCATCCCGCCACGTGGGTATCGTGCCCGAGGTGGACACCCCCGGTCACTGTACCTCGCTCCAGACGGCTTACCCCGAGGTTTTCGGTGACAGAGGCATCATTTCGTTCTGCGAAAGAGCAATTTCCGCCGTGGGCGACATTTACCGTGAGATCTGCGGGATGTTCCCCCATTCCGACTACATACACATCGGCGGTGACGAGTCAAGGCTCGGCTGGTGGATTGACTGGGACGAATGCACCGAATTCGGTGAAAAATGCGGCTACTCCAAGAATGATGAGGGCCCAGGCATGAGTTCAAACGAATATCTCATGCTCCGCTATCTCGCTCATTTCATCAAGTGCAATGCCGAAGCGGTCCTCTCCTGCGGCAAAAAGCCCGTGGTATGGGAGGGCTTCCACAAGTGCACCGACGACATCGTTCCCAAGAACGTTGCCGTTATGGTATTCGACTCCAGTTATCAGCTGCCCGGCGAGCTTATCGATGCCGGATACGAGGTCATAAACTGCTCGTGGTTCCCCACCTACGTGGTCACTCCCACCTGGTATTATACCGATGAGGAATGCTTCGGCTGGGACGTGTGCACATACGGCACCATCAACCCCGAATCTCCCTTCAAGGGCGGCACGCTTCGCCTTGCTCCCGCGGACAACGTGATCGGCGGACAGCTCTCCTCGTGGGGCGACACCATTGAAAGCGCATTCCCCTCCGTTGAGGCGGGACACGCGGACGAGATGAAGAAAATACGCGAGCGTCTTCCCTACATCGGAGAGAACGTCTGGAACCGTGATAAGCTCACCGATTTCGCCTCCCTCAGAAAGGTGAAAGAAAAGCTGGATCCCGTTCTCGACAGGCTTCTCGGCTGATTTTCCGCCGGTTTTCCCTTCAAATATAGATTATAAGACAATTTGCACAAAAAAATCTCTCTAAATTTGTTGTAAATTATTTGGATTTAATCCTGTATTTTTCGCAAAGTAATGATATAATTAATTAAGAATAGTATGGAATGGGATATTTATGCCCATTTGCAACTATAACGGCAATTTTTCAAAGGAGGAGGGGCTGTACCCCCGGTGGGTGCGGCACCGCAAAGCGATGTTAGAAAGAACCTGGGAATACCTTTCACGTCACCTGAAGATCGCGTGGAAGAGTGTATTCTTCAACTTCAAACAGTATTGCTGTTTCTTCGCTGCGATCTTTATTGTTCAGATGCTTTACGGCATGATGGCGATCTCCGCCACCAACAACAGTTCGGTCGAATTACAGCAAATAACCGATGAGTACGATTATCACTACGTACTGCACGATCTTACCCAGTCGCAGTATAACTACATAATCGGCTATAAGCGTTCCGACGGAATGGGCGTCATGGACGAGACCAAGCAGCTCTACGTTGTTCTTGAGGATCTCACTCAGGAAAGATACAACGCAAGCGAGCAGAAGAACGAATATGACGTATATCTCCGCTTCGGCAAGCTGGACCGCAAGACCGGCGCCATGGCAGACGATGATACCGTTGCCAAGTACTGTGCCGAGTTTGAGAAATTCTACGTTTCCAAGCTCGCATCGCTTGAGCCCTCGTACGCCACCCCGAACTTCACCACGGAGAACACACTGCTCCTGAACCGGGCGACGAACAATTCCTCCGGCAAGACGTTCGGCCAGATGCTTTTGTACGTCATCATGATCGTTTTGGCGTTCATCGTTCTCTGGGCGTTCCTTGCGATCGTTTTCAAGAACTTCAAGTTCGACTTCACGTTCAAGATCGCTCTGCTTCTTGTGACGCTGGCGTCGATCATCATATGCTTCGAGCTTAACAACGCTTCGTTCTGGCTCATCGCTATCCTCATCATGGTACTGTCCGTGTTCCTCCTGATGTCCATTTACAACATCAGAATGAACCAGTACAAGTTCACCTACGGTGTTTACATGACCTTCGGTGCGGATTTCGAAATGCTGTTCGTTACCGCGTTCTGGGAAATGTTCGTCATCATGCTGGTGACCCTCATCCCCTCCGTGCTCGTATCCACGCTGGTCGTTTACCTCATCTACGCTCCTTCCGGATTCACCTTCGCGTTCTCCGGCTGGGTAGTGCTCAAGGTATTCATCTTCAGCCTTATCGTGGTGCTGGCATCTGTGTTCATGCCCATGAGGACGACCTCCGTCCGTCAGCCTATGTCGCTGATCATCACCGAGGACAACTCCAACCTGGTCACCTCCCCCAGAAAGTCATTCAACCTGCTCGGAAAGTCCTTCCCCAAGCACTATGAGCTGTACTCCATCTGGAGATTCAGAAAATATAACATCCAGCTGCTGTCCACCGCTATCATCTTCTGTGCGCTGTTCATCTGCGGTCTGTATCTGGCGAACATCTACACCACGGACGTTGAATATCCCAGACCTCAGTACACGATGAACATCAATCCCGAGAGCACCGTCGTTGAGTACGATAAGGTCCTCAGCGACAAGATCCTCTCCGTGAACGACAGCTTCAGAAAAGAGTTCAAGGATGAGCTCTCCCAGTACGGTGACGACTTTGCGAACAGCTTCGAGGCTATCGAGAACATCGAGGCGACCGGTAACGCAACGCCTACCGAGGGCGACCTTGATTTCATGCAGAGCCCTACCACCGAGGCGAAATACATCAGCTCGTTCATGCTGGTGAACAGAAAGAACGTGAAAGCGTTTGCCTCCGGCTTCTTCGCTTACGACAGAGACGATGCGTACTCCAAGTACAAGGGCGAGGGCAGTTATCAGGTAACCAACGAGGTGCTCTACAAAGCAGTCGGAGATCCCAAGAACGGAGACCTTGCCAAGTTCCTCAGCCAGTACAAGATCGTGGGCGATGTGAATCAGGTCTACCAGTCCAAGGGTGACACCCAGTACTGCATCATCGGCGACTCCATATCCAACATCTCCAAGTTCAAGTTCAAGGTCGGTGACAAGATCGCCGTTTCCACTTACGAAGGCGCGGTCACCGCAGTTGACTCCAACCTGTCCGGCAAAAACCTCCTCCGCAAGCAGATAAAGAACTTCAAATACAACTATACGGAGCTGACCGTTTGCGCGATCATCAAGGACATCCCCTCCGGCAGCGTTCCCGTATATATGCTTGATGAAACCTATCAGGCAGTAACGGGCAGATCCCCCGTTGCTACCACGCTGAACGTTTACACTTACAGCCCTGCCCGCAATAACGAGAAAGTATTCCAGATGAACGGTGAGCACATCACCTACATAGAGAACGCTCTCCGCGGCATGGTTGCAAGCGACGGCTACAGCAAGGTAGGCTCCATCGTGGTCAACGATCTGAATCGGCTCACCCAGAAGAGCATCCAGAGCGATGAGCACTACAACGAGCTGTACATTGCGATCTCGATTTTGATCCTCTGTATTTCTCCTATCATTTGGTTCTTCTCACAGATCCAGTACTACTTCAAGCGTGAGAAAGAATTCAACGTTATCCAGTCCCTCGGTGCCAACGGCTCCGATATCAGAAAGATCTATCTGATGGGCGGTCTCAGTATGGCTGTGATGTCTCTCATCGTCAGTATCCTGCTCAGTTACATCGCAAGCTACGCTATGTTCTATATTTACAACGTAGTTGTTCCCGGCTTCTCCGGCGAATACGTCAGATATCAGTTCTATATGCCCTGGTATGCACTCGTGATCTCCATCGTAATGTCTGTGGGCTGCGGTTTCTTCTCCGCCTACATTCCTTACAAGAGCTACTTCAAGAACCGCTACTCTCTTGAGAACGGCGGCGCCGGCGTCAAGGACGACGAGTAAACGTGAAATCATAACCGAACGAAGGAAAGGAATATATAATGGCAAACGTAGAATATATGCTCCAGACTGAGAGCGTTATCAAACAGTACAGACAGTCCGATTCAGTCATCACCGCTGTCAACCGTGCGAATATCAAAATCGAAAAAGGCGAATTTGTTGCGATCATCGGTTCTTCCGGTTCCGGTAAATCCACCTTCCTCCACATCTGTGCAGGTCTTGACCGCGCAAATGCAGGCCGTATCATCATCGACAACCAGGACATCACCAAGATGGGTGCAGACGAGCTGGGCCGCTTCAGAGGCGAAAAGATGGGCTTCATTTACCAGAAGCACAACCTGATCCCTCAGTTCACCGCTCTTGAGAACATCCTGCTTCCTACCGTGATGTGCAACAAGCCCGATGCAAGCTATCAGGAATCTCTCCGTGAGCTGGTCGAGACCCTCGGCCTTTCCGACCGTCTCCATCACCTGCCCTCCGAGCTTTCCGGTGGTCAGTGCCAGAGAGTTGCTATCGCACGTGCTCTTATCAACAACCCCCAGATGCTGTTCGCAGACGAGCCTACCGGTAACCTTGACCGTACCAACGCGGACGAGGTTCTCCGCCTGCTGATGAAGATCAGAGAAACCAGAAAGCAGACCCTGCTCATGGTTACCCATGACCTCTCCATCGCTGAAAAGGCAGACAGAATCTTCCGTATGGATAACGGTATCCTTACCCTGGACCGTGACTACATCGGCGGTAACAAGAAGACCATCGTTTCTTATTAAGGAATACGGAAAAATAAAAGGCGCACCGAAAGGTGCGCTTTTTTATTTACCGCTTTCTTTAAAAAGAAAGCGGCGGAAAGAAATTTTGTGAAACTGTTTTTATTCAGTTACCCATAGTCAAAGTTTCTTTGCTTCTTTCTTTTTAAAGAAAGAAGTAAAATAAAGGGCGCACTGTTAGGAGCGTTCACATAGGGAGAGAGGCGCCGCTGATTGTTCGTTTCGGAGCGCCGTCGCCGTACAAAGGTACGGCAGACGTCCGAAACGGACAAAGGAAAGATATAATAAAATGACCGAAACTTTCGTTTCGGTCATTTTTTCATTAGTTATTCGGGAAATCCCCCCCACACCTGATATTTTTTATAAATATTTCTTTCCGGTCGGCGGCGAAAAAATCCCTATGTGTGCGCTCCGTTTAGGGGCGCTCTTTTGCTCTCCGTTTTGCCTCTATTGTCGGGAGCAGGCCGTAGAGGGTCACGAAGAATATTACTATAAAGAAAGCGACGATTGCAAGGGTACCCATTTTTTCGCCGCAGATGATAGCCACGGGGATGGGATTGAAGATAGGCTCGATAGTGAGGATAAGCGATGCCTCCACCTTATCGATGATCTTTATTCCT
>JAZUGU010000087.1:0-5614 GCA_045641325.1 Candidatus Avispirillum sp.
GTGTCATTGCGAGGGAGGGCATCGCCCGACCGTGGCAATCTCTACAAACGGTTTAGTCCATCTAATATAGGTGCCATCAGAGCATTAGCAGAGATTGCCACGCTTCGCTCGCAATGACACGCCCGGTGGGCGTGTGGGCAAAGAGCGTTCGTCTGCATACAGAAACGGGGCGTATCACGCTCCCGTTTCGTTCCGTTTGTATAAAACATCCGTCTGTCAGCGCAAAAACGGTTTAGCAGCGAAGCGTCTCTCGCCCGCGGGGGCTTCCCCGCAAACACTAATTTATACCATTCCTATTTACATTTCACGGCGGATGAAGTATAATACCGATAGAAAAAGGAACGGAGATCATATGAGATACACGATCGAAACTGCAAATACGGCTGAAACGGAAGCGGCGGGAGCGGCCCTTGCAAAGAAGCTTTCCGGGGAATTTCCCGGGAAATTTCTGTTTGTCTGCCTGAAGGGCGACCTGGGCGCGGGAAAGACCGCGTTCGTCCGCGGCTTTTCCTCCGTGCTCTCCCCGGGAAGCCGGGTGAAAAGCCCGTCATATACAGTGGTCAACGAGTACAGAGGCGGGAGCATTCCCGTGTATCATTTCGATCTGTACCGTCTGGAGGATTCCGAGGACGGACTTGAGGGGATCGGCTACGACGACTACGTAAACGGCGGCCATTGCATCCTCGAATGGAGCGAGTTCCTGCCCCCCGCGCTCCGCCCGGCGGATGCTGTTGACGTGACGATAGAAAAAACAGCAGATGAAAATAAACGAATAATAACCGTCAATTATTGATTGACGGTTTTTTCATATGCATGGGCTTTTCCGCATAAAGGATAGTATGCGGAGGTGCTTATGGAACAGATAAATTCCGTCCTTTCCGGCATAGTCATGCCGGCGGTACTGCTTTTTGCGGGGATAGTATTTGCGGCAAGGCTGCGCTTTTTCTTTATCCTCCACCCGGTGCAGTATGTGAGAACGCTGAAAGAGGCATCGCAGGGGGAGGGCATTTCCCCGGCGAGGGCGCTGACGCAGGCTCTTGCGGGAACGCTTGGCGTGGGGAACATGGCAGGTGTCGCCACGGCGATCACGGCAGGCGGCGCGGGGAGCATTTTCTGGATGATAGTGTCCGCCGCCGTGGGGATGAGCGTCAAATATACGGAGGTGGCGCTGGGCGTTATCCACCGCAGGAAAAAAGACGGCGGATATTACGGCGGCGCCATGTACTACATAAAGGATATTTTTTCGGCGTACGTGCCCGGGCCGGCGCCGGTCTTCGGCGGTGTTTTCGCCGTGCTGTGCGTTTTCAATACCCTGATCACCGGAAATATCGTGCAGATGGAAGCGGCGCTGGAGGCACTCCCCACGGTGCCGCCGCTGATCATCGGCGGCACCGTCGCCGCGGCGGCATTCGCCGTCGCCTGCGGGCGGGCATCGAAGGTGTCCGGGGCGACGATGTTCCTCATCCCCATACTGTCGGCAGGTTATCTGGCGGTGTCCCTCACGGTCATAATAATGAATATGGGTTCTGTGCCCGGAGTTTTCTCCGAAATGCTTTCTTCCGCATTTTCCCTGCGGCGAGCGGCAGGGGGAGCCGGAGGATATCTGATGTCGGAGGCGGTGCGCTACGGAGTTACGAGAGGAATATTCTCCAACGAGGCCGGGATGGGCTCGTCCCCCTCGGCACACGCATCCGCCCACACGAAAAGCCCCCATCATCAGGGGTGCTTCGGCATTTTCGAGGTCTTTGCGGATACTGTGGTCATGTGCACCGTAACTGCTCTGGTGATACTCCTGTCGGACGGGGCTGAAAGGGGACTGGACGGCATCGGGCTGACTCTTTACGCATATACCTCCCTCGCGGGGAAAGCGGCGGGAGGATTCATCGCCGTGTCGGTGGTGCTGTTTGCATTTGCCACGGTCATATGCAGTATGCAGTACGGCAAAACGGCACTGGGATATTTCACGGAAAAGCCCTTGGTGCGCAGGATATATTACGTCCTTTCAGCCGCCGCCACGGTGGCGGGCACGGTCATTGACCCGGGCGTTATGTGGCAGACGGCGGATATGTCGGTATCCCTGATGACTGCCCTGAACGTGGTCTGTCTGTTTTTCGGTTTCGGCGAGATCAAATTGCCGAAAAAGGTCAAAAAAACTGCAATTCGGGCAAAAAGTCTTGACCTGAGGGAGTAAAAATAGTATAATAACTTTGTATATATGTTTTTCTGCAAATAATCATCTACAGAGGTATATATGAAGAACAAGATCGCAGCAATTATACTCGTGATAATAATGCTCATCCCCGCTGTCATCGCAATTGCGAACTACAGCGCACAGCAGAGCGGAGAAGCCGATTCCCACAATACGGTGTCCGTCACAGTGACCGACCCTGCGGGAACGGAATATGTTTTTGAGCGTGCCGATAAAGAAGACAAGGTCGTTATCGACTACTTCCTTTCCGCGATAGAGGCCTCCGATTCCGTGGGCGCACTTCCCACCACCATCCAGATCGGTGATTTCTATCAGTGCACTCTGAAGACTGCCGTCAAGGAATTCGGATATAAATTCTATTTCACCGGAACTGCCGCCGACTGCTATTTCGTTGACGGCGACGGAAACGCTTTCAAGATGGGCGAGGCCGATGCGGAATATTTCCTCACGTCCCCCTATGCCGGAGCGCTCTATGAGAACGGCACCATGCCCGTTATGTCCGTTTCCGGGAACGCCGCGTCCCCCGCTTCTGCCGAATGGTACTTCACGGACTGCAACGGCAAGACCGTGAAAGCGGATGCCACCCCCTTTATCAGCGATAAGGCAGGTGACATAAAGGTCGAGGGCGGACTTGCAATGTCCTTCCCCATCCAGCCCGACAGCTTCACCGTAATCGTTACCGACCTTGCAAGCGGCAACGTGCTGTTCAACGATGCATATGAAAATCTCGGCACCATGGAGCTGGGCGAGACCGAAAAGGTCGGCGTTGAGGCCAATGCCAAGTGGTACGAGGACGCGGAGCGCACCTATTTCGGTGAGCAGACCTATAAGTTCAACGCATCCGTCAGCGCACCCGCACAGTTCTATGCAGGCGCCACCGAGATCGAGATCGGTGAGTTCATCTGCGTCACCGGCGTGAATGTTGCCAATAAGGACGAGGTCTCCTTCTCAAGCTCCCCCTCCATCAGCTATTCCCCCGTCTTCTTTGAGGACGGCGACTATATCCGCGCTCTCATCCCCTTCAACTGGGACCTTGCAGCCGGCAGCTACGCGCTGACCTTTGATTACGGCGGAACGAGCCAGATCATCAACGTGACGCTCAGCGAGAGGACCAATCCTTTCCGTGACAGCACCACCAATATCCCCGAGGGCGTGGTCGCCGCAAACGGCTCCGAGGAAGCCCTTACCAAGTGTAAGACAGAGATGCTCACCGTGGCAAAATCCGCAGAGCAGGCAGGCACCAGATATTTTGACGGTGAGTTCATAGAGGGCGTAGGAGATGCCACCATCACCGGCGGCTTCGGCCATACCTATTCCGTGAACGGCACCGATATCAAGTACCGCCACACCGGTGTTGACTACAGCACCGGCGCGTCCGTTGACGTAAAAGCCGTCAACGCAGGCGTGGTCATCTATGCGGGCTATATGGATTACAGCGGGTACACCGTTGTCGTCGAGCACGGCTACGGACTGAAGAGCTGGTACTGCCATATGGCAAAGACCTCCGTCAACGTTGGCGATAAGCTGAACCGCGGCGATGCCGTGGGCGTTACCGGAAGCTCCGGATTCATTTCCGGCGCAGGCGCACACGTGGGCCTCACGATCTTCGATACTCCCGTATGCCAGTACGCTCTGTGGAGCGACGGCGTGCGCAGGGGCATCCCCATGTACGGTACGGATAAATGAAAATAAGCGGTCTTATGAAGCTGACGCTTCTTGACTTTCCCGGCAGAACGGCATGCACGGTGTTCACCTCCGGGTGTAATTTCAGATGTCCCTTCTGCCATAACGCCACCCTGGTGCGTGGCGAGGGCGAGGATATCTCCGAGGAGGAGTTCTTCAATTTCCTCTCAAAGCGTCAGGGCATGCTGGACGGCGTTGCCGTCACCGGCGGCGAGCCTCTCATGCACCCCGAGGTCGTGGATTTCGCACGTCGGGTTCGTGATATGGGCTTCATGGTCAAGATAGATACGAACGGAAGCTATCCGGACAGACTCCGTGAGCTTGTGGAAACGGGGCTGTGCGATTACGTTGCCATGGATATAAAATCCTCCCCCGAGGGCTATGAAAGAGCGGCGGGCACGAAGGTCCCCATGGAAAATATAAAGGAAAGCGTGAGCTTTCTCATGAATTCGGGAATTGATTTCGAATTCCGTACCACCGTGGCACGCGGCGTGGTGCTCCCCGGGGATTTCGAGGGCATCGGCAAATGGATCGCCGGAGATGAAAAGTATTTTCTCCAGGGCTTCATCGATTCCGGAGATATTCTGGGAGAGGACGTCGGCGCTTATTCTGCCGGGGAAATGAAATCGTTCCTCGAAACGGTGAAAAAGTACGTTCCGAAAGCGGAACTGCGTGGGGTATAATATGGTTATTACCAATGCAAGGGTTATACTGAAAGATGAAATAATAAACGGAACCGTGACCGTGTCGGGCGACACGGTCACGTCTGTTTCAAAAGGCTCCGTGACGGGGGAGGCGGACCTGGGCGGGCTTTATCTCGCTCCGGGATTCGTGGATATCCATTGCCACGGAAGCGGAGAAAACTGGTTCTTCGACGAGCCCGCAAAGGCGGCGCGGTGGCACCTTAATGAGGGCACCACGTCCCTCCTTTGCTCCATGTGGCGCAATGCGGGCGCCTATTCCTATAAAAAAGCGGTGGAAAACGTGAAAGCCGCCATGGGAGAGGGCTCCAATATCAGGGGCATCCATATGGAGGGGCCTTATGTTGATCCCGATCTCGGCAGCGAGGGCGGAAAAGCATGGCCCGTTGATCCCGCCGAGTATGAAGAACTGATAAAAATTGCGGACGGCGCAATCATTACTTGGACCTTCGATCCCATGCAGGAGGGCGCGGAGCAGTTTGCCCGCACCGCGCATGAAAACGGCATCCGCCTGGGTGTCTGCTATTCAAAGGCATCCCCGGAGACCCTTGAAAAATTCGTTCCCCTGGGGCTCTCCATCGGCAGTCATATCCTCTGCGCCACAGGAGCGCCGAAAACCAGATTCGCGGGCACGAAAGAGCCCGGCTCGGATGTGTTCGTTTTGTGCCGTGACGATATGTTTTCCGAGGTCATCGCAGATTCTCTGGGCGGCCACGTGAGACCGTATTATCTGAAACTCATCTATAAATGCAAGGGCGCGGATAAGATCGCACTTGTCAGCGATTGCTGTGCCGGCGGCGAAACGCTCGATTCCGACGTCAATATAATCAACGGCGAGCTGTACGGCAGCCGCCTCACCCTGTCCGTGGCGGTGCGGAACATGCTGAAGCATACGGATGCCTCCCTGTGCGAGGTCATCCGCATGGCAACGGAAACTCCCGCCCGTGCCGCAGGGCTCTCCGACAGATACGGAAGTATTGAAGCGGGAAAGGCCGCCGATTTCGTCGTCCTCGACGACGAC
>JAZUGU010000088.1:0-32571 GCA_045641325.1 Candidatus Avispirillum sp.
CATAAAAAAGAACTCAGCAAGACTCGCTGCGTGAACGGTCATTACGTCTGTAACGAGTGCCACACCAAAGGCATCGACAGCATTTTCGGTGTCTGCCTTGCGGAAACCTCCAAAAATCCTGTAGAGATCCTCAATAAAATGATGGCACTTCCGTTCTGCCATATGCACGGCCCGGAGCACCACATCATGGTCGGTGCTGCACTTCTGACGGCGTATAAAAATGCCGGAGGTGAGATTGACCTTGCCAAAGCACTGACCGAAATGAAGAATCGCGGCGGGAGTGTTCCCGGCGGTGCCTGCGGATTTTGGGGCGCTTGCGGCGCCGGTATCAGCACAGGTATGTTCATTTTCATCATTTCGGGTTCTACTCCTCTTGCGGGTGAGCCTTTCGGCCTATCCAACCGTATGACCGCAAAATCTCTTGACGCAATCGGTATGGTAGGCGGCCCTCGCTGCTGCAAGCGCGATTCCTATCTTTCCATTCTTTCCGCCATCGACTTTGTGAAAGAGCATTTCGGCGTGGAAATGGAAAAAACGGAGATCGTCTGCGAGTTTTCCGCAAAGAACAATCAGTGTCTCGGTAAGCGTTGTCCTTTCTCAAAAGCAAATCACAATAACTAATCCCTATGTACGGAGCAGGCTTTACGCCTGCTCCGTTTCTTCTTCCTCAAAAGAATCATCGCCCTCGCCGTACTGTTCCGGGAACAGTTCTTTCATTCCCTCCGACGGCTCGCAGGAAACGTACTCAACGGCAACGCCCTCGCGGATGTCGGCAGTGTAGTTCGGATGGAACTGCGTGGGATCAATGTCCAGATACCCGACGAACTTGTAGTAAATGACAAGGCGCTGGGTCTTGTTTTTGCCCGTACCCTGCACCTCGTACACGTCGATGTGGTCGATGAGCTCATTCAACACCTGCTTGGTCAGCGTCCGCATTTCCATGGACTTGCGGATGGCGCGGATGAATTCTTCGCGCTCGCTTTCCCGTTCATTCATTTCCGTCAGCTTTTTACGCAGATTCAGGATTTTCTTTTTTAACTGCTCGCGCTCGTCGGCATACTCACGGGAGAGGATATTATAATCATCCTCCGAGGTTTTGCCGCTCAGCTTGTCCTCATACAGCGTTTTCAGCAGCTTCGGGAGCATCTCGATACGCATTTCCGATTTGCGAAGCTCGGATGACAGCGTTTTCTTTTCACTCTCATACTGCTTGTGGTGCTTTCGATGTGACGAAAGTATCGAACACGAACTGCGCGCCGAGGCGGAAGCCGGTGATGAAGCTGTCGAGGGTGGATTCGCCGTTGACTGCTGCACAGGCATCGACGTACTGAAGGAATCGCTTCTTCTCCTCACCGGAGAGCTTATCCGTGAGGAAGTTCTCGCTTTCGTTCAGCGCCAGCATATCGCGCTGCCCTTTTTGTTCTGCTCGGAGCTTCGTGCCTGCGGGTCGATATTGCTGTAGTAGAACTCTTCTATGAAATTTGTCATGGCAGTTTCTCCTTAAATTATTGAGAAACCCGTGCGCCCATGCCGTAAAAATGTAGTATCCATTGTATACCTACAGGCCTTCACATTCTTATGTTCCGGGGCTCTTGTAATCTCGACGGTTATGTGTTACTATGAGGTTACGGGAAGACAAACAGCATCCCGCCGACACACGGTGTTCAACGCTGTTCATTAATTAAGGGTATTTGAATTTGATATGCAAACGATCGACGAGGCTCTTTACAAACTCCGGAAATCAGCTTTCCGGGCTAAGTTTCATTTATCCGAAAAGGATATGGAATATATCAGGGGAAAAGGGATGGATACCGTACGCGGGCATGCCGCAGATTTTATAAGGCAGCGGCTTGCTCCGGCGGTCATTCCGAATGACGGAAAACAAACTCCCATGCGGGGCCATCCCGTATTTATCGCACAGCACGCAACCGCGTGCTGCTGCAGAGGTTGTCTTAACAAGTGGTACAGAGTTCCCAAAGGCCGGGAACTTACCGAATCCGAGCAGGCAAAAATCGTCAATCTGCTTATGGCATGGATAGAAAATCAAATGAAGGAGCTGAAAGCATGACGGCGTTCAGATATGCAAAAGAAGAAGATACCGGTCTGATCCTTGAATTCATAAAAAAACTTGCCGACTACGAGAAGATGGCGGACGAGGTCGTTGCAGATGAGGAAACGCTCCGGCATTGGATCTTTGACAGGCAGAAGGCGGAAGTGATCTTTGCGCTTGAGGGTGGGAAAGAAGTTGGGTTCGCTTTATTCTTCCATAACTTTTCCACGTTTCTCGGACGTGCCGGGATCTATCTCGAAGACCTGTACGTCGATCCCGGATACCGCGGCAGGGGCTATGGAAAAGCTCTGCTTTCGGAGCTTGCGCGGATCGCCGTTGAACGCGGATGCGGGCGCTTGGAATGGTGGTGTCTTGACTGGAACCGTCCGAGCATTGACTTTTATCTTTCGCTTGGTGCAGAACCCATGAGTGACTGGACGACCTACCGCATCACGGGTGAAACCTTAATAAATCTTGCAAAACAAGCAGAAAATTAATACAGGGAGGACATATCATGAGCAAAGTATTGGTAGCATACTTCTCCGCCGGCGGAGTGACGGAGAAAGTTTCGAAGAAGCTCGCCGGGGCGATCGGTGCGGACGTATACGAAATCAAGCCCGAGGTGAAATACACCAAGGCGGACCTTAACTGGATGAACAAAAAATCCCGCAGCAGTGTGGAGATGAACGACAAGAGCATCCGTCCCGCCATGATTTCGGGAGATGTTGACGTATCTGCTTTCGACACGGTTTGTCTGGGCTTCCCCATCTGGTGGTACGTTGCTCCGACGATCATCAACACGTTTCTTGAAGCGTATGATTTTTCCGGAAAGAAGATCATACTGTTCGCAACTGCCGGCAGCAGCGGATTCGGCAACACGGCGGCAGAGCTCAGACCTTCGGCTCCTGACTCGGAAATTATTGAAGCCGACGTGCTTCACGGGGCCATGACCGATTCGAAGATCGAAAAGCTGGCAGAGCTTATTAAAGAATCCATCTGAACACAAATTCCCCGTAAAACGTCACAAAAGCGGACAGACATATTTGTCTGTCCGCTTTTTATTTTTGCGCTGCTGCGGGACACGGTATATATGCATGGGAACAGTCAATAATAACAAAAAAGGAGATGAAAGAACATGAGAATCAAAGTTATTCAATACGGCTGCGGGAAGATGGGAAAGATCATCCTGCGTTATCTTTGGGAAAACGGTGCCGAAATCGTCGGTGCCATTGACAACGATCCCGCCATTGTCGGCACGGATATCGGCGATTACGCGGGGCTCGGGCACAAAACGGGGATCGTCATCCGGGACGATGCCGATGCCGTTCTCGATGAGACCGATGCGGACGTTGCCATCGTTACCCTGTTCAGCCTTGTTGCGGATTGTTTTGAGCATTTTGAAAAATGTCTTTCCCGCGGGATCAGCGTGATCACCACCTGCGAAGAAATGACCTACTGCCGCACGACAAGTCCCGTGCTTGCGGGAAAGCTTGACGTGCTTGCAAAGGAAAACGGCTGCACCGTTGTCGGCAGCGGCATGGAGGATATTTTCTGGGTGAACATGGTGGCGCAGGTGGCTGCCGGCTGTCATAAAATCCAGAAGATCGAAGGGGCTGTTTCCTATAACGTGGAAGACTACGGTCTCGCTCTTGCCAAAGCGCACGGCGTCGGACTTACGGCGGAAACTTTTGAAAAAGAGATCGCGCATCCCGAAACCGTAGAGCCGTCGTACGTATGGAATTCCAACGAGGCATTGGCGGCGAAGCTCGGGCTGACCATCGTTTCACAGACGCAGAAATGCGTGCCCTATTTCCGTGACACCGACGTATATTCCTCAACGCTGGGAAAGACTATCCCCGCCGGGAACTGCATCGGCATGGCGGCGGTGGTGACCACAAAAACCTTTCAGGGCATTACCCTCGAAACGCAGTGCATCGGCAAGGTTTACGGAGAGGACGACGGAGACATGTGCGACTGGAAGATCCTCGGTGAGCCGGACTGCGAATTCCACGTGGTGAAGCCCGACACGGTCGCCCACACCTGTTCCACTATCGTAAACCGTATTCCCTCGGTGCTTCGCGCCCCGTACGGACTTGTGACGGTGGATGAGCTTGACGAAATACGGTTCCCCGTTTTCCCGCTCGGCATGTATCTGTAAATAAAAAAATATGCCCGTTTTATACAGAAACGGGCATATTTTGCCGTATATCAACCGATTATTTCAAGTCCTTCAGACTCGCTGTTCCAAAGGCCGGAGCCGATGCCGGCAACGAGAGCCGCGCCGCGTGCGCCTGCAAATGCGCCGTGCTTTATCTCAACATGGATACCTGTCATTTCTTCGATGACGGTCGTCCAGAACGGACATTCGGAGGGGCCTCCGACCATTACGCCGCTCTTTGCGCTGATCCCCGCCGCTGAAAGTCTGTCGAAATCCTTTTTCAGCATACGGATGACGCACTCCATAATGGCGCGGGCGATCATCGGCTTCGGATGCTTTTCGATCTCAGACAGGTCTTCTCCGTCGGTCATCGTGATAACGAGGCCGCCGGCTCCGCTTTCGCCTTTCTTCGATTCGGCCTCGAATCTCTTATAGCGTCCGTCTCCCTCGCCGAAGAATCTGGTAACGTATTCGTCGATCTTCGATGCGACGGAGGCAAGCGAGACCATTCCCGCCCATGCGCCGCCCGAGCCGGAAAGGAACGGATCGATAAGCATATGATTTTCACAGAGAAGCTCTCTGTCCCCCACCGGGAAGAAGCCTACCCACGAGGTACCGCAGGAAAGAAGCACCTGTCCCTGTCTGATCACTCCCGTACCTCTTGCGGCGGAGGGGTGGTCAAACGTTCCGGCGATCATGGGTGTGCCCACGGGAAGACCGGAGAGTCTGCTGCCCTCCGCGGTGACTCTGCCCACGACAGTTCCGACCTTTACCACGGGAGGAAGCTTATCCTCGGGGATACCGAGCTTATCAAGCACCGTCTTATTATACGTTCCGGTCTGCTGATCTATAAGATAGAAGGGAGTGCCGGCGGAGGTGGAGATGCCCCACTCACCCGTGAGAGTTTTCAGAAGGTACTCCGTGCTCATGCAGACGGCGGAGGCACCTGCAAGCTTTTCCGCCTCGTGGACTTTAAGCCATGAGAGCTGTGCCAGGGGGAACGTTTTGCCGTCGAACGCCCAGCCAGTGCTTCTGAAATACGCTTCCTTATCGAAATCCGCACAGAGAACTTTTTCGGTTTCGTCGGTCACTCTGTGATCCTGCCAGTTGAAAATGGGGGTGACGGGTTTTCCGTCCTCGCCGAGAAGAAGCACGTTTCCGCTGGCGGACGCATTGCCGACCGCGCAAAGCTCTCCGTCAGCGGGGATTTTTGCAGAAAGCGTGCGCATAAGGTCAAAGCAGCTTTCGAGATAGTCCTCCGCGCTGATTTCGACTCTGCCGTCATCGGTAACGGTATATCTGAACGGACTCCTTCCGTATTCCGCCTCGCCTTTTCCGTCGGCACGGAGAAGAACGCCCTTGATGGAGGACGTACCGAGGTCAAGGCCCATAATATACTTTGTCATATTCACTCCGAAAAAAATGATTTACACATAAGGAGAGGCCGCGCCTCTCTTACGATACGTTTATTTTACCATACCTCGGACGATAAGTAAAGATATTATCAGAAGATTGCCCCGATGAGCCGGAAACTTTCACCGGAAAACGACAGGGACACATTATCTGCGACAATTAATATTGCGTATCCCCTTGACAAAACGGAAAATCGGAGTATTATAATAAGTGATCATAATAATCAAAACCCATTCGGTGCTGACGGAATGTGAATTAACACAATGTGCCATTTGGGAATCATGTGCCGACCGTCTGGGCAACTCTGTTTTTTCAGGGGTGCCCTCTTTTGTTTGTGTTTGGTCATCAGGATACAGAAAGGAATACTATCATGCATTTTGAACAGTGGAACGGATTCACCGAGGGCGAGTGGCAGGAGAAAATCAACGTCCGCGACTTTATCGACAAGAACTACACCCCTTATTCCGGCGACGGATCGTTTCTCGCGGGGGCGACCGAACGCACGAAAAATGCGCTTGCGGAGCTGGAACGGCTGAAAAAGCTGGAGCAGGAGCGCGGCGGTGTTCTCTCTATTGACACCACCACGGTTTCCTCCCTCTGCAACTACAAGCCCGGTCATCTCACCGACTCCGATATCATTGTCGGCCTCCAGACCGATGAGCCTCTCAAGCGCGGTGTCAACCCCTTCGGCGGCATCCGCATGGCTCGCTCCGCCTGTGAGGCATACGGCTACAAGCTCAGCGAGGAGATCGAGGAATACTTTACTTACCGTACCACCCACAATGACGGTGTATTCCGTGTTTATACAGATGAAATGAAGGCCGCACGCCACTGCGCACTTCTGACGGGACTTCCCGATGCATACGGCCGCGGACGCATTATCGGCGACTATCGCCGTGTTGCTCTCTACGGCATCGACTTCCTTATTGAAGAAAAGAAAAAGGACAAAGCGAAGATCGGCGAAAACCTCATGGACACGGAGAACATCCGTCTGCTTGAAGAGCTTTATCAGCAGATAAACTTCCTCGGAAAGCTTAAAGAGATGGCTGCCATGTACGGTTTTGATATTTCAAAACCGGCGGCAAACGCCCATGAAGCGATCCAATGGACCTACTTCGGCTACCTTGCCGCAAACAAGGAACAGAACGGTGCGGCAATGTCCTTCGGCAGAAACGCCACATTCTTTGATATTTACATCGAGCGCGACATGAAAGCAGGTCTTCTCACCGAGGTTGAAGCGCAGGAGCTTATTGACGATCTTGTCCTCAAGCTCCGCTGTGCCCGCCATCTCCGCACGCCCGAGTACAATGAGCTTTTCGGCGGCGATCCCATGTGGATCACCGAGAGTATCGGCGGAATGAATCTTAATCACAAGACACTTGTCACGAAGTCCTCGTTCAGAATGCTGAACACTCTTTACAATCTGGGCCCCGCACCCGAGCCCAATCTTACTGTATTGTGGAGCCACGCGCTTCCCGAGGGATTCAAGAAATTCTGCGCAAAGGTTTCCTGCGACACCGATGCGATCCAGTACGAGAACGACGACCTTATGCGCCCCCGCTTCGGTGACGACTATGCCATCGCCTGCTGTGTTTCCGCAATGAAGGTGGGCAAGCAGATGCAGTTCTTCGGCGCGCGCACCAACCTTGTGAAGCTTTTGCTTATTGCCATCAACGGCGGTGTGGACAATGTTTTCGGCACACGTATCGGCCCGCAGATGAGCCCGATGGAGGATGAGGTCCTTGACTACACGAAGGTCATGGAGCGTTTCAACATCTATCTCGAATGGCTTTGCCACCTGTACGTCAACACGATGAACTGCATACACTACATGCACGACAAGTACGCTTACGAAAAGACGCAGATGGCGCTTCACGATACAGACGTGGAACGTCTGATGGCGTTCGGTGTGGCGGGCCTTTCCGTTATCACCGATTCTCTTTCCGCGATCAAGTACGCAACTGTCAGGCCTGTTCGTGACGAGAACGGCATCATCGTTGATTTCGAGACGACCGGAGATTTCCCCAAATACGGAAACGACGACGACCGTGCCGATGAGATCGCCGAGGACATGCTTGTACGTGTTCATACGGAGCTGAAAAAGACGCCCGCATACCGCAATGCACAGCACACCCTGTCAGCGCTGACCATCACCTCAAACGTGGTATACGGCAAGAAGACCGGAGCATCCCCCGACGGAAGAAAGAAGGGCGAGCCCTTTGCACCCGGAGCAAACCCCATGCACGGCAGAGAGCACAACGGTGCTCTTGCATCGCTGAACTCGGTTTCCAAGCTCCCGTACTCCTCTGCATCCGACGGTATCTCCAACACGTTCTCCATCATCCCCGATGCACTCGGAAAAACCGAGCAGGAGAGAGTTGACAATCTGGTCACCATCCTTGACGGATATTTCCACAATGACGCGCACCACATCAACGTCAACGTGATGAACCGGGAAACTCTGCTTGACGCATACGAGAATCCCGAAAAATATCCCAATCTCACAATCCGTGTTTCCGGATATGCGGTCAACTTCTGCAAGCTCTCAAAGGAACAGCAGCGTGAGGTCATCATGCGCACGTTCCATTCCGTAGTTTGATGACGGGACGCATCCATTCAATACAGAGTCTCGGCACCGTTGACGGTCCCGGTGTACGCTGTGTCATATTCATGCAGGGCTGTCCGCTCCGCTGCATCTGCTGCCACAATCCCGACACGTGGGATTTTTCGGGCGGCGAAGAAACGGATGCGGATGAGCTTTGCCGCCGTGTTCTCCGCTTCCGCTCTTATTTCGGTGAAAGCGGGGGCGTGACCGTTTCCGGCGGAGAGCCGCTCGTGCAGGCGGGGTTCGCTGCAGAGCTGTTTCAAAAGCTCAAGGGTAACGGTATTCACACAGCCCTTGATACCTCGGGCTGTATCATGAACGACAGCGTAAGAAAGCTTCTTGACGTGACAGACCTGGTACTGCTGGATCACAAATATCCGACCGAGGACGAATATTATAAAAACACCCGCGCGCATCTTGCCGATGCCGAAGCTTTTCTTTGCGAGCTTGACAGGCGTTCGATCCCCACGTGGCTTCGCCGCGTTATCATCCCCGGGAAGACCGACAGCGAAAGATCCGTCCTGTCGCTTTGCGAAACGGCGAGAAAATTTCCGTGCGTTGAAAAAATAGAGCTTCTTCCCTTCCGCAACTTCTGCAAAGAAAAATACGATGCGCTCGGCATCCCCTTCCCGCTTGCGGAAATCGATCCTCCCGGGAAAGAGACGATGGAAAAGCTGAACGCGCTTCTTGACGAAAAATACCGTTGACAGCCGCCGGACGGCAAACAAATTACAGCGAAAGGCAGGGCCTCGGAATGAAAGCAAAAGAAATATGCGAATATTTACTGAACAACGCCGAAGAGCGTATGGCGGAAACCTGCGACACGATCAATTACGGAGACCCGGAACGTGAAATCCGGAAAGCTGCCACCTGCTTTAAGGCGACAGCGCAGGTCGTAGCCGAGGCTATCGAAAAAGGGACGGACCTGCTCGTCATGCACGAGCCGCTTTTCAGCAGAGGGTTTCCCACGGAAGATAAGCTTACGTATGACTTGAAAAAGCAGGAAATGATAGAAAAATCGGGGATCGTGATTTTCCGCTATCATGATCACGCGCACCTCTCCGAGCCCGATTTCATACACGAGGGCTATATCAGAAAACTGGGACTTGACTGCGAAAGAACGGGAAAAGGGACTCTCGGGCTCCGTCCGTACAGTCTCGGGACTCCCACAACGGTGAGAGAGCTGGCGAAGCTTTCCTCCGAAAAGCTGGGAGTGAAGAACCCGCATATCATAGGAGATCCTGATCTGCCCGTAAAAAGCGTGATGCTGGGGCTGGGCTGGGTCAATTCAAACGCCATTGAAACCATGATAGAGTCCGACTGTGACGTGCTTGTTACAGGCGAGAACAACGAGGTTTTTGACTGCGAATACATGCGGGACGCGCTGTATTTCGGAGTAAAAAAAGCGGTTATAATGCTGGGGCATTGCGGCTCGGAATATGCGGGCATGCAGTATCTTGCCGGGTGGATGACAGAGCGGCTCGTGCCAACGGAATATATCCATTGCGGAGGCCTCTACCGCACGACGGACGATGAAGAGCCGAGAATGAGATAACTGAAAACGCACGCTTGTCCGACGGACAAACGTGCGTTTTTTTCTCTTGACATCAACACATCAATGTGATATATTGTTTGAGGATTGGTGCGGAAAGCGCAACAGATCAGTGTTTTTTGAATGGGCTGACAAGGCAGCCGTTAAGCATTCATAAAACCCACTCAAGGCTGTTGCCCAAATCAGCGGCCGATCTTTTTTTATGCGGTGACTTTTTTCGTTTCTCCGTTTCTGACGGTGAGGGTATGCTCTTTTCCGCCGACGGTGGCTTTCCACGTGAAATCAAATCCCGTATTATTGGTGATCTCCGTGGCGGTATCGCCGGTGTGAGTGACGGAGACGGTACCGCTCCACACGGGGACCTCTTCGATCGAGGCGGTCTCGCCGTCGATGCCGCCGAATTCTGTCCTCACCGTTTTATCGGTGAAGGTGGGGCGAATGCCCATGTATCCGCGGACGTAATCTGCAACGGCTGTATACGAGACCTCGGGATAATCACGGCGCCAGCACGATTCATCGGTTATCATCAGAAGAGTCTCGAGGGCCTTTTTCTTTCTGCCCGTCATATAGAATATTTCGGAAACATAGGTATATTCTTCAAGATTGAGGGCAGGATATTTCCTCTCGATGGCATCCACGTGACAGGAAAGGTACGGTTCCTCCGTAAAGAGACCGTCACGCACACAGAAGCATGCCTTTGTCATGGTGAAATTCCCGCTGTGAGTTCCGTCGCGCAGTATCACGGGGGCAAGCGCCTTTTCGTTTTCGTCCCACCACATTTCGAGGAACGTCTTTTTTATCTCATCGGCGCGGGCATTTGCTTTTTCGGCTTTTTCGGTTTCGCCAAGCATCTTATAGACTTTTGACGCCACCTTGAATGCGGTCCACTGGAGAGAATAGGTATCCAGCGCATATTTATATCCGGTGGTGCCGCCCTCGTCGTATGAGCAGATGCCTCTTATCCAGTCGGTGTCCACACGGTCGACGATGCCGTCACCGTCACGGTCCCACGTCTTTATGTACTCATTGACCGAGATGTCGTGGAAACGGACTACCGTCGGGTCGGTGAGGTAGAATTCGTCTCCCGTCAGCTCATAGAGCTCGGCGCAGGTACGCATGATATCGAAGTTTGCGGGGAGATTATACCAGAAATTCGTGTCATCGGTATAGTCGCCGTACCACGGAATGCCGTCAAAGGTTATCTCCCAGAACGAGCACCAGTCACGGGAGGGGCTTATGTTTTCGGCAAAGCGGTATATCATGTTGCGGTTATGGCGGTCAAGGCCCAGATAGTGTCCGCCCGCTGCCTGATGGGACATATCCCGCATGCAGTAAGCATTTCTTCCGGGGAGCGATGCCTCGTAGCAGGGGCCGCCCTCTTCACTTTCGACGGCAAACGCAAGGGCACGCTGTACCGCCCACTCGAAGCTTTTCTGAATCTCTTTTTTTTCGGTATTGAATTTCATCATAAACGCCTCCGGCTCTGTTTTGCGATGTGATCATACGACATTTCGTTTTTCGTACAATACCAACCCCGATTATACAGCATCTTTTTTCCGTGTGCAATATCAAATTTGAGTTTTATAAAAAATCGGATATTGCAAAAAGCCACGTTCGGGTGTATGATAGCATTGTAGTATTCATAGGGGGTTCCGCCATGATCACGACCAAAATAATATCTTCGATGGACAAGTGCTTCATCGACCGGACGACAGACGATTTTCAGGAGATCACTTCGATCTCCATGTTCAGAAACGAACGCCTCAGTCTGCAGTTTGCCGTTTACGAGGACAAGACCGAGGGACAGAATTTCTGCCTTTACGACGTTGTCATCCGCGGTGAGATGGCAAAATACGCCCGCATGTTTGTGGTTGACAGCATACCCGTTTATTCTGTCACGGACTATTCCGAGACGGTGACCATGGAGGCCGATCCCACGTTTCTCAGAGCTTCCGCCGGGCTTTATCCCGATCTGTTATCCCATCCCATGCACAAGAATTCCATGCCTGTGGTGGGAAGACAGCTGCACTCCTCCTGGTTTGACTTCTCCGGCGATGACATCGCGCCCGGGAAATATCCGACCGAGTTCTGTCTGTACAACGGAAACGGGGAGCTCGTTTCCTCAAACACCGTTGAAATAGAAGTTCTGCCCGTTTCCCTGCCGGAGCAGGAATTCAAATACACCAACTGGTTCTATGCCGACTGCCTTGCGGACTACTACAACGTTAAGCCGTGGAGCCGCCGTCATTTCAAGATCTGCGAGAATTTTATAAAGAGGGCATCCGAGAACGGAATTAACATGATCCTGATGCCCGTTTTCACCATTCCCTTGGACACGCACCCCTCCTGCGAGAGGACGACCACACAGCTGGTGGGGATCGAAAAGGCGGGGGACGACTACGTTTTCGATTTTTCTCTCTGCGACAAGTGGATCGAGATGTGCGAGCGGTGCAACATCAAATACTTTGAGATATCTCATCTTTTCACCCAATGGGGAGCGACTCACGCCCCGAAGATATATGTCCGCGAAAACGGGAGAAAGAAAAAAATGTTCGGCATCCACACGGATGCCACGGGCGAAGAATACACACATTTCATCAGAAGCTTTCTTCGCGAATTTACCGCATACATCGACAGGAAAGGACTGCACGACAGGACTTACTTCCATATTTCCGACGAGCCCTCCGAATGGAATCTGGACACCTACGAGGCGGCGCAGAAAACCGTTTCCGATCTGCTTTCGGGCAGAAAGGTGATGGATGCCTCCTCGAATGTTGAACTGTACAAAAAAGGCGTGATGCAGATACCCGTGCCCAGCACCGGCGCTCTGCCTGCTTTCAGAAACGAAAACGTTCCCGAAAGATGGGCTTACTACTGCTGCGGTCCCTGGGTGAAATATTCCAACAGATTTGCGGGGATGCATCTTGCGCGGACACGCTCCATCGGCTATCAGCTTTACAAGGAGGGGATCGACGGTTTCCTCCACTGGGGATTCAATTTCTACAACAACATGGGCTCCTTCGACAGAGTGAATCCGTATCTGAACCCTGCGGGCGGATGCCTTCTGGGTGATGCATATCTGGTTTATCCCAACTACGACGGCACGCCTCTCGATTCCCTGCGCCTCCGTGCCATGAGCGCCGCAATGGACGATATCCGCCTTATGAAGCTTTTGGAAAAATACTACTCCAAGGATGAGATCGTTTCGGAGATGGAAAAGATCGTGGGCGAGATAACCTTTGATAACTGTGTGAACGACAGCGCGCTGATGCAGAAGCTGAGAGAAAAGCTCACCGGAATGGTCATGAGAAAATACGATAAATAAAAAAAGTCCCGGCGGCACATACCGCCGGGATTTTTTCTGAGTTATCTGCAGAACAGAAGCACAGTTGCAAGCGCGACTGAAAGCTGGCATATCACGTTGGATATCTCTATCACCCAATGAACCCTCGCGTTTTTGAGATTTGACAGGATCCCCACAAGGCACAGAAATACGAAAAGGAATATGGCAAGTGCATACAGTACGATGGGTACCGTCATTCCCGAGCGCACGGACAAAGTTATCAGCGACACGTAGAGCATAAGATATCCCACGGCGCCGATGAGCACCGCCGCAGTATTGAATTTTCCTGTTTTATACCACAGAAAAGCGATGCCTGCCGCCGCCAAAAGAAGGACTGCGATGACCGTGAGCGGGCTTAAGCCGAGGACGTACGAGATAAGTGCGATGCCGGAAATGAGTATTCCCGTATTCACGTACGACACAAGGTTTACGGGCATTTTGAACTGCATTTTTCCGAGCCCCACGATGAGCTTTACGGTGGGGATGGTCAGCCCGAATAAAAGGGACAGCGCCGCGCCGACCGCGTACATAATGAAAAGCGGCATAGGCATTACGCCGTACATTCGTGTGATTATTATGACCGAGGTCACTCCGTACAGTATCGGATTGATATAATCAAACAGTCCGAGTCCGACGGAAAACTTGCCTATGATACCGTTATTATCTGCATTGTTCATACTCTGTTCCTTTCCGCAGCGCGGGATTTGCCGACAGCATCTTTCGCTATTATAGCACACAACGGCGGATTTTTCAATTGACGGCGGGTTTTCTTTCTTTTGTCCCCGCTTGTTCTTGTAATCGGCGGCTGTTTGTTGTATGATAATATCAGTGATTACGTTGGAGCGGCGGGCATGAAGACCGCCGTACCCGATAATTTGTGAGGATACTGTGAGAAAACATACATGGCTTATATCCCTGATACTGTGCGCGGTCATCTGTATCCCGGGATGCTGTGATAAGGAGAATGATATGAAATCACCGAAAGCGGAAAAGATCGCCGATTATCTGTACTGCATGGAGCTGGATGACTACGCCTTCAACGCGATGCCGGATGAGGATTCGGCAGTATTCACTTTCGGATGCTCCTCTGTGAGATGCGGCGATCTTTACGGAAGAAACCTTGATCTCGGATACTGCGAGATACCGGAATTCGTCATCCGGGTGAACGCCGCAGAAAACAGATTCGCAAGCATCGGTGTATGTGCCGAGCCTGAGGAGGTCTGCGACGTTTCGAAAATGGACGAGGACACACTTTTTGCCATGCCCTGCGTTACCAATGACGGCATCAACGAAAACGGCGTCATCATCAGCGAAAACGTTGTGATCGCCGAAGGTGTCGACGGGATGTCCGGGACAGCTCCCGGAAAGGAAAAGGTCCATTCGAGCCGCATCGTGAGGTATCTTCTGGACCGGGCAGAGTCCGCCGCGCACGCCGTGGAGCTCATGCGAAGTATCGACATAGTGGGCGGTTTTTCGGGATATGCCCTCCATTGGATGATAGCCGACGAAAAGGATACCTTCGTCGTTGAGATCATCGGCGGCAAGCTCTCTGTGAGCCGGAACGAAAAATTCTGCATGACCAATTTTTATCTCAACTACGGCCCTGCCGAAAAAGAACAGTATATCGCCGGAAATCTTTTCCGTGACGTGCCGAAGCTTTCCGATTATCCCATCGGTGTGGAGCGCTGGTGCGTTCTGCGGGACGGATACGGCACGGTCTCCTGTGAGGATGACATGATATCGCTTCTCCGGAAAGTGAGGGCTACCGCCATGTACACGGATGATAACGACCCTCTCTGGTACACGGAATGTGTGGACGGTGTGCTTTCAAAGGACAGCTCAAAGGACGAGTTTGAAAAAGAATTCGCACGCCAGCTGGCACTTTTCGGGGAGAGAGACCGCAAAGATCCCAAAGGTGACTGGATCACCTGGCACAGCTCCGTATACAGCATAAAGGACCGCTCGCTCTGCGTTTTTTCGCAGGAGGATTTCTCGAAAGATTTCAGATTTGAGCTGAACGGGTGAGGGGCATTGCCGGATAAATTACGCTGATTTTGAAAAAATAATAAAAAGTGCCCGGAATTTGCAAATATTACTTGTATTTCGTTTCATTTTGTGGTATTCTTTCTAATAAGAAGATGATAGAGGCGCATCGCATTATCAGTAGCACCCATTATTTAAGGTCCCGGTAAAGACTTACGGTGGATGTGAAAGGAATCGTTGCCGAAGACGGTCAGTACCGTGACCGGTCTGGTAGATGGAATAACATCCTTTCTACTGTCGCTTATGCGGAGAGCTATCTTGTTTTTCCTTGATATTTTCCGATATTTTGGATCTACACGGATAGCCGATGCAAATCGGCTATCTTTCGTTTTCTTGAATATTTTTTCCGGAGAGTTTAAAAATGACAAAGAACAGTATCTTCAGAGGTGCGGCTACCGCACTCATCACGCCCCTTACTCCCGACGGCATCGACTACGAGGCTTTCGGCCGTGTTATCGACTGGCAGATCTCCGAGGGCATCAATGCGCTGGTTATCTGCGGCACCTCCGGTGAGGGCTCTACCCTCAGCGATGACGAACACCGCGACGCGCTTGAATTTGCCGCAAAGCGGATCGCCGGCAAAGTGCCGATGATAGCCGGAACGGGATCGAACGACATCGCTTATGCGATAGATCTTACGAAGTTCGCCTGCGAGCTGGGATATGACGGCATGCTTCTTGTGACGCCCTACTACAACAAGGCAACACAGAACGGTCTTATAAAGAGCTTTACGGCTATCGCCGATGCGAGCACCAAGCCCTGCATCCTTTACAACGTTCCCTCAAGGACAGGCGTGAACATTGAGCCCGCCACCTATGCGGCGCTGGCGGATCATCCCATGATCACCGCCATCAAGGAAGCGAACTCCAACATTTCAAAGATAGTTGAGACGGTTTCCCTCGTGGGAGACCGCTTGGACCTTTATTCCGGCAACGACGACCAGATAGTTCCCCTGCTGGCTCTGGGCGGCTCGGGCGTTATCTCCGTGCTTTCAAACGTTCTTCCCAAAAAGACCGTTGAAATGTGCGACAGATTCTTTAAGGGAGACCGCGAGGGTGCGCTCTCACTTCAGCTTGACATGCTGCCCCTTATCAACGCGCTCTTCTGCGAGGTCAACCCCATACCCGTCAAAGCGGCGATGGCGGCTCTCGGATTCTGCGAAAACTACGTACGTCTGCCGCTTACCCCCATGGAGGATGCACACAGAGAAAATCTGCTCCGCCTGATGCGTGAGCAGGGATTGGACGTATAATGAATATTCTTGTGAACGGTGCCTGCGGGCGAATGGGAAAAGAGGTGCTCCGTCTTATCGAAGAGGGCGGAAAGCACAGTATTGCGGCTCGTGTGGATATTGCGGGAGACGGCGAAAACATTCTTTGCGATATCACCGATTTTGGCGGAAAAGCTGACGTTATCATTGATTTTTCTCACCACAGCTGTACGGGAAAGCTTCTTGAATATGCTGTGAAAACGGGAACTCCCGCCGTTATCGCCACCACGGGACACACGGACGAAGAGCTTGAAATGATCAGGGCCGCATCGGAGAAGGTCGCCGTATTCCATTCTGCGAACATGTCGCTTGGCGTGGCTCTTCTCGCTGACCTTGCGGTGAAAGCCGCATCCGTCATGCAGGATGCCGACATCGAGATCGTCGAAACGCATCACAACAGAAAGCTGGACTCTCCCAGCGGGACTGCTCTCATGATTGCGAACGCCATCAGAAAAGTGCGCTCCGCCGCAAAAGTCAAGGCAGGGCGTTCCGGCAGCGCAAAGCGCGAAAAGGATGAAATAGGCATCCATGCCGTGAGATACGGCAACATCGTGGGCATCCACGAGGTGGTGGTTTCCACCGACACACAGACGATTACATTAAAGCACGAGGCACACACCCGCACGCTTTTTGCGGACGGTGCTCTCAGTGCGGCTGAATTTATCCTTTCCATGCCCTGCGGTCTTTATGACATGAACAGCATCGTCAAGGGATAAAATAGTATTGCAGGAAATAAGAAAGAGAGGAATTCTCGGATCATGATAAGAATCGGGATATCCGGATACGGAAATCTGGGGCGCGGCGTTGAGGCGGCAGTTCACAACAGCCCCGACATGGAGCTTGTCGCCGTTTTCACACGGCGCGATCCCGCATCCGTCACGCTGAAAACTGCGGGAGCAAAGGTGCTTCCCTTTGACACCGTCTGCGATCACAAGGACGACATTGACGTTATCATCAACTGCGGCGGCAGTGCCACTGATCTCCCCGTGACCACTCCCCTGCTTGCAGAGCATTTTAACGTGATCGACAGCTTTGACACCCATGCGAAGATCCCCGAGCATTTTGCCCGCGTTGACGAAAAGGCAAAGGCGGGAAAAAAGATCGCCGTGATCTCCGTGGGATGGGACCCCGGCATGTTTTCTCTTAACCGTCTTTACATGAACGCAATCCTTCCCCACGGCAGCGATTACACGTTCTGGGGCCGCGGTGTCAGCCAGGGACATTCAGATGCGATCCGCCGTATCGACGGCGTTATCGACGCACGGCAGTACACGGTGCCTGTGGAAAGTGCGGTGGAGCGGGTGAGGAACGGTGAAAACCCCGTTCTGACCGTTCGTGATAAGCACACGCGCGAGTGCTACGTTGTGGCAGAAGAGGGTGCCGATCTTGAAAGGATAGAGCGGGAGATCAAGACCATGCCCGACTATTTTGCGGATTACGACACCACGGTCACCTTCATCACCATGGACGAGCTGAAAAAGGATCACAGCGGTATCCCTCACGGCGGAAGCGTTATCCGCACGGGATGCACGGGATTTGATCTTGAAACCAGGCACACCGTGGAATACAGCCTGAAGCTGGAATCCAACCCGGAATTCACCGGAAGCGTTCTCACGGCATATGCGAGAGCGGCATACAGGCTTTCCCTTTCCGGCGATGCCGGATGCAGAACGGTATTCGATATCGCGCCCGCTCTCCTTATCCCGGAGGACGGGGACTATATAAGAGCGCACATGCTCTGACGAAAAAAGGACGTTGAAATGATTTGTGACAATCTTTGCGTGAACGAAAAAGGCCACCTCACCTTTGCGGGGCACGACACCGTTGAGCTCTCGGAAAAATACGGCACGCCCGCATATATCATGGACGAGCGGAAGATCCGCGAAAAATGCCGCATATATAAAAAAGCAATGGCAGAGTATTTCCCGGAGGGCTCCATGCCGCTTTTTGCAAGCAAATCCCTGTGCATCAAGCGCATATATGAAATAATGAGCGACGAGGGCATGGGCATCGACGTGGTTTCCCCCGGCGAGATCCTCATTGCGGCAAAGGCGGGCTTTGATCTGGGACTTGCGTTTTTCCACGGAAACAACAAGACCGACGGCGATATCGCTCTCGCCATGGAACACGGCGTGGGCTACTTCGTATGCGACAATCTTTATGAATTATGCGCCATTGACTGCGAAGCGAAAAAGCGCGGTATAAGACAGAAAATACTTCTCCGTCTCGCCCCCGGCATCGATCCCCACACCCACGCAAAAATCTCCACCGGAAGCGTGGATTCCAAATTCGGCGTTGCCATTGAGACCGGGCAGGCGGAAGAATTCTGTGCCGCCGCCATGGAAAAAGAAAACGTTGAGCTTATGGGCTTTCATTGCCACATAGGCTCTCAGATATTTGACTGCGATCCCTTCCGTGATGCGGCGGAGATCATGCTCTCCTTCATCGCCGAAATGAAAAAGTCTCTCGGATTTGAGGCGAAGATGCTCAATCTGGGCGGCGGCATGGGCGTGAGATACGTGGAGGAGCATCCCGAAATCGACTACGCCGCAAACATATCAGTCATCGCAGACACGGTAAAAGCCGTATGCGAAAAGAACGGCATTGAAGTGCCCGTTATCCTCATGGAGCCGGGCAGAAGCATTGTGGCGGATGCCGGGATCACGCTTTACACGGTGGGCGGAAGAAAAGAGATACCGGGCTTCAAGAACTACGTTTCCGTTGACGGCGGTATGCCGGACAACCCCAGATTTGCGCTGTATCAGTCCGATTACTCGGTGATGCTTGCAAACAAGGCGGCAGAACGTGCAGACTACGTGTGTTCAGTTGCGGGCAGGTGCTGTGAAAGCGGCGACCTTCTGCAGGAAAACGTGAAGATCCCCACTCCCGAAAGAGGCGACGTTCTTGCCGTTTTGACCACGGGCGCGTACAATTATTCCATGGCGTCCAATTACAATGCCATATGCAGACCTCCCGTCATCATGCTTGAGGGAGAAAAAGAATACGTTGCCGTGCGCAGAGAAAACATAGAGGATATGCTCCTCTGCCAGGCATAAACGAATCATTTTTAAGCATTATCCCCGGCTGTGCCTCGGCACGGCCGGGGAAATAAATTTTCATCCCCCGGGGGTATATATGACAGACAGATATTATGACGTGATCTTCAAGAGAAAATCCTTTCATCTGTTCCGCGGTGTCGGTGACGACAGCATCTCCGCCGATGAGCTCGGCATGATACGCGAGGCTTACGAGAGCTTTGATAGGCTTTATCCGGACATAAAGACCGCCATCCGCATCGTTCCCACCGAAGAGATAAGCTTTAAGCGCGATTCCGAATACTGCATTCTCATTTACAGCGAGAAAAAGGACAACTATCTCATGAATGCGGGATACATCGGTGAACAGCTGGACCTGTGGCTGACGGAGCACCATATCGGCAGTCTGTGGTTCGGGCTGGGAAAGCCGGACATGACAGAATACGACGGGCTTTCTTTCGTCATCATGTTTGCCGTCCGCAAGGTGTGTGACGAAAAGAAATACAGAAAAGACATGTTCCGTGCAAAAAGAAAGGCCGCCGATGAGATATGGTCGGGATACGACCCGGGTGTTGCAAATATCGTACGCTTTGCGCCCAGCGCCTGCAACAGCCAGCCCTGGTACGTGGATGGCACGGACGAAACGCTTACGGTCTACCGGTACAGAAAGCCCGGCAAGGCGGGGATCATGTCCGCCTCCGCCGTTTCTTATTTCAACCGTATCGACGTGGGCATCTTTTTGTGCATACTTGAGATTTGTCTCGCAAAAAGCGGGGTATCCTATGAGAGAGAGCTTTTTTGTGACGACGGTTCCGACGAAAGGCTCACAAAATCTGCGGTTTACAGAATCGCACGGTGATCTCCGAAAGGAACGGTACAATTCCGATGAAGCTTATTTATAAAATCCTTCACAAGGACCCGGAAGACCGGGATGACGTTATTGCCGTTACCTCGGGGCTCGGCATTGCGGTAAATCTTTTTATCGCCGCCGCTAAGATCGTTATCGGCGCTCTTGCCTCCTCTATCGCAATAATCTCCGAGGGCGCAAACAACGCCTCCGATGCGCTTTCCTCGGTGCTGGCTTTGGTCGGCACGAAGATCGCCGGAAAGCACCCGGACAAAAAGCACCCTTTCGGATACAGACGGCTTGAATACATCACGGGGCTCGTGATATCCTCGCTGATCATTGTAACGGGTATCGAAATGCTTATCGGCTCCGTGAAGCAGATAGTCCACCCGGAGAAGCTGGGCGTTTCCTATCTTACAATAGTCATTATCGCAGTTACCGCGATAATCAAATTCTTCCTCGCCGTTTACACCGTGAAAATGGGAAACAAAACCGGCTCTTCGTCGCTTGTGGCTGTGGGAAAAGAGGGACAGAGCGATTCCATTGCCTCGGTTATTACGATCGTTTCGTCTCTCATCTTTCTGATCTTCGGCTTCTCCGTTGACGGGGTGGCGGGAATCCTCATTTCCGCTCTCATACTGAAGGCAGGATACGGCGTGCTGAAAGAAACGCTCTCCGAGCTTATCGGCAGAGCCGGAGAAAAAGAGCTGGCAGACGCCCTGTACGAGAAAATCAAAGCGACGGACGGCATTATCGGTGCCGCCGACATGATGCTCCACAACTACGGCCCGGACACGTGGTCCGGCTCTGTGAACGTTGAGATGGACCGGGGCATGACGGTGGGGGAGATATACAGCATCCTCCATGCCCTGCAATTGAAGATCATGCACGAGCACTCCGTGGTCATGGTTTTCGGCATATACGCCGTTGACAACGACAACGCGGAAATAAAGGCGATACGGGATGCCATCGGCGCTTTTGTCGGTGCGCACAGCCACGTCAAAGGCTATCACGCGGTGTATTCCGAGCCGGAAACCGGGAAAATTTACTGCGATCTTGTGGTGGATTACGAGCTTGCCGACTGGGAAGAGCTGAAAAAAGAATTCACGGACTACATGAAAGGCATCTACCCCGGCAGGGACGTGGAGCTTACTGTTGAAACTGAATACGTGTGACACTTGACTTTTACCGCACACGTTTTATAATAGACATGAGGTGAGTTTATGAAATACACGGTTGACAACGATCTGCACATACACACGTATCTTTCCCCCTGCTCGGGAGACCCGGAGCAGAATACGGAAAACATACTGAAATACGCTCTGGATAACGGACTTCGGGACATATGCATCACGGACCACTACTGGGATCATCCGAAGGTGCCCGGGGCGACCAGTTTTCTCGCAAATCTCAACACGGAGCTTCTGAAAAAGTCGCTTCCCCTGCCCCGTGCCGAGGGTGTGAACTTTTATTTCGGCTGTGAGACGGAGCTTGACAAATACGGACATCTGGGGATACATCCGGATACATACGACACGTTTGATTTCATCGTCATCCCCATAAACCATTTCCACCAGGAGGGCTTCTCCCTGCCGGCGGAGGACTACAACAACGTGCCCGCCATAGCTAAACGGTGGGTGGAGCGTTTCCACTACGTTCTGGATCAGCACCTGCCCTTTCACAAGGTGGGAATGGCGCATCTGACCTGCGAGCTCATGGCCACCGAGTACCGCACACAGCACCTTGAGGTGGTGGATCTCATCACCGATGAGGACTACCGGGGAGCGTTCTCCCGCGCGGCGGAATGCGGCGTGGGGATTGAACTCAATTTCGAGACGTTTTTCGATTACTCCGAGGAGGAGCTTGACCGCCTCATGAGGCCGTACCGTATCGCAAAGGAGTGCGGATGCAAGTTCTACTGCGGCACGGACGCACATCATCTGAAAGATTTTGAACGGATGAGGGAGAAATTTGAAAAGGTGGTCGACCTGCTCGGACTGACGGAAGAGGACAAATTCAGAATAAAGTGAAAAAAAGCACCCCTGAGAGGGGTGCTTTTTTCATGATTTGCGGCTGCGCCATGATGCACCCCTGCGGGGGTGCTTTTTGTCTGCTGTGAACGCAGGCCTCATCCGTCCGTTGCCGAGGAAAATCCGGCAGCGGCCACCTTCCCCGGCGGGGAAGGCTATCAGAAAAAGAAATACGCGGCGGCGGTGAGGACACCGAGGAACAGAAGATTCAAGAGGACGAAGAGCTTCATATAGTGCTTCGTATCCTTCGGATACAGTATCTTATACTCGCTGAAGGTGATAAGGCTTGCAAGGGAGGCGATGAGCGTTCCCGTGCCGCCGATGTTTACGCCCAGCAGGAGTTCCCGGTAGTTATCCGTGAATTTCGAAAGAAGGATCGAGGTGGGCACGTTGCTGATGAACTGGCAGGAAATGACTGACACGAGAAGCGTGCTTTTTTCGAGGAGCCCCTCCACGGCGCGGTGCACTATATCCATTCTTGACACGTTGCCCGCAAATATAAAGAACATGACGAACGTGAGAAGCAGGGGCCAATCCACCGATCTCAGAGCCTGACGGTCCATGAACAAAAGTATTACCGCGATGGCGACTGCCGTCCACAGATAGGGGAGAACACGGAATACGGCGAGGATGGATGCGGCGAACAGAAGAAGATATATGACCGTTCTTCTTATATCCAGCGGCTTTTCTATTTCCTCGTCCACCGTCAGCTTTTCCGCCTTAAGGGGCAGGCAGCAGACGATGAGCATGGTGACCGCCAGAATAAACGGCGGAAGCATGATGAGGGTGAATTCCCCGGTGGGAATATTGAAATACGAATAGAGATAGAGGTTCTGCGGGTTTCCGAACGGGGTGACCATGCCGCCCAGATTGGCGGAAATATTCTGCAGGATGAAGATATATGCGGCGTGCTTTTCCTGCCCGGTGACGTTTAAGGCAAGGTAGCCCAGAGGCAGAAAAGTTATCAGCGCCATATCGTTGGCGATGAGCATTGAGCCCACAAACGTTATGACCACCAGAGATATGGCGAGCACACGCAGGTTTCCCGCTATCTTCACTATCTTTCTCGAAACGATGGTGAAGAACATTATATTTCTGAGGGCGCAGACCACGGCAAGGGTGGCGAAAAGACAGCAGACCGTGCTGTAATTTATGTAGCCCGCGTATTCCTTATCGGGGCGGACGAAGAAGCAGCTTATCACTGCCGCCGCCGTGGCAATGAGGAACACGGGATTGTTCTTTATGAATCTTTTGACTTTTTCCATCGGGGATCAGAGCCCTCTCTCTTTAAGGTCTTTTACTATACCCACGTAAAACTCTCTTACGTCAAATCCGGGTATGTTTTCACGGTTCAGATCTATCACGTCGCAGTGGGATATGCCTCTCTTTTTTTCGGGCTTAAGATAGGTATATTTCTCGCCCCATTCAAAGGAGGATTCGGACACGAGGCCGTCGTTTTCGCCGTCAAAGAATTTGACAAGGTGATAGGAGAAATTCAGCGGGAATTTGCCGTGGCGTGCCTTTTTCAGGCATGAGCCCACGCTCTGGCAGAGCACGCCCTCCGGCGCCGTCCACTCTTTATCGAAGGCTTCGCAATGCTCCGCCGTCAGATCCTTTACCGCCGACATGAAATCGGGGCTTTCATCCCCGGCTTTCTCGGCGATCAGATTATATTTTTTCTCGACCTTTTTCTGGACGGAGGGCTTGACCTTTTTAAGAAGATAATCCGCAAAGCCGCATCCCCGGTGGGGAGTATTTATTGTGGTGAGCGATGCCACGTAGGGGGAGGCGCCCTTATTCATGGCACAGCGGCAGTCAAGGCCGCCTTTGGAATGGGCGATGATATTGACCTTCTCCGCTCCCGTTTTTTCACGGATGTCACGGATGCGCCGGATGATCTCATCCGCGCTGTCCGACACCGCAAGTGCCGACTGATGATTTCCGAAAAACACCGTGGCTCCGTTCTTTTTAAGCTCCGCGGGTATTCTGCCCCAGTAATTGACGATGGGGAAATCACGGAAGAACACGCCGTGCACCATGAGGATGGGGTATTTCGTTTTGCAGATTTCTTCGCTTTTTCTCGATTCGTTGAGAAGATTTTTGGCGGTCTCAAAGCGGACCTCCTCACGGCATCTTGATATCATATAGCAGAGGATACCCACGTTCACCGGGAATATCCAGCCGAAGACGATGCCGATGAGTCTTATTTTAATGCCAAGCTGAACGCTGGTAAGGTACAGATATATTATTCCGTTCCAGAACAGGACAGAAAGGGCGGCCACGCACCACACGATGCTGATGAGCAAATCAGTTTTCGATACGCTGTCCCAAAAGAACAGTATGACGTGGAATACTGCCGCCGCTACACATCCGGCAAGGAAAATGATGAGGCTTTCCACGCCGTGGTATTCACCACGGAGAAGTTTCCCTCTGATTTTCCGGTACGGAACGCCCGCGAGGACGTTTACGAGCAAAAACGCCGGGATCACCGCCCAGAGGACGGAAGGCGCCGTTTTTACAAGCAGCCACGAGCAGGACACCGCCGCATAAAGAAGAGCGAATATTGCGGTGACATAATTCGTTTTCAGTTTCATATTACACCTTTTTCATTCGGAACAGTTTTGCCGAGTGGGGAGGCATGAGCGTTTCGATACGGTCGGTAACTTCTGTGTCCTCTTTCAGCCACAGATCGCGGAGCATCCCTTTTTCGCAGGGGTGCTTTACCACGGTTTCGCTGTCGGAGGCATTGAATATCCCGATGGCAACGTCTCCGCCGTCAAGCTGTTTTTCGAAGACGTACGTTTCCCCCTCCGCGCTTTTCGTCACAGCGGGAGCAAGGAGCGCATCCTGATTTATCGCGATGACCTCCTCATTGCAGAAAAGATCAAGTTCTTCCTCGGTCGCCTGCTCTATGGGGCATCCCAGCTGGATGGGAGAGCCGAGGAACGCTCTGGCGGAATACTGGAACACCTTTTCGTCGTCGGTCAGATTGCAGTAATACAGTCCTCCCTGCCCGACGGAAAGCATATCAAGGTCGAACCAATGGCCGTTTCCCGTATATTTTTCCCATGCGAAATAGGTATTGAAAATCCCTTTTTCCGTTACCCAGTTGCCGTCGGTATCCTCGCCGGAACGCCAGGAGTTTACGTTTTCCATATAGAAATCCGCGTCCTCAAGGTGAGCGAGCACGGTGACGCAGTAGACGAAATCCCTTTCGCTTTCGTCGAGGGCATCGCGCATTATCTGTGCGTTTCTGCGGTCGGTATCACGCCAGTCGTATTTGAGATAGTCTATCCCCCACTTTTCCCACTGGCGGACGTTGTTTTTCTCTTTTCTGATTTTCCCGATGGGGAAAGGATAATAGCCCTCGAAGCTTTCATCGGCGGGGAGCTGTGTGGTGCCGGGGATGGATTCTCTGTCCTTGGGGCATCCCCACGCGCTTACGAAGGGGGTGGAATATATGCCCGCATAAAGGCCCATGGAATGGATCTTCTCCACCATTCCCGCCATATCCGGGAAGCGGACGGGATCGGGCTGAATCGCATCGAACTCGCCGCCGTAGGTGTCCTGCCATGAGGAGTCTAAATTCATATAGCGGTAGCCGTAATCGCAGATACCCAGTTCCGTCATTTTTTCGGCGGTGCGGATCATGTCGTCGCCGGTCACTTTAGTGCCGAAGGCGTTCCACGAGGTGAAGCCCATGAGGGGAGTTCTGCGGAGCATTCTTTTTCCCGACAAAAGTTTTATTTTCTTTTCGGCCCTGCCCTCTCTGTTTTCGGCAATGACGGTTATCTCATATTCTCCCGCTTCGAGCTTGCCGGAAATAATTTTTCCGTCACAGTGAAGTTCTGCGGGCAGGTCTTTTACCGTGAACGTGATGGGGCGTTCTCCTATGGCGAAAAGCCCCGTCATGAATGGCTTTCCGGGTGTCATGCCCAAGACGGCGGGCATGGTGATTATCGGTTTTCCCTCAAAAGGCTTTCTTTTTGCTACGTTCATGAGGCCCTCCTAAATGAAGACGAACTGCACCAGCGCCATATAGCATAGGGTGCCGCCGACGATACTGAGCAGTGTATTTTTCCGCCAGACGTAGGTGAGCACCACCACGGCGGAGGCGATCATATACGGGAGAAATCCCGCAAAGGAGGTAAAGGTCATATCGCGGAGGCAATAGACCACCAGCATTGCCATTGCCGCATAGGGGATCACACGGCCCAGATATTTTATGACCTTCGGGGTCTCTTTTTTATTTCCCGACATAATAAGGAACGGGGCGAAACGGAGCGCCGCCGTTACCGCCGCCATTATGACGATGGCGATGATAGCATGCTTTTCGGTCATTCTTTCGCCTCCTTTTTGTAGTTGAGAAGGAGGATGACGGAAATCAGCACCATGGCGGGGATGAGGAAATCGCTCTTGCCGAAGACGAGCAGACACCATAAGGATGCCGCCGCGCCTGTGAGCGCCGGAAAGTGATTCTTTTCACTCATCCACTGGTCGCAGAACACGGTGAGGAACAGCGCCGTCAGCGCAAAGTCGATCCCCGCGGTATTGATTTTCACCGCGCTGCCGATGAGGGCGCCGATAAGGGTGCCGCCCACCCAGTACACGTGGTCGATAACGGACACGAGGAAGCAATAATCCGCAGATTTTTCCCCGGTGCATACCAGAGAATACGTTTCATCCGTCAGCGAGAATATCATATAGGGCTTTCTTTTTCCGATGCCCTTATATCTGTCTATCATTGATATGCCGTAGAAAAAATGGCGGGCGTTGACCGCAAGAGTGGTCAGCCCCACGGTGATGAGCGATGCACCGCCCGTGAGCAGCCCCACGCCTGCATACTGCATGGAGCCGGCATATATGAAAAGGCTCATGGCAAAAGACCAGAGAACCCCGTATCCCTTGGAGTTCATGATGATGCCGAAGCCTATTCCCAGCACCATGTACCCCGCAAGCACGGGGAACGTATCCTTTATTGCGCTTTTCAGTTCTTTTTTCATCGGCAATACTCCCCTATTATGAATCAATAGTATCACATTTCAGGGAAAAAAGGAAGATTTACGGGAAAATATATTAAAAACTTCGCACTTTACACGGGGGGAAAATCGGTGTATAATATCAGCAGATAAATTGGAGGGCACTATGTACAGAATCCTTATTGCGGACGACGAGGAAATGATACGCCGTCTTATAAAAAAATACGCAGAATTCGAGGGGCACACCGTGGGCGAGGCAGCCGACGGCATGGAAGCCGTTAAGATGTGCCGTTCAGGGGATTTTGACATCCTGATCTGCGACATAATGATGCCGGAGCTTGACGGTTTTTCCGCTCTCAGGGAGATCCGCCGTTTTTCCGATATTCCCATAATCATGCTGTCGGCAAGAGGCGAGGAATACGACAAGATAAGCGGTTTTTCTCTCGGCGTGGACGACTACGTGGTGAAGCCCTTTTCCCCGAAAGAGCTGATGATGAGAATCGACGCCATCATGAAAAGGGCGAAAAAGACGGACACGGAGCATGAGATCTTCGAAAAGGACGGGCTCCGTGCCGATATCACCGCAAGGCTCGTTTACATCGACGGTGAACGCGCCGACATGTCACCGAAAGAATACGATCTGTTTTTCTATCTTCTGAAAAACAAAAACGTGGCGCTCACCCGGGAAAAGCTTTTATGCGAGGTCTGGGGCTACGATTATTTCGGTGACGACAGAACGCTTGACACACACATAAAGCTTCTCCGCAAAAGTCTCGGAGAATATTCCCGATTCATCGTTACTCTGAGAGGAGTTGGATACCGCTTTGACACGGAAGCATAATAAAAATTCCCGCAGAGCGGGAATGAGGATCAAGATGTTCGCCTACCTTGCCCTTTTCACCGCCATCGTGCTTGCGGTGATCGCGGCTTTCCAGATACTTCTTTTGGACAAGGTATACAGAGCGACTGTTGAGCGGCAGGCAAAGTCCGCCGCGGGATCAATTTCGGCAATTGACTATAATGGCGAAAATTACCGCGAAGAGGTATACGGTATCGCCTCGAAATACGGCTTGTGCGTCTCCGTTTACAAGATAGACGGAGACTACGGGATCCCTTTGGTGACGGCGCATACGCAGTCTTTCTGCCTTATCCACTCCGCAACTGTGGGCGACACCTTTCTGAGTGAAATTTATGCAAATGCCAAAAACGGAAAGGTATACCTTAAAACCATAGAACAGGAGAACTCCTCCTCCGGAGGAAGTCTCATTGCCGCCAGCGTCAGAAAAGACGGGAGATCCGACATTCTGACACTTGTGAACTCCCCCATACAGCCCGTTGATGCCACGGTCGCCACTCTCAGATGGCAGCTTCTTTACCTGTCGGTGATCCTCCTTCTGGTCGCCGCGGTGCTTTCCTTCTTTATTTCGAAAAAAATCGCATCCCCGGTCATGAAAATGAACGAGGAAGCGAAAAAACTTGCCGCAGGCAACTATGACGTTGATTTCAACGGAGGCTCTTTCCGCGAAACGGAGGAACTGGGAAACACGCTGAACTTCGCGGCAGGCGAGCTTTCCAAGCTCGACACCATGCAGAAAGAGCTTATCGCCAACATCTCCCACGATCTCCGCACGCCGCTGACCATGATCAACGGCTACGGTGAGGTGATGCGCGACATCCCCGGTGAGATGAACGCCGACAACATACAGATAATCATAGACGAGACCAAACGGCTATCATCGCTTGTCAGCGATATGTTCGATCTCTCCCGTCTTTCCGGCGGGAACCGCGAGCTGAAAAAGACTCTGTTCTCGCTGACGGAGGCAGTCCGTCAGACGGTGGAGCGTTATTCTCATCTCACCGCCGCCGAGGGCTATTCCATAGAATTTGCCCCCGACCGTGAAGTATGGGTGGAAGCGGATGAGATACTTATCCTGCAGGTGATATACAATCTGGCGAGCAACGCCATCAACTACACGGGAGAGGACAAAAAGGTCTACATCTCGCAGACCGTGACGGACGGCGTGTGCCGCATTTCCGTTTCCGACACCGGCGAGGGCATCCCCGAGGAAAAGCTCCCTCTCATCTGGGACAGATACTACCGCACCGGCGACTACCACAAGAGAGCCGTCACCGGCACGGGTCTCGGTCTTTCAATCGTGAAGAACGCTTTGCTCCTGCACGGCGCCGCTTTCGGTGTTTCCACCTCTATCGGTGAGGGCAGCACTTTCTGGTTCGAGCTTCCCTGTCAGAGCCCCAGAAACTGAAGTATCCCCTGTGCCACACCTTCGGCGAAAAGCTCCGGTGAGTTTGCCATGAGCGATGCGTCACCGGGATTTGTGATAAACCCCAGCTCGATGAGAGTTGCGGGCATTCTCGTTCTGCGGAGCACGTACAGCCCCGGGCGGGAAACTATGCCGCGGTTCTGAATCCCGGTGGTTTCGCTGAGGCTCGCAAGGATATTCTCAGCTAAAGGTACCGCTTTACTGTACAGGCTGTAAACCAGCCCCTCCGAGCCCGATGCGGACGGGATATCCGATGCATTGGCATGGAGGTTGATAAAATAATCGGCGCCCCACGAGTTCGCCTCGTTCACACGGGCGGCGAGTGACGTTGAATTGGATTCGCCCAGCTGTGTTTCGGGTGTGGGGCGTGAGAGCCTCACGTCAAGTCCCCGTCCTCTGAGGATATCCGCCGTCAGCACTCCTATGGTATAGACGAGGTCCTGTTCTCTGTATCCGTTCCCCTCCGCTCCGGCGTTGGGATTTTGGGGGTTATGCCCCTGGTCTATGTAGATTTTTTGTACCATTCTTTTCTCCTTTCAAGATTCAATACACTATATGCAATATCCGGGGATATGCCACATGAAAGAAATCCAGAAAATACTGTCCCGAGTCCGCCTTGCGGTGGAAAAATACGACATGATCGAAGAGGGCGACCGCATCGCCGTCGGCGTTTCCGGCGGCAAGGACTCCCTCACCCTTCTCTGCGCTCTGGCGGAGCTCTCGAAATTTCTGCCCCGCTCCTTTGAGATAGTTGCCGTCATGGTGGACATGGGCTTCGATCTGTGCGAAACACACCCCGCCGAAAGAGCCGAGCACGAGGAAATAAAAAAACTCTGCGACTCTCTTGGCGTGGAATTTTTCGTAAAGCGCACGGAGCTTGCAAAGATCATTTTCGACACAAGAAAGGAATCCAATCCCTGCTCGCTTTGCTCCCGCATGAGGAGAGGCATCCTGCACGATGCCGCGAAGGAGGCGGGATGCAACAAGGTCGCGCTCGGTCATCATTTCGACGACGTGGTGGAGACCTTTATGCTCAATCTGTTCTTTGAGGGCAGAGTGGGCTCTTTCTCCCCCGTTACCGTCCTCTCCCGCAAGGAGATGGTGGTGATCCGTCCCCTCGTCATGACCGAGGAACGGATGATAAAAGCTTTCGCAAAAAAAGAGGGACTTCCCGTTGAAGAAAGCCCCTGTCCCGAAGATGAACAAACAGAAAGAGAATATATAAAGGAGTATCTCCACGCTTTCGACCGCCGCCACCGGGGACTGTACCGCCGGATATTCGGTGCTCTTGAGCGCGGAAATATAGACGGGTGGCACGAATAGGCCACCCGTTTTTTCAGTATTCTTTTACGTTGGTGTTTTTATAAGTGCAGAAGCGGATCTCATAGCCGTTGGTCTCAACGGGCTCGGACTGCTCGGAGAGGACGAAATCCGGATGGGCATCCAGATTTTCAAAATAGGTATCCGCGCCGCCGACAGCATCCACCTTTGTGACGAGGACCTCGCTGCAATAGGGCAGCATGGTTCTGTACATCATGGCTCCGCCGATAATGTATACCTCCTCTGCGGGGTATTTTTTTATTTCCTCGAAAAGCTCATTAAGGGATTCCACAACAATGCAGTCGTCTCTCTTTTCGCCGCCGGGCCACAGAACTATATTCGTTCTGTTCTTCAGAGGCTTTGAGCCGGGGAAAGACAGAAGAGTGTTGGAGCCCATGACCACGGTTTTCCCAGAGGTGGTCTCACGGAAAAATTTCATATCCGCGGGGATGGAAAACATGAGTGTGTTTTTCTTGCCAATTCCCCACTCTTTATCACAATGCAGGATCGCTTTCACTCTTTTTCTCCTTTATTCCGCAACGGGAATGTCGTATTTCTTCGTATTGCACTGATAGTCTTCGAGAATGAAGCTGTCAAGCGAGAAATCGTAGAAGTTCTTAACGTCCGGGTCGACGAGCAGTCTGGGCGCCTTATACTGGGGCATCTCTATGATCTCTTTTACCATGGGAACGTGCCTGTCATAGATATGGGCATCGGCGATGACGTGCACCAGCTCGCCGGGCTCCAGTCCCGATACCTGCGAGAACATGATGAGGAGCACCGCATACTGCACCACGTTCCAGTTATTGGCGGTGAGCATATCGTTGGAGCGCTGATTGAGAATGCCGTTGAGCTTATTGCCGGACACGTTGAAGGTCATGGAATATGCACAGGGATACAGGTGCATTTCATGAAGGTCCGCGAAGTTATATATATTGGTCATGATACGGCGGGAGGCGGGATTGTGCTTCAGATCAAAGAGAACTCTGTCGACCTGGTCGAATTCGCCCTCCTTATATTTGTTTTTCACCGAAAGCTGATAGCCGTATGCCTTTCCGATGGAGCCGTTTGCATCTGCCCACTGGTCCCATATCTTTGAGCCCAGGTCCTTTACGTTGTTGCTCTTTTTCTGCCATATCCACAGAAGCTCGTCCACGCAGGACTTGAAATACGTTTTGCGGATGGTGAGCATGGGGAACTCGCGGGAGAGATCGTATCTGTTGACGATACCGAATTTCTTGACGGTATGGGCGGGTGTGCCGTCGCTCCACTTGGGGCGGACGTTGAGATCGGTATCCCACACGCCGTTTTCAAGAATATCTTTCATGTTTTCTACGAAAACTTTATCTGCATAGCTCATAATATCACCTCTGTATCACATTTTTTTCAGTATAGCACATTTACCGGTGACTGTCAATCGGTCACTTTAGAGGTAAATTATAGTTTGCGGGGAAGCCCCCGCGGGCGAGAGACGCTTCGCTGTTAAGGCGTTTTTGCGCAGAAAGACGGATATTTCTTGCAAACAGAACGAAACGGGAGCGTGATACGCCCCGTTTCTGTATGCAGACGAACGCTCTTTGCCCACACGCCCACCGGGCGTGTCATTGCGAGCGGAGCGTGGCAATCTCTGCTAATGCTCTGATG
>JAZUGU010000089.1:0-7812 GCA_045641325.1 Candidatus Avispirillum sp.
GAAAAAATGACCGAAACGAGAGTTTCGGTCATTTTGTTATATCTTTCCTTTGTCCGTTCTGAACACCTGCCGTACTTTTGTACGGCGACGGTATTCAGAACGAACAATCAGCGGCGCCTCTCTCCCTATGTGAGGGCTCCTAAAGCAACCGCTTTTTTTACTTTCTTAATAGGTATAGATCTCTCCGCAGTCGAAGTACTTCGCTTCTGCACCGTCATACTTGCCGTTGATGTGCTCTGCTAAAGTTTCCATGGCGAACTTTTCGCTTCCGGCGTGACCTAAGATCACGATGGATTTGTTCCAGCCGAACTGTGCCGCATCACGGACGGGCTCTCCGTCTGCCCACTCGCAAAGCTCACCGGAGATACAGATCTCGTCCTCGCCCGAAAGGAACTGCTCGTAGCACCAGCTTCCTCTCTGGCCCGTGGCGAGTTTTATTTTCGTCGATTTCAGATCGGCGGCACCGATAATGCGGGGATGCTTCACGTTAAGCTTTTCGGAAAGGGCGGCGGCAAGCTCTCTTGCGGTCTGCGCCTCTTTCAGCACGATGTGCTGATCGCCGTCAAATTCTCCCTTCCAGCCCATTTTCTCTATCATGGAAAGGTTCACTTCGTCATCTTCTCTGTCGTGCATGGAGTCGTGGTAACGGTAAACCGTAAAGCCCGCGGAGAGGAGAGCCGCTTTTTTCTGCTCGGAAAGAGGAGTGGAGTGGAATTCATCAACGTGGTTGTAAAAGGTAGGCTCGTGGGTGATGACAAGCTCGGCACCCCAGTCCGTCATCTCACTGATAAGATCGGGAGTTATGGTAAGACAGGTGGCGATCTTTTTTATTTCACGGTCCCGGTCTCCGATTTTCAGATTGTCGACCGTGTTTTCGCCGCGAGCGGCGATAAATCCGGCACCGATGATGTCGGTCATGATTTCATAAGCCTTCATAGGATATCTCCTTTCATTTATTTCATTATACCACACCCTGCGGATTTTGCAATAATTGACGGCTTATTCGTATGGAGAATATACTGTAATGAAACCGAAAGAAAGGGAAGAAAAACATGGACATACCGTTTCACGGATGTGCCACCGCGTTGATAACTCCGTTCAGGAGCGGAGCGGTGGATTATCCGGCACTTAAAAGACTTGTGGATTTTCAGATAGATAACGGCGTTTCGGCATTGGTCGCCTGCGGCACCACAGGAGAAGCGCCCACACTCAGCACGGAGGAAAAAAGAGAGGTCATCGCGTTCACGGTGAAAGCCGCCCGGGGGAGGGTGCCCGTCATCGCCGGATGCGGCTCGCCCTCAACGGACTTCGCCGCGCACCTTGCCGCCGAAGCCCAGCGGGACGGAGCGGATGCGGTGCTTTGCGTGACACCGTATTATAACAAAGCCACGGACATGGGAGTATACATGCACTATAAGACCGTGGCGGAGGCGATACGGATACCGCTGATAGCGTATAACGTGCCCGCCCGGACGGGGCTGGCAATATCGGAGGGGGCGTATTCGCTCCTCTGCGAGATACCCAATTTCTGCGGTGTCAAGGAGGCATCGGGAAATGCCGTCTATGCCGGCAGGATATCGGCGGAATATTCGAAAAGATTTGCCGTGTGGAGCGGATGCGACGAGCTGACCGCACCCATCTATGCCCTCGGCGGGAAAGGGGTGGTGTCGGTGCTCTCCAACATTTTGCCGGCCGAGACCGCGGAGCTCTGCCGCCTGTGCGAGGAGGGAAAGCTGCCGGAGGCGGCGGACTTACAGCTGAGGCTGATGCCGATGATTTGCGTGCTGTTTTCCGAGATAAATCCCATCCCCGTAAAAACGGCGCTCCACGCCATGGGCTTCTGCACACCGGAAATGCGCCTGCCCCTGTGCCGTATGGGGGATAAAAACGAAGAGCTGTTAAGACAGCGCCTGCGGGAATTTTCTTTGATTTCCGATTAAAAAAAGAGGGCATCGCCCTCTTTTTTCAATATGCTTTGATTATTCAGCGGTAAAATACTGCGCAAGGTCTGCGGAGGTGATCTCAAAGGCGTAGTCAAACATTCCGGAATGGACTGCGTACTTGTCGCCGCCCTGACTGAACACCTCAACGACACCGTCGGTGGTGACGATAACAAGGGGAGTACCCACCTGATAGTCGGTGCCTTTGACCACGTTGCCCACGGCTGCGGCATTGTATGCTTCAATAACGGCATCCTTATCTTCGGCGGGGCCGTTCGCGGTGGTAACGGAGGTCACCTTCACGGGGTCCAGAGTCTGCATTTCGGCTTTTCTCGCACAGCCTGCGAAAATCACGGCGGTCATGGCGATCGCCAGAACAAGAGAGATTATCTTTTTCATATTTTTACCTCTTTACGGTTTTTTAGAATTATAACAGATATTGTACTTTCTGTCAAGCATCGGGGAAAAGCTTGGGACGCAGATACTGTCCCGTATAGGATTTTTCGCACCGTGCCACTTCTTCGGGAGTGCCGCAGGCGACCACCGTGCCGCCGCCGTCACCGCCCTCGGGGCCCAGGTCGATAATATAATCGGCTGTCTTGATGATATCCAGATTGTGCTCGATGACGATGACGGAATTGCCCGCGTCAACGAGCCTCTGGAGCACCTCGATGAGCTTTTCCACATCGGCGGAATGGAGACCGGTGGTTGGTTCGTCCAGAACGTAGATCGTCTTTCCCGTACTGCGCTTGGAAAGCTCCGTCGCCAGCTTCACTCTCTGTGCCTCACCGCCGGAAAGGGTGGTGGAGGACTGACCTATCTTCACGTAACCCAGTCCCACGTCGCACAGGGTGACCAGTCTGTTGCGAATCTTGGGAAGATCGGAGAAAAACTGTGCGCCCTCCTCGGCGGTCATTTCCAGAACGTCCGATATGGTCTTGCCCTTGTATTTCACCTCAAGGGTCTCACGGTTGTATCTCTTGCCGTGGCACACGTCGCAGGTGACGTAAACGTCCGGCAGAAAGTGCATTTCGATCTTCTTCACGCCGTCGCCCTGGCAGGCTTCACATCTGCCGCCCCGCACGTTGAAAGAAAATCTTCCGGCGGAGTAGCCTCTTAAGTTCGCCGCGGGAGTTTTTGCGAAAAGCTCACGGATATCGGTGAAAAGCCCGGTATAGGTGGCGGGATTGGAACGGGGCGTACGCCCGATGGGGCTCTGGTCGATGTCTATTATCTTGTCAAGGTTTTCGCATCCCAATATATCCTTGTGCTTTCCGGGCCATGTGACGGCTCTGTTCAGCTTTGATGCCAGAGACTGGTACAGAATGGAATTCACAAGAGAGGATTTTCCGCTTCCGGAAACGCCCGTCACACAGACGAAGCAGCCCAGAGGGAACGAAACGTCAATGTTTTTAAGATTGTTTTCGGCAGCCCCCACGACGGTCACGAAATTGCCGTTTCCGGGACGGCGGACCTTCGGCACCTTTATCTGTCTTCTGCCGGAAAGATATGCGCCGGTAACGGAGCTTTTATCCGCCATGATCTGCTTGGGAGTACCCGCGGCGACCACCTCGCCTCCGTGAACGCCCGCACCGGGACCGATGTCCACGATGTAGTCTGCGGAGAGCATGGTCTCCTCGTCGTGCTCCACCACGATCACGCTGTTGCCCAGATCGCGGAGCTTTTTTAAGGTTTCTATAAGCTTGCCGTTGTCACGCTGATGAAGTCCGATACTGGGCTCATCCAGAATATAGAGCACACCCGCAAGGGACGAGCCTATCTGTGTGGCAAGGCGTATTCTCTGTGCCTCTCCGCCGGAAAGAGTACCGCTTTTGCGGGAGAGGGAAAGGTAGTCAAGTCCCACCGCCACGAGAAATCCCAGCCTTGCTTTCAGCTCCTTGATGATTTCTTTTGCGATCTGCGTTTCCATTTCGGAGAATTTCAGCGAATTGGTGAAATCAAGGGCACGCTTCACGGACATGGAGCAGAATTCGCTGATGTTCAGTCCGCCCACGGTGACGGCGAGAGCTTCCGAATTCAGCCTGCTTCCGTGGCAAACGGGACATTCCAGCTCCTCTAAAAACTGGTCGTAGTATTCACCCTCGCGGGAGCCGGTGTCCGTCTCCATTCTGGAGGTTATCATCCTGATTATGCCGTCGTATTTCACGCGCTGACGGCGTGAATATCCGCCGAATCCCCGGACGATGTCGTATACCTCGTCACCGGTGCCCTCAAGGAGAGCTTTCATGGCGGCATCGGAATATTCGCTTAAGGGAGTGCTCAGATCAAATCCGTATTTCTCGCCCACGGCAACGATGAGCGGCCCCATCCAAGTGTCCGGGCCGAGAGTTTTGAAGCCGTTTACCTGCAGGCCACCCTCAATAAGCGAAAGGCTTTTGTCCGGGATGATCTTGTCAATGGAAATGCGCCGCATCACGCCCAGTCCCGTGCAGTGCTTACACGCTCCGAAGGGGTTGTTGAAGGAAAACATTCTGGGCTCCAACTCTCCCAGGCTCACGCCGTGCTCGTCGCAGGCATAGCTGGTGGAGAAATGGTATTCCTTTTCCTCTTCTCCGTCACGGGGGACGGTGACAACGGAAACCGTGCCGCCGCTTTCACGGATGGCGGCCTCCACGGAGTCGGTGAGACGGGAGCGCAGATCGGATTTCATAACGAGACGGTCCACCACGATCTCAACGGTGTGCTTCAGATTTTTTTCAAGCTCGAAGTCCTCGGAGAGGTCGTATATGATACCGTCACAGCGCACTCTCGTGTAGCCGCTCTTTTTCGCATCGTCGAATATTTTTTCGTGTCTGCCTTTTTTGCCTCTCACCACGGGAGAAAGCACCATGAAGCGCTCGCCCTCGGGCAATTCCATGATCTTGTCCAGTATCTGGTCGGTGGTCTGCTGGCGTATTTCCTTGCCGCAGACGGGACAGTGAGGCACGCCAAGGCGCGCGTATAAAAGGCGGAGATAATCGTATATCTCTGTTACCGTTCCCACGGTGGAACGGGGGTTTTTAGAGGTGGTCTTCTGGTCAATGGATATGGCGGGGGAAAGCCCCTCCACGGAATCTATGTCCGGCTTGTCCAGCTGGCCGAGAAACATTCTGGCATAGGAGGAAAGGCTCTCAACGAATCTTCTGTGGCCCTCCGCGTAGATCGTGTCGAAGGCGAGAGAGGATTTTCCGCTGCCGGAAAGCCCCGTGAAAACTACAAGCTTGTCACGGGGAATCTGAACGTCGATATTTTTCAGGTTGTTCTGGCGAACGCCGCGAACAGTTAAATATTTCGGCATTGTGATACTTTCTTTCGGTTATTTCTTTTCGGATTTTTCTTCAACGGCACGGCCCGTGAGAGAGCCTGCCAGGATTATTTTTCTTTCATCGTCGGTGAGCTTGCCGAGGCCGAAGGTGTGGCGGTCCACCCTTCCGTCTGCATGGCAAAGGTATCCGGCTACCTCTTCGGCACCGTCCGAGATGGCTTTTCTGATGCCGGGCAGGATCACCCACTCGCCGCAGGCGATGGAGTCGGAGCCGCTGCCCTCATTCTTGCCGATGGTCATTTCATCGCAGGTGAGAGGAAGCATGCCCCAGTTTATGAGGTTGGAACGGTAACGCTTGGTGGCGTAGTCACGGGCAATGTTGGCGCAGCCGCCCAGCACTCTCTGGCAGGATGCCGCCTGCTCACGGGCAGAGCCGTCTCCGGGGCGCACCGCACATACCAGGCTGCCGATGCCAACGGTGCCAGAGAGCTTGCCGTATGCTGTTTCGTATGCCTCAACAGCCGCTTTTTCGCTATTTTCTACAATTGCCGAAATCTCTGCATCGGGTTCCTCGCCACAACACTTTTTGGCAATTGCCGAAATCTCGTCAGCCCTGCCTACGTAAGCGGGATCGCGGCGGGAGAGAGTCAGCCTTGAAAGCCTGAACGGATTGGAACGGTAGGAAGAGGACTCGCCTGAGGGGATAAGCTCGTCGGTGGTGGTCACGTCATCGTCGATGACGGATGCAACGCCCATAACGAGGTTGTCGGGGAGAGCCTTCATGCGGGGCCAGTCCTTTATATTGGGGCCGAAAGTGAGCTCGGCGGAGGCATCAGCCTTGCCGTAACCGAACCACACTCTGTTTTCGTAAACGGTTCTGTCAAATTTGTAATCGGGAGTGGTGTAAGAAACGTCCAGCTCATCGGCGGAGGTAAGAAGACCGCCGTTTGCGGCTGTCGCCGCAATGGAACGGGCATCCATAAGAGCCACGGATGCGAACTGACCTTCGCCGGGCTTGGAGCCTTCACGGTTGGGAAAGTTTCTGGTGGAGTGACGGATGGAGAGACCGCCGTTTGCGGGCACGTCACCCGCGCCGAAGCAGGGACCGCAGAAAGCGGTGCGCATGGTAGCGCCTGCTTTCATCAGGTCAGCGGCAACACCGGTCTCGATAAGACGGACGAATGCGGGCTGGCTTGAGGGATAAACGGAGAGAGCGAAGCGGTCGCTTCCCACGGACTTGCCGCGGAGAATGTCGGCGGCGGCGCACAGGTTGTCGTATATACCTCCGGCGCATCCGGCGATAACGCCCTGGTCCACACGGACACGGCCGGTGGCGGGGTCAACCTTGTCGGTGAGACGGAGCGTTCCGGGAGCAAGACCAAGCTGTTCCTCGCCTTTTTTCTCGGCTTCTCTGAGAATATCTGCGGCGTTTTCGTTCAGCTCCTTCACGGTATAAGTGTTGGAGGGGTGGAAGGGAAGCGCTATCATGGGCTCCACCGTTGAAAGGTCGATCTCCACCGCGCCGTCGTAATATGCGCCCTCGGCGGCCTTCACCTCTTTATATGCCTCCGGTCTGCCGTCAACGGTGAAATATCTCTTCGTTTCGCCGTCGGTAGTCCATACGGAGGAAAGGCAGGTAGTCTCCGTGGTCATCACGTCGATACCGTTTCTGAATTCGATGGGAAGATTTGCGATTCCGTCTCCCACGAACTCAAGCACCTTGTTTTTCACGAATTTCTTTTTGAAGGTAGCACCGATAAGAGCCAGCGCCACGTCCTGAGGGCCGACGCCCGGACGGGGCTTGCCCGTGAGACGGACTGCGATCACCTGGGGAAGTGCCACGTCGTATGTTCTGCCCAGTATCTGCTTTACAAGCTCGGGGCCGCCCTCGCCGATGGCCATGGTGCCGAGAGCACCGTATCTGGTGTGGCTGTCGGAGCCGAGGATCATTTTGCCGCAGCCGGACATCATTTCTCTCATAAAGGAGTGGATGACAGCCATGTGTGCGGGAACATAGATTGCGCCGTATTTTTTTGCGGCGGAAAGGCCGAACATGTGGTCATCCTCGTTGATGGTACCGCCTACGGCGCACAGACTGTTGTGGCAGTTGGTCAGCACGTAGGGCAGGGGCAGTTTTTCAAGGCCTCCGGCGCGGGCGGTCATAAGGATACCCACGTATGTAATGTCGTGGGATGCCAGCGCATCGAATTTGATTTTCAGATTGTTCTCGTCTCCCGAAGTGTTGTGGGAAGAAAGCACGGAATAAGCGATAGTGCCGCGGCGTCCGGTCTCCCGGTCTCCGTCGGTCACAAATCCGCCGTTTTTGAAAAATACACCGTTTTCGATAAGTTTTACCATAGCAGTCAGCCTTCCTTTTTTCGTATTTGATAATTATACACCTTTTTAGATAAAAAAGCAACTACCCTACGATAAATTATAGTTTGCGGGGAAGCCCCCGCGGGCGGAAGACGCTTCGCTGTTAAACCGTTTTTGCGCTGACAGACGGATGTTTTATACAAACGGAACGAAACGGGAGCGTGAAACGCCCCGTTTCTGTATGCAGACAAACGCTCTTTGCCCACACGCCCACCGGGCGTGTCATTGCGA
>JAZUGU010000090.1:0-6063 GCA_045641325.1 Candidatus Avispirillum sp.
GAGCATTCTGTCATAGAGCTCATCGGAATTGTAGTTGGCAAAGGTAAAGCCGTTTCCTCTGATCTCGCCGTTTTCCACCCAATAGCCCTTGATGGAATCCGCAAGTCCGCCGGTCTCACGCACAACGGGAACGGAGCCGTAGCGGGAGGCTATCATCTGCGAAAGTCCGCAGGGCTCGCTCTTTGAAGGCATGATAAGGAAATCGGATGCGGCATATATCTTTTTCGACAGCTTTCTGTCGTACATGATCATTGAGCGCACCTTATCCCTGAATCTTGCCTCAAGCTCTCTGAAAAAGCCTTCGTAGCATCCCTCACCCGTGCCGAGCACCACAAGCTGCATATCGTTATCGCGCACGGCCTTATATGCGATCTCCTGCAGAAGGTCCGTACCCTTATGGGCAACGAGGCGGGAGATGACCGCAAACATGGGGGCATCGGATTCCGGCAGGCAAAGCTCTTTCTGCAATGCCTTTTTGTTCTGAGGCTTATTATATGCGGAACGCCACATATAGTTTTTCGCTATATCCTTATCGGTATGGGGATCGTAGAAATCGTAATCTATACCGTTTAAGATTCCGGAAAGCTTATAGCTGTATTTTCTGAGTGCGTTTTCAAGTCCGTGAGCGTACCGGGGGCTCTGTATCTCGCCTGCGTATCTCTCGCTGACGGTGGTGACACGGTCGGCGCACTCGATGGCGGCTTTCATCATATTGAGGCATCCGCCCCACTCGAGGATGGGACAGTATTTCCAGTCGATGCCGAACAGGTCGTTCAGCTGAGCCATATCGTACTTGCCCTGATACTCGATATTATGGATGGTGAACACGGTCTTAATATACTCGTATCCCGCCTTCTGTCTGTAATTCAGGTTAAGGTACACGATGGACATCGCCGACTGCCAGTCGTTGGCATGGAGGATATCCGGGAAGAAATCCAGCTGCTGCATCATCTCGCACACGGCGGCGGAGAAAAATGCGAATCTCTCGCCGTCGTCGTACTGACCGTACAGCGCGCCTCTCTTGAAATAATATTCGTTATCTATGAAATAGTAGATCACGCCGTCACGCTCGAGGGACAGGACGCCGCAGTACTGATGACGCCATGCGAGCTGTACCTCGAAGACCGCCACGGTCTTCATCTGACTGCGCCAGTTGTCGCCTACCGCATCGTACAGAGGGAGCACCACTCTGACGTCCGCCTCATCGCCGCCTGCCGCTTTGACCGCCGCAGGAAGGCTGCCCATAACATCGCCCAGGCCGCCGGTAGCGGCAAAGGGCATACACTCGCTCCCCGCAAACAGAATTTTCTTTTTCATCAGATCATTTTTCCTTTCGTTATGAAGAAGGGCATGGTTTCGTGTCCGGAAAGGTTTCTGTCATCAAGGATGACCACGTTCTTATCCGCGATAACACAGTTGAGGCTTGCGTTTTCGCCCACTACCGTGTTCTGCAGGAGGATGGAATTCTTTATCTTCGCGCCGCGCTTAACCTTGACGCCTCTGAAAATGATGGAGTTCTCGACCTCGCCCTCGATGACACAGCCGTCGGCGATGAGGGAATTGGAGACCTTTGCGCCGTCGCCGTATCTTGCGGGTGCGGTATTTCTGACTTTGGTGAATACGGGCCTTTCCTTTACGCCGAAGAGTGACGTGCGGATATCCTCATCCAGCATTTCCATGCTGACTCTGAAATACTCCGCGAGGCTGTCAACCGCACCGCAGTATCCGTCGTATCTGTACACGTAGTATTTGGAGGTATACATACAGAACGGAAGTGCCTGATGATAGAAATCCGTATATCCGTGGGAGATGGAAGTATCGAGGAGGGAGATGAGGAAGCTCTTGTTGAACACCACGATATTGGTGCTCACGTCGAACTCGCCGTTCATCATCTGTGTGGACTCGATGAAATCGGTGATCTTTCCGTCATCGTCGGCGAAGACCACGTTCATGGAGCTGTGGTATGCGCCCTTGGAGAAGTCCACCTTCTTGGTGACGATGGTCACGTCTCCGCCCATTTGCTCGTGGTGATCCACCACGTCGGAGAGGTCTATGTTGCACACGATATCGGAATCGGACAGCACGATATAGTCCTCGGAGCAGTGATTGATGAAATCCATAACGCCCATCAGCGCTTCAAGTCTCGTGGTATAGAGTCTGTTGGCGCGGGGATTATCGAATGCGGTGATAAAGGGAGGAAGGATCATGACACCGCCGGAACGGCGGGAAAGGTCCCAGTCCTTGCCGGTACCGATATGATCCACAAGGGAACGGTAGTTATTGTGGGTAACGATGCCCACCTTGGTGATACCCGAATTCACCATATTGGAAAGAGTGAAATCCACCAGTCTGTATCTGCCGCCGAAAGGAAGCGATGCCATCGTTCTTCTTGACGTCATCTCGGGGATGGATCTGTCATGAATATTGGAAAAAACAAGTCCTGCTGCGTTCATTTTTCACTTTCTCCTTTCATCTGAGGTCCGGGATCATAGCGCCCGGTGCTACACATTCGCCGTCGGGAACGACGGTCCCGTCACCGATGACGGTGACGCCCTCGGGACATCTGAGAGAGCCTCCCACCTTTGCCCCTGCGCCGACGGTCACGTTTGAATCAATAAGCGAGTAGGAGAGGGATGCTCCTCTGCCGACAACGGTTCCGCTCATTACCACGGAATCCTTCACTACGGCGCCGGGAAGCACCGTGACGCCGCCGAAGAGAACGGAGTTCTCAACGGTGCCGTACACCTCGCAGCCCTCGCTGATTATTGAGTTCTTTATCTTTGCTCCATCGCCGATATACTGGGGAGCGAAGGTATTATGTCTCGAATACACTCTCCACTTCTCGTCGTCAAGCGAGAAGGTGGGATGGTCGCCGAGGAGGTCCATGTTGGCTTCCCACAGGCTCTGGATCGTTCCCACGTCCTTCCAGTATCCCTCGAAGGAATAAGCGTACATTTTCTCGCCTGCCCGGAGCATTGCGGGGATGACGTTTTTGCCGAAGTCGTTGGAGGACTCGGGATCGTTTGCATCGTCCGTCAGATACTTTACCAGCTTATCCTTGGAGAAAATATAGATACCCATGGATGCCTTGGTGGAATCGGGGTTCTTGGGTTTCTCGGAGAACTTGAATATCTTCTGCTCCTCGTCCACGGACATGATGCCGAAGCGGGATGCCTCCTCGATGGGAACGTCGATGACGGCGATGGTACAGTCGGCGCCTCTCTTTTTATGGAAACGGAGCATTTTTGCATAGTCCATTTTATAGATATGGTCGCCGGAAAGCACCAGAACGTAGTCTGCATCGAACTGGTCGATGAACTGGATGTTCTGATAGATGGCGTTTGCCGTGCCCTTATACCAGTCTGCCGAATGGGTGCCCTGGTAAGGAGGCAGGATCTTTACGCCTCCGTAGGTACGGTCAAGATCCCACGGGAGACCGTTGCCTATATAGTCATTGAGCACCAGAGGCTGATACTGGGTGAGCACGCCCACCGTATCGATACACGAATTGGTACAGTTTGAAAGAGGAAAATCAATAATACGGTACTTGCCGCCGAAGGGCACTGCAGGCTTGGCGACTTTCTGAGTCAATGCGTAAAGTCGGCTTCCCTGCCCGCCTGCGAGCAGCATGGCCACGCACTCTTTTTTTCTGCTGAACACGTTGGATCCTCCCTGTATTTTTTATAAATTATTTCAGTTTTCTTTTGCGGCGGAATATGACCGCGCTCATGGGCGGAAGGTCGATGAGGATGGAATTCTCCATGCCGTCCCATGCGATCTTCTCGCTTTTCACGGTGCCGTTTTCAATACCGCTGCCGCCGAATTCCGCGCTGTCCGACGAGAATATCTCCTCGTACAGTCCCGGTGTGAGCACTCCCGTTCTGTGGCCCTGACGGCGCACGGGGGTGAAGTTCAGTATAACCGTTATATCTCTGCCGTTTCTGTCGTATCTTCTGTATGAGATAACGCTTTCGTCACGGTCGTTGGCATCTATCCACGAAAAGCCCTGCCAGCCGTCGTCCTGCTCCCAGAACGCCGGGGTATCCAGATACAGACCGTTCAGCTTTGCGCAGTAGAGCTGGAACTTTGAGTGCATCTCGTAGTCCAGAAGGAACCACTCGATCTCGCCCTTATAGTCCCATTCCCTGAACTGGCCTATCTCGTTGCCCATGAAATTCAGCTTCTTGCCGGGGGTGGTCATCATATATGCGGCAAAGGCGCGCGCCCCCGCAAATTTCATTTCGTACTCGCCGGGCATTTTATCGAGGAACGATTTTTTGCCGTGCACCACCTCATCATGGGAAACGGGAAGCACGAATTTTTCGGAATATGCGTACATGAGCGGGAACGTGAGCTTATCGTGATGATACTTGCGGAACAGCGGATCCTCCTGTGCATAGCTCAGGGTGTCGTTCATCCAGCCCATGTTCCACTTGAGGGTAAAGCCCAGACCGCCCCGGTCAAAGGTGGTGATATCGGGCCAAGCGGTGGACTCCTCCGCCACGGTCATCACGTCCGGGAAATAGGTGACCATCGCGGAATTGAGCTTCTGGAAGAAGGATATGGCTTCGAGACACCGCTCGTCACCGTACACGTTGGGTATCCACTCGCCGTCCTTTTTGCCGTAATTGAGATACAGCATGGAGGCGACGGCATCCACGCGGAGACCGTCTGCGTGGTACATTTTCGCCCAGTACAGAGCATTGGAAACGAGGAAGGACTGCACCTCGGGACGGCCCACGTCAAAGCGCCTTGTTCCCCAGTCTGCCTGCTCCATTCTGTCCTTGCCCTGATACTCGTAAACGTAGCCGCCGTCAAACTCGCACAGTCCGTGTCCGTCCTTGGGGAAATGGGCAGGGACCCAATCGAGGATAACGCCGATGCCGGCTTCGTGCATGATATCAACGAAGCTCATGAAATCGTGGGGAGTTCCGAACCGGGAGGTGGGGGCGAAATAGCCCGTTACCTGATAGCCCCACGAGCCGTCGAAGGGGTATTCCGACACGGGAAGGAGCTCCACGTGGGTGTACCCCATCTGTTTGACGTAAGGCGCCAGCTCCCGCGCAAGGTCAATATATGAGAGCCGCTCGCCGTTCTTGCCTTTTTTCCATGAATCGGCGTGAAGCTCGTAAATATTTACGGGCTGATGCATGACGTTTTCACGGGTGTATTTCTTCTTTCTCGAGGAAAGCCACCTTGAATCGTGCCATTCAAAGCCGTTTATATCAAAAAATCTGGATGAGGTCTCGGGAGAAAGCTCCGCATAGAAAGCGTAGGGGTCGGATTTATAAACGTCCTTCCCGTCCGTTTTGAATTTGAACTTATAGTTGTATCCGTCTCCGAAGCGGTCGCCTCCGATACGGCACTCCCATATTTCGCTGTCAACACGGTACATGGGATCGGACTCCGACCAGCCGTTGAAGAGCCCCGTGACGAACGCCTCGTCCGCATTGGGAGCCCATACGCGGAACACGAAAGAGCCGTCTTCATCCCTATGTGCGCCCATATACTCCCAGGCGTTGTAATTGGTGCCCTCGTGGAAGTAATATGCGGCACCGTTCACGTTTTTTTCAAAAGCCATTGGAGACCATTCCTTTTCCGAAATTTTCCTAAAATAATTATACTACTCTTATTGATTCTTTTCAATAGATATTTATATCAAAAAGTGCCCGTTTTATTATGTATTTGTCATATTTTTTGTAGAAATACGATTTGAGTTATGAGTGACAGGTCTGAAGTTAGTGTTTGTCGAATAGCCTTCCCCTTTGGGGAAGGTACTCAAAGCCGAAATTCTCTCGGCTTTGAGGGGATGAGGCCAAACGATTACAGCAGCCGAAAGATAGCCTTCCCCGGAGGGGAAGGCTATCAAACGGGGCGTTTTCTTACTTTCTTCCTTTCGAGAACACGAGGTCGGAAACGCCGACGGCGTCCGCTTTCCATATGGACCCTTCGGGGCACACATCGAAGCAAGCTCCGCATCCGTTGCAGATACTGTAATCTATCTGCGCCACGTTATCCTTTACCCTGATCGCTCCCTCACTGCAAACCTTTTCGCATTTGCCG
>JAZUGU010000091.1:0-20306 GCA_045641325.1 Candidatus Avispirillum sp.
TAGTTTATTCGGGAGGCGTTGATTTCTCGGACGTAAAGGGGCAGGAAAAAGCCAAGCGTGCCATGGAGATCGCCGCCGCGGGAGGACATAATCTCCTGATGATCGGCCCGCCCGCATCGGGAAAATCAATGCTCGCCAAAAGACTGCCCACCATATTGCCGCCTCTCACCTTCGGTGAGGCGCTGGAAACCACGAAAATCCATTCCGTTTCGGGGCTTCTGCCCGAGGGTGTTTCCCTTGTGTCAGTAAGGCCATTCCGCAGTCCGCACCATACGCTCTCCGCACCGTCTCTGGTGGGCGGCGGCAAAAATCCGCAGCCCGGAGAAATATCCATCGCGGATAACGGAGTGCTGTTTCTGGACGAATTGCCCGAATTTCCCAAAAACGTAACGGAAAGCCTGCGCCAGCCCCTTGAGGACGGCAAGGTGACCATCACCAGAACGGCGGGGCGGATGACTTTCCCCTCCAATTTCATGCTGGTGTGCGCCATGAACCCCTGTAAATGCGGCTATTTCGGATCAAAGGTCAAGCCCTGCACCTGTAAGAAAAACGATATAAAAACTTACCTTTCCAAGATCAGCGGGCCCCTGCTTGACAGAATAGATATCCAAGTGGAATTGCCCGCCGTGGAATATTCCGAGCTTTCCGATAAATCGGAGGGCGAGACCTCGGCGCAGCTGAGAAAAAGAGTGGTGGAGGCAAGGGAATTCGCAAAAAAGAGGTTTTCCGATGCGGGCATCACCTGCAACGCGCAGATGACCACACGGCATATAAGACAGTGGTGCGGCCTTGACGATACGGGAAATTTAATACTGAAAAACGCCTTTGATTCAATGGGGATGTCCGCCAGAGGATACGACAGGATCCTTAGAGTGGCAAGGACTATCGCCGATCTTGACGGAAGCGAAGATATCAAACCCGCGCATATAGCGGAGGCAGTACAGTTCCGCTCACTTGACAGAAAATACTGGGAGTAGAAAAATGGAAAATTTTGACAGATACTTTTTGCACGACAGAAGAGTGTTCCTTGACAATATCAGCTACGAAACGCTGAAATTCGACGGAAAAAGCGGCGAAATGAAGCTGAACTGCAAGGATACCATCGTGGCACAGCTGGCGCAGAACGGCGTGAAGATCAATTTCAACCGTGCGCTGAATTTCGAGCCGGAGGGACTGTATTCTCTCTCCGTCACTTTCTCCGTGATGCTTTTGTTCGACCCCACCACAAAGGACGAGGTGGACTGGAAAAGCCTTGATATAGCGGGAGAATTCAAGAAGAGCTGTCCCCAGCTCATGTCCGTGCTTATGGCGAGAGCATCGCTTCTCGTGGCGGAGATCACCTCCGCAAACGGACAGCCGCCCCTTATCACGCCCTCCGGCGCACCTATGAAAAAAGCATGAAAAGACCGACTCTGAAAATACAGTACGATTCCCCGGTAGTGCTGACGTTTGCGCTCATATCCCTTATCGCATTGCTTCTCAACGGCTGGACGGACGGCGCGTCCAACGCCCTCGTTTTCAGCGTGTACCGCTCGTCGCTGACAGACCCGCTGACCTACGTGAGAATGATATGCCACGTGATGGGGCACGCTGATTTCAGCCATTTCGTGTCCAACATATGCCTGTTTTTGGTGCTCGGGCCGCTTGTGGAAAGACATTACGGCAGCGTGAATCTCCTTATATCAATGGTGATAACGGCGCTCGTGTCGGGGATCATCCATTTCATCTTTTTCCCGGGATCGGCGCTGCTGGGCGCGTCGGGCATCGTGTTCATGATGATATTTCTCGCATCGGTATCGGGCTTCCGCAGGGGGACCGTGCCGGTATCGCTGATACTTGTGGCGGTGCTGTATCTGGGAAAAGAAATATACGGCATGATCACCGTCAGCGATAACATATCACAGCTGACGCATATAATAGGCGGCGTGTGCGGAATAATCTGCGGCACCGTCATCGCAAGGAAGAAAAGATAAATGCTGAAAATAAAATTCATAGTACTTGGCACGCTGAACGAAAGCCATTGGCGGGACGCGTGCGAGGAGTACAAAAAGAGGCTGTCGGCATCGTGCAGGGTGACGGAGGTACAGCTCAAAGAGGAAAAAGTGCCGAAGAACCCGTCGGACGGTGAGATAACGGCGGCGCTTGAAGCGGAAGCGGACAGGATACTGGGGGAGATCTCACCCAGAAGCGTGACCGTTGCCATGTGTGTAGAGGGAAAACAACTCACGTCGCCGGAGCTGGCGGAATTCATTGACAGGAAGGCGACGGAGGGCGCATCGGAGATAAACTTCATAATCGGATCGTCGCACGGGTTGTCGCCCAGGGTAAAAGCGGCGGCGGGGATGAGGCTGTCCATGTCGAAGCTCACGTTTCCGCATCAGCTTGCGCGGGTGATGCTGTACGAGGCGGTATACCGTGCGCAGGAGATCAATAAAGGCACGAAATATCATAAATAAAGCGGAGAAAATCTCCGCTTTTTTTGTTTTTTCAAAAGTTTTCGCCCGCCCAAACGACTTGTTGCTAATCCGAGCAAAGGCTGCGCCTTTGCTGGCACAGAACAAGCAGATAAATAAAGAAAGGTGTTCTTTATGTTCTGTGCGCAAAAGGCGGCGGGCGTGGGCAGAGCCCACATCATTACCGGCGTTCTTTTTGCCAAGCTTTTTCTGAACTGAATTATGGCAAAGGCTCTGCCTTTGCGGGTACAGAACCGGCATATGAAAAATTACGGCTTTCTATATGTTCTGTACTGAAAAGCGGACTGAAGTTTTGATGTTCTCTCCGTAGGCAGATATGCTCAATATTGCCCGGCGGCAAAGTGCCGACGCAGGCAATAAGCAGACCACCGCATTCTCCCTCACCCTGCTGTGCAGGGATCTCCCACCCGCAGGGAGCCTTTGGGAGAAGTCATCCCGTCACATAGCGAAAATTTTTTGAAAAAACCGTTATAATTTTTTGCGGAAAAAAAGAATATTCCGAAAAAATCTTTCATATATATATAAAATATCAACAAAAACTGTTGAAAAGCCCGAGGGGATGTGGTATAATACATTAGATATATATTTATATGTAGAAATTCGTTGAAAGGAAACAAAAATGGCAGTACTTTCAAATAAAGAACTTGAAATGTTCAGCGCAAGTATTTTCGAATACATGAAAGAACACCGCACCATGTCCGAAACCGCTTTCGATACGTGGTTCGGCGACTTCCGCCTCGTCTATATGGACGAGAAAAAGCTCATCTTCGCCACCGCCGAGGAAATGAGAAGAAAAGTCATCACCGACAGATATTCCGCTTTCGTCACGGAATCAGTCAGCAAAGCCCTCGATATGAATCCCCAGATAGAGATCATCTGCGACGGCGTTCCCGCGGCGGCCGACGAAATGTCCGCCGTCTCCCGCATCAAAAGAGAAGCAGAACAGAGAGAGGAAGCCGCAGGCAAAAGAGTGTCCGTGGGCCTCAATCCCGACTATACCTTCGATAACTTTGTGGTGGGCTCGTCAAACCAGTTCGCCCACGCCTGCAGTATCGCGGTTTCCGAGGACCCCAGCGGCCCCCACGGGTATAACCCCCTGTTCATTTACGGTCCCAGCGGCCTCGGAAAAACTCACCTCATGTACGCCATCGCCAATAAAATCCACGAGAACTTCCCCGAAAAGGTCATCATCAGCGTTAAAAGCGAACAGTTTCTGAACGAGCTGGTGGACGGCCTCTTCTCCAAAAAGAACATGAACGAGTTCCGCGACAAGTACAGAAAAGCGGACGTTCTGCTCATCGACGACGTGCAGTTCATCTCCGGCAAGGAATCCACCCAGGAGGAGTTCTTCCACACCTTCGAAAAGCTCCAGGAGGATAAAAAACAGATAGTCCTCACAAGCGACCGTCCCCCCAAGGAAATATACACCCTGCAGGAGAGGATCAAAACAAGATTCAACCAGGGCATGATAGTGGACGTTCAGCCCCCCGAATACGAGCTCAGACTCGCCATCATCAGAAAGAAAGCCGAAAAGGCAAATCTCGATATCCCCAACGACGTGCTGGCATTCCTTGCGGAAAAGCTCAATTCCAATATCCGTGAGATAGAGGGCGCTCTCAAAAAGATCGGCGCGGTCTCGTTCCTCAACGGCGTTCCGATCTCCCTCGAAATGGTGAAATCCTCGATCCCCGAGTATTTCAGAGAAAACAAGCCCGTTGCGGAGACCGTTGACAACATTCTGGAGGTCACGGCACGCAAATACGAGGTGTCGGTGGAGCAGATACTGGGCAAGAGCAGAACAAAGGATATAAAGACCGCCAGAAACGTCTCAATGTACGTTATCAAAAAGGTGCTCGACCTCTCTCTCCCCGCTATCGGCAAAATGATGAACCGTGACCACTCCACGGTGTACTCGAACATCCAGATGGTCGAGGCGGATCTTGAAACGAACGACAAGCTCAACAACGACATCATCGAGATCGTAACGGAGATAAAATCCGGAAAATAAGAATTTCAACAGCAAATCAACAGTTTTTGAAAACACGTTTGAAAAATACCGGAAACCCCGAATTTTCCCTGCCTCACACGGAGGTTGAAAACAAGAACTTTCCAAACGAACCGATTTCCACGGAAAATCTTCAAAGTTTTCCAAAGAAGCGGCGGCAGATATTTTTCCCAAAGCAAATTGTGGAAAAAACAACAAATCTAAAAATCTTGAAAATCACGGTTTTTTCCGAAAATATCCTTTGAAAAGAAAAAGTTTTCAAACGGCAATCAAAAGGCGGCCTTTGAAAAATTCCGGCGAAAACCCCAGTATCCGCGGGGATTTTGCCGATTATAAACCGTTTCAACAGGCCCTACTACTACTAAATATTATTTATACTATTATTTATTATCTATTTTTTGACAGAAAGGCGGAAAAAAATGAAAGCCATATTTGACAGAGACGAACTTCTCACAGCGCTTATTCCCGCAGCATCTATCGCTCCCGGAAAAAATACCATAGCATCAATAGAAGGAATCCTTTTCGAGTGCCCCGGCGATGAGCAGGGCGAATGCAGGATCACCGCATACGATATGGAAAAGGGTCTCAGAACTTCTGTTTCCGCTCGCATCATGAACAGCGGAAGCTTTATCATCAACAGCCAGAACATTCTCCAGATCGTCAGAAGCATGCCTTCCGGCGACATCACCATCGATATTGACGAAACGAACAGAGTCAAGATCACAGGCGGCGCCAGCTTCTTCGAGATCTCTTCCATTCCCGGAGAGAACTTCCCCGCACTTCCTCTCCTTTCCGGAGACAAGAATTATACAATGCCCCAGTACGTGTTCAGAAGCCTTGTTCTGAAAACGTCATTTGCCATCGCGCAGAATTCCACGAAACCCATTTTCAACGGCGTTTACTTCTCCATTGAGGGCGGAAACGTGAAATGCGTGGGATGCGACGGCTCGAGACTGGGCTACGCTGAATACACGCTGGGCGATAACGCGCCTGACGCATCGTTCATCGTTCCCGGCAGGATCCTTCTGGAAACCATGAAAAACATCAAAGACACCGAGGACGATATCGTGATCAGCCTTGCAAGAAAGCACGTTATCTTCAAGGTGGGCGAATACACGTATTTCTCCAGACTCATCGACGGCGAATACATGAATTACAAGCGCATCATTCCCGAGACCTTCGAGAGGATCGCTTATATCAATACCGAAACGTTCCTGCAGGCGGCAGAGCGTGCTCTGATCGTCACGGAGGATAAGCTGGGCGGTTCTTCCTCAAAGACTTTCATAAAGCTTGAGTTTGAAGACAATCTTCTCAAGGTGTCGTCCGCTTCCACCGGAGGCAGCGTGTACGAGGAGCTTCCCGTGTCCATGACCGGCGGAGACCTGGTGATCGGCTTCAACTGCCGTTTTCTCGTGGACGCGCTGAAGGTGGCTGAGGGCAATGAGACCGTTTGCTTCAAGATGAACGGACCTCTCATGGGCATCTGCATCGAGGCTGCCGAGGGCGGCGAAGAGGAGAAAAAGGATCCCGTCAAGTTCACTCTCTTCGTAATGCCTCTCCGCATGAACGGAAGATAAGATGTTCTTTGCCCGCCATTTTGGCGGGGAGAGAATAATTTTCGGTTAAAGTATAATATCCCTGCGGACCGTTCCGGTCCGCAAGCGGAACGGATAACAGGGCTGCGCGCCCTTGCTCGGATTAGCAACAAGTCGTTTGGGCGGGCGAAAACTTTTATAAAAATTATTTTACAAAGTTTCTTTGGGCACCTTTCTTTCTGAAGAAAGGTGCAAGAAAAAACACAGGAGGCGTTATGTTCCTGCACGCAGGTGAAAATGTGACGGTGCGGAAGCGTGACATCGTCGGCATATTCGATATCGACAATACCGTGACACCGGCGGCGACAAAGGATTTTCTTCGCCGGGCTCAGCAAAACGGCGAGATCACCTCGGCGGGCTACGATCTCCCCAAATCTTTCATTATCACCAACGACGGAAAAGATCAGAAAGTGATCCTTTCCCACCTTTCCGCTAAAACCCTTGCGGGCCGTGCGGAATTACCTCTTACCTGAAATCAAGACACAAATAATAAAAAGGGACGAAAAAATGGCGGACACAAACATCACGAAAAACTACGGTGAGGACCAGATCCAGGTCCTTGAAGGTCTCGAGGCGGTCAGAAAACGCCCCGGCATGTACATCGGTACCACCTCTTCCGGCGGTCTGCATCACCTGGTTTACGAAATAGTGGATAACTCCATCGACGAAGCTATGGCGGGATACTGCTCTCATATCGAGGTCAATATCGAGGCGGACGGCTCCGTTTCCGTGCAGGACGACGGACGAGGCGTTCCCAGCCAGATGCACAAGAAAATGGGTATCCCTACCCTTGAAGTCGTTTTCACCGTGCTCCACGCGGGCGGTAAATTCGGCGGCGAGGGCTACAAGATCTCCGGCGGTCTTCACGGCGTGGGAGCTTCTGTCGTCAACGCTCTTTCCGAGTGGATGGAGGTCGACAACTGCTACGACGGTAAGCGCTACACCATGAGATTCGAAAAGGGCAAGACCGTACGTCCCTTCAGCTGTGAGGGCGACTGCGGCGACCGCCACGGTCTGTACGTCCGCTTCATGCCCGACAAGGAAATTTTCGACGACATCATCTTCGATTACGATTACATACTCCGCCGTATGCGCGAGCAGACGTTCCTTAACGCAGGCGTCCGCATCGTCATGAAGGACCTGCGCCCTGAAAAAGCCGAGTCCGACGGCACTCCCCGTACCGACGACCTCTGCTATGAGGGCGGTGTTACCTCCTTCGTTGAATATCTGACCGAGCTGAGCCGCTCCAATGCGGTCCACGAGGACGTTATCTACATGAAGGCGACCGATGAGGAGAAGAATATCACCGCCGAGGTCGCAATGCAGTACAACGACGGCTACAACTCCAAGATCGACTCCTTCGCAAACAATATGTCCACCATCGAGGGCGGTACTCACGTGGTCGGCTTCCGCCAGGCGCTGAACAGAACGCTGAACGCTTACGCCAGAAAGATCGGCGCGCTGAAGGACAAGGACGACGACTTAAAGCCCGACGACGTGGTGGAGGGCATCGTTGCCGTAGTTTCCGTCAAGCTCCCCGACGCACAGTTCGAGAGCCAGACGAAAGCAAAGCTGGGAAACTCCATCGTCCGTACCATCGTTTACAACATAGTAAAAGAAAAGCTTGAGGAATACTGCGAGGAAAATCCCGCATCGGCGAAGATCATCGTTGAAAAATGTATCGCCGCCAGCCGTGCCCGCGAGGCCGCGAGAAAAGCGAGAGAAACCTCGAGAAAATCCGCTATCAAGGGCAGTCCCCTGCCCGGCAAGCTTGCGGACTGCAACGACAGAAGAGTTGAGCTGACAGAGCTCTATCTGGTAGAGGGAGATTCCGCAGGCGGCTCCGCCAAAACGGGACGAAACAGCCTCTTCCAGGCGATCCTGCCCCTCCGCGGTAAAGTCCTGAACGTTGAAAAAACAAGACTTGACAAGGTATATACCAACCAGTCGCTGACGCCTATCATCCAGGCTCTGGGCTGCGGCATCGGCGAGGATTTCGATATAGCAAGGCTCCGCTACGGCAAAATAATAATCATGGCGGATGCCGACGTGGACGGCTCTCACATCAGAGTCCTCCTCCTCACCTTCTTCTTCCGCCACATGAAACAGCTCATCGAGGAAGGACACGTGTTCTTAGCACAGCCCCCGCTCTATAAGGTTTATAAGGGCAAACAGCAGGAGTACGCTTTCTCCGACGCGGAGCGTGACGAAGCCATAGCAAGACTCGGCGGCAACGCCGAGGCAGAGAGATATAAAGGTCTTGGTGAGATGGACCCCGAACAGCTCTGGGAAACCACCATGGACCCCGAAAGAAGAACGCTTCTCAAGGTGACCATCGAGGACGCGGAGGCGTGCGACGAGGCATTCTCCCTGCTGATGGGCGAAAAGGTCGAGCCCAGACGTGAGTTCATCGAGAAAAACGCAAGATTCGTTGAAAACATAGACGTCTGATGAAAATTATCACAGTAACGCTGAATCCCTGCGTGGACGTGAACTATAAAACGGACGCGCCGTTCTGCGCCGGGGAGCTGAACAGAGTTCCAAAGCCCGAAACTCTGATCTGCGGCAAGGGCATAAACGTGTCCCGCGCCATGCGCTCGGCGGGGAAAGAATCCGTCGTTATGGGCATATTCGGCAGGGAATCGGATATGGAAGCGCTGAGAGCGGAGGGCCTTACCGTCACAGGGGTCACGGTGGGCGGCGATCTTCGCCGCAATACGGCGATCCTTGATAAAAACGGAGTGCAGACACAGATAAACGAGCCCGGGCTCCGGGTTTCCGAGGATAAGTACAGAGAGTTCATCAGCCTTTATAAATCGGAGCTCAACTGCGGCGGCGACGTGATGGTGGTCCTTTCCGGAAGCATCCCCCCGGGTGTCCCCGCCGATGCTTACAGAAAGCTCTGCACCATCGCCAAAAATGCCGGCGCTTACGTGGCGCTTGATGCCGACGGCGAGGCTCTCGCCAAAGGGCTTGATGCCATCCCCGATCTGATAAAGCCCAATCTGGAAGAGTTCGAGGCGCTGACCGGAACGAAATTCGAGGGCCACGGCGAAGGACTGCGTCTTGACGCGGTCCGCGCGGCTCTGGAATATACAAGAAACAATAACTGCGCCGTGCTGTGCACCCTCGGCGAGGACGGAAGCGTCTATGCCGGCGAGGGAGGAAGCTTCATGTGCGAGGCAACGAAGACGGAGATCAGAACCTTTAAGGGCGCAGGCGATACTTTCCTCGCCGTCTTCCTCACGGAGCACGTGGTGAACGGCAAGGACTGCGATATCTCCATGATGCTGGCATCAACGGCAACGGCAAGGTTTTTGTCGAAGTAATTCTGCGACTTTCTTTAGAAAGAAAGTCGCCCAAAGAAACTTTGTAAAAAAATAATTATATAAAAGTTTTTGTCCACTTTTTTCAAAAAGTGGCGGGGTGTGGGCGGAGCCCACGTAAGAAAGGGTGCGGGGCGGAGCCCTGCATTGAAGAGGTACATAATGAGAAAAGAAGAGAACCAGATCATTGAATTTCCGGATCAGAAGATAACGCCTATCGACATGAACAAGGAAGTGAGAAAATCGTTCCTTGAGTACTCCATGTCGGTTATCATCAGCCGTGCGCTCCCCGACGTGCGTGACGGCATGAAGCCCGGACAGAGGCGAATCCTTTACGCCATGTATGAGGACAACCTTACCTATGACAAGCCTTTCAGAAAGTCTGCGACCACGGTCGGAGACGTTCTCGGCCGTTATCATCCTCACGGTGACGCGGCGGTCTACGGCTCAATGGTAAGAATGGCGCAGGATTTCTCGTACAGATATCCTCTCATTCAGGGACACGGAAACTTCGGTTCCGTGGACGGTGACGGCGCGGCCGCTTACCGTTACACCGAGGCCCGCCTTGCGAGGATCTCCGATGAGATGATGCGCGATCTGGATAAAGAGGTCGTGGAATTCGTTCCCAACTTCGATAACCGCCGCCGTGAGCCCTCCGTGCTGCCCTCCCGTTTCCCCAACCTCTTGGTAAACGGCTCCGTGGGTATCGCCGTAGGTATGGCGACCAACATCCCGCCTCACAATTTAGGTGAGGTCATTGACGGTACCATATATCTCATGGACAATCCCGATGCTGACACCGACGATCTGATGCAGTACATAAAGGGCCCTGACTTCCCTACTGCCGCAACGATCTACGGTATTTCCGGCATCCGTGAGGCATATGAGACCGGACGAGGCCGCATCGTTGTCCGCGCGAAAGCGGAGCTTGATGAGGAGCGCCACCGCATCGTGGTGACGGAGATCCCCTATCAGGTCAACAAGGCGATGCTTGTCAAGGCGATCGCCGACCTCCACAACGAAAAGAGAGTGGACGGCATCACCGATATCCGTGACGAATCCGGACGTGACGGCATGAAGATCGTTATCGACTGCCGCCGTGACGCAAATCTTGAGATAATCTTAAATCAGCTTTATAAATACAGCCAGCTTGAGGACACCTGTGCCGTAAATATGCTGGCGCTTAAGGGCGGCGAGCCCAAGATCCTCAGCCTGAAAGAGGTGCTGAACGCGTATATCCGGCATCAGGAGAGCGTTATCACCAAGAGATGCGAGTTCGAGCTGAGAAAAGCGCTTCACGAGGCGCACCTGTTCGAGGGATATAAGCTTGCCATTGACAATATCGACGAGGTCATCAACATAATCAGAAAGAGCCCCGATACTCCCACGGCGAAGATAAACCTGATGGAGCGCTTCAAGGGAGACGGTACGGCTGATGCCGATATCGGCACCCGTGAGGGACTTGCCCGGTTTGCCGCAAGCGAAAACGCAGGCCTTTCCGAGGAGCAGGCGCAGGCGATCGTCGCCATGCCGCTGGGCCGTCTTTCCGGTCTTGAAAGACAGAAGATCGAGGAAAAGCTTGCCGCTCTGGAGGCAGACGTCACGAGACTCCGTGAGATCCTTGCCGATGAGGAAAAGGTAAAGCAGATCATCAAGGACGAGATGCTGGAGATCCGCCGCCGCTTTGCGGACGACAGAAAGACCGGCATCGTGGAATCCCACGACGATATCGACCTTGAGGACCTTATCGAGCGCCACACCTGCGTTATCACCATGACCAGAACGGGCTACGTGAAGCGCCAGAGAGTGGATGCCTTCCGTGCAATGGGCAAGGGAGCGCAGGGCCATAAGGGCCTCTCCATGAAGGACGAGGACGTGACCGAAAAGGTCATCGTGGTAAACAGCCATTCCATCCTGCTCCTGTTCACCAATCAGGGCAAGATATTCGCAAAGAAAGCGTACATGATCCCCGAGGCGGGCAAGAACGCAAGGGGCTCCAATATCGTCAATATCATTGATATTTCCGAGGGCGAAAGAGTTACCGATATCGTATCCGTCGACGGATTCGATGCCGATAAGTTCCTTATCATGGTAACGAAGAACGGCGTTATCAAGAAAACGCCGCTGTCCGAGTACGAATATCAGAGAAAGGGCGGCAAGATCGCCATAAATCTTGACGAGGGCGACGAGCTGGTATACACCGGAGTGTCCGACGGAAGCTACGACGTGTTCGTGGCGACACATTCCGGCAGAGGCTCCCGTTACAGCGAGGATGACGTGCGCACCGTGGGCAGAACGTCCCGCGGCGTTACCGCGATCAAGTTCAAGAACGAGGGCGATTATATCGTCGGAGCAACGCTTATCCGCAACGATCCCGAGTGGGTGGAAAAGAATCAGCTGGTCACCATCACCGAGAACGGTCAGGGCAAGAGATGCTCGTTCGATTGCTTCAACAGAATGAACAGGCCCAATACGGGCGTGTTCTGCCACGATATCGAAAAGGCCGGCGCACCGCTTGCCGGCATCGCCGTTGCCACCGTTGACGATGACGTGGTCATGATAACCAACGAGGGCTACGTGAAGCGTCTCGGCGTTGACAAGATCAGAGAAATAGGCTCCACCAAGTCCAAGGGCGTCGGCCTCATCAAGCTTCCCGATGACGTGAGGATCGTTTCCTTCGCCGTCACCGAAAAGGCAGACGAGGAAGAAGCCGAGGGCGAGGAAGCAGAGGGCGGCGAGACCGCCGAAACCGTGACCGCAGAGGAATAATATGAAAAAAATCACAGTAATCATTCTTTCGGTGCTGATGCTGTCATCCCTTCTCGTGTCCTGCGGGGACGTGGGATATACTGAGGAGGAGCTGTTTGACACGGCAAAAGGGCTGATCGAAGCCTCATACGAAATAAACGAGATCTATTTCGGAGAGGGCCTGCCCATGAAGGACGGCACCTCCATCAGCAGCGCGCTGTACTCACCCGTCACCGATGACTGCCCCTATCACAGCACGAGCGAGCTGAAGGCGGCGGCGCAGAAGGTCTATACTGAGGACTACTGCACCATCCTTTTCAAAAGAGGCTTTGAGGGGACTTCTCTCGAGTCGGAGGCGAAGGTGGTATACGCCAGATTTATCGACGATTTCGACGGCAGCCTTACCGTAAGACGTGATATTGGGGAAACGGCTCTCAAGGTGGGAAGGACTTACGATTTTTCCACCATGAAAGCGGAAAAAATGAAAAAGAACGAAGCGGTGGTCACCGTAACGTCCCTGGTGGACGGAAAAGAGGACGTTTCCGTCACCGTAACGCTGAAGCTTGAGAGTGCCGGCTGGAGGCTGGACACCCCCACATACTGATTTTCAACTCAAGGAGGAAAAAACAATGCCCATCAATATGGTCAAACTGCCCACCAACAGAAGGGACGTATATCTGAGAGTGGCGCAGGGGCATTTTGCCACCAGCCACAGCCATATGAACTATTTCATAGATATCACCATGCAGAAGACCTGTCTGCAGGAGGCCCTCGCCGTGGCGAGAGAGCTGGTGCCCGCATACCGTGCCCGCGCCATCGTTGATACCATCATCTGCCTGGACGGCACCGAGGTCATCGGAACGTGCCTTGCCAACGAAATGACGAGAATGGACCCCCAGAACGTGAACTCCAACCAGAAGATATACATCGTCACCCCGGAGCACACCTCCGGAAGCCAGCTTCTGTTCCGTGAGAACATCGCGCCCATGATAGAGGGCAAAAACGTGCTTATCCTTGCCGCATCGGTGGTAACGGGTTATACTGCCGCCGCCGCCATCGAGGCTATCAAGTACTATAACGGATACGTGGCGGGCGTGGCATCCATATTCGCAACGGTGGATAACTGCGAGGGATACCCGGTGACCTCCCTGTTCAACCCGAAGGACCTGCCGGATTACGAGAGCTACGATTCCCACAAGTGCCCCATGTGTCACGCGGGAAAGAAGATAGACGCCCTTGTAAACTGCTACGGCTACTCGAAACTGTGAGGGTAATATGAAATATTCATTGAAAATACTGTCGCTGATCCTTTCAGCCGTCCTTGCGTTGACCTTCGCGGGATGCGCGAAAAAGGGCGAAGACGAAAAAAAGCCCGCCGACACGGGCACGAAGACCGGTGAAACGGAGATCGTCACGGACGAAAACGGCGAGACCGTGTACGTTGAGGCTGACGACACCACGGAATTCGACATAGACGAAGGCAACGGCGAAGGAAACAAACCGACCGGTGACGCCGGGGAGGACACCGTGACCGCCGACACGAAAAAGACGGAAAACGGCGGAAAGAAAGATAACTCCGGCAAAGAGACCAAAACCGAGGAAACCACGGTAATATACATCCCCGCGGAAACGGAGAAGAGAAACCCCGATGAAGCGAAGATGCCCGCGGGAGTAACGTTCGGAGAGGTATCCATGTCAAGCCTCGAGGGGCACGTGAACCTGGAGCTTGAGATCGTGAACACCAACTCGTATGACGAGATCGTAGACTTATCGTATCTTGTACTTAAGCTGAACGACAAGACGGAGATATCCCACATGTTCGGAAACACGGCGGTATCGGCGGACGGAGTGACACAGTGTGCGCTGTCCATAGACGATCCCCAGGTTGATTTGCCCATGGGAAGCAGTGTTACGGTATACTACGGAAACACCCGCCTCGGAGAGGCAACGGTATTGCCGTTTTGATTTTTAATTAAAAAAAGCCCGCAGAAAGGGGCGCTCACTTAGGGAGAGAGGCGCCGCTGATTGTTCGTTCTGAATACCGTCGCCGTACAAAAGTACGGCAGGTGTTCAGAACGGACAAAGGAAAGATATAATAAAATGACCGAAACTTTCGTTTCGGTCATTTTTTCATTAGATATTCGGAAAATCTCCCACCATTCGTGACCGAATAGAGTATTTCTTCTTTCCGGTCAGTGGTGAAAAAATCCCTAAGTGAAGCCCGCTGTATTACAAAGTGAGCGCGCATTCTCTCGGGGCGACCTTGACGGTGACTCCGGAATAGCCCTCGCCGTCAAGCCGTGTGCGCACGGCGCGCATTGCAAGCTCGGGCGTGTTGTTCTCCGCGCTGAGATGCGCCAGCATGAAGCGCTCGCATCCCTCTTGGGCAAGCCCCAGGCACAGCTCCGCCGAATCCTCGTTGGAAAGATGCCCGTAGCGTGACAGTATCCTCCGCTTCAGATGCTCCGGATACGGCCCGTATCTGAGCATGTTCACATCGTGATTCGCTTCTATGACGATCTGCCTTGAGCCCCGCAGATTGTTGAACGCCTCCTGCGCGGGAAAGCCCATGTCGGTGGCTACCGCCGCCGTGTCGCCGTCTTCTCCGCCTATCACGTATCCCACGTGGGCAAAGCTGTCGTGCGGGAGCGGGAACGATCTCACGTTAAGATCTCCCACGGTCACTTCAAATGAAAGTCCGCTGTGGATAACGGCGCATTCCGCCGCAGCGCATTTCCGGCACAGCTCTCCGGCGGAGGGCTCCGTTATGTGGATGGGGGCGGGATTCTTTTTCGACATCACGTCCAGAGCGCTTATGTGGTCCGTGTGCTCATGTGTCACGAATACTGCCGAAATATCGGCAAGCGAAAGCCCCAGCGACTGAAGCGAAAGGGAGACCGCTTTGCAGTTGCGGCCCGCGTCAATGAGGATCGCCGTTTTGTCCGTGCGGACAAGCGTGCAGTTTCCGGATGAGCCGGAAAACAGAGAGGACACCGTTATCATACGATGACCTCTCCGATAAGATCGTAATCCATTGCCTCGGTGATCTTCACGTCAACGAATTCGCCCTCCGAAACGGGCCTTTTCGCCGTGAACCACACCTTGCCGTCGGTCTCGGGAGCGTCCCGGTAGCTTCTGCCGAAGAATGCCTCCGATACCTTGTCAAAGCCCTCGCACAGAACGTGGAGAGTTTTTCCCACAAGCTTTTCGTTCTGTCTCTCGCTGATGTCCTGCTGACAGCGCATGAGGATATCGTATCTGTCCTGCTTCAATTGCTCGTCGATCTGACCGGGCAGGTCTGCGGCAGGGGTATCCTCCTCGCGGGAATAGGTGAATGCGCCGAAGCGCTCGAATTTCGTTTCCTTGATAAACTCGCAAAGCTCCCCGAAATCCTCTTCGGTCTCACCGGGGAAACCTACGATCGCCGTAGTTCTCAGCACCACGTCGGGCATTGCCGTCCTCAAGCGGCGCACAGCGTCCTTTATGCACTCCGAGTCGCCGTGGCGGTTCATTGCGGTGAGCATCCTGTCGCTGATGTGCTGTACGGGCAGGTCGATATAATGAACGATGCGGGGATTTGTCCGCATCTCCTCGATAAGCTCGTCTGTTATTTTGTCGGGATAGCAATAGAGAATGCGTATCCACGGGATGTCCGTTTCCTCCGTGATGCGGCGGAGAAGCTCGGGCAGCATATATTTTCCGTATATGTCAAGGCCGTAGACGGAGGTATCCTGCGCGATGACCACAAGCTCCTTTATGCCGGTCTCTTCCAGATTTTTCGCCTCGGCAACGATATCCTCCATGGTGCGGGAGCGGAGATTTCCCCGTATCATGGGGATGGCACAGTAGGTACAGCGGTTGTTGCATCCCTCCGCCACCTTTATGTATGCGAAAGCCTCGCCGGTGGTAACCACACGGTCACCGCCCAGCTCCACGGTCTCTTTTCCGTCCACGGAAACGAATTTTTCGCCTTTCCCCGAAAGGATTGAGTCCACGGCATCCACTATGTGGTGGATACCGCCCACGCCGATGATGGCATCAACCTCGGGCAGCTCCTCCAGCACCGCTTCACGGTATCTTTCGGAAAGGCAGCCTGCGGCAACGATGCCGCGGAGGTTTCTGTGCTTTTTCAGCCATGCGATATCAAGAATATTATCAATGGATTCTTTTTTTGCGCTCTCGATAAAGGCGCAGGTGTTTATAACGACAACATCGGCCTCGGTTTCCTCGGGGGTGATACCGTAACCTGCCTCCATGAGATGATGGAGCATCACCTCTGTGTCACAGAGGTTTTTTGCACACCCTAAGGATACGAAGCCGACCTTGTATTTTCTTCTTTCAGTTTCATTCATAGTCGTCTGATTCGGAGTCCTTTATGGAATTATATGTTTCTTTTGCCTCGTTGAGGGCACGGATGATCTCATCCGCGGAATAACCCATGCGGGAGATCGCGGCGATACGGAGATCGTTTTCGTGGCGGTTTTCCGCAGGCTCGGGGTACTTCTCCTCTATGAGGCGCATCAGGGAATTGTAGTAATCCTCATCGCTGACGCTTGCGAGCGCCTTGAAAATGATTTTTCTGTCATAGCCTCTGCCCATGAGCTCTGCGGCGATACGCTTTTTGCCCCAGTGCTTGCGCTGGCAGTAGAATTTCGTGATACGGAGCGTCTGTTCTTCCTCGTTGATAAAGCCGTGGTCTATCATATAGTCTGCCGCCGCCTCGCATACGGACTGCTCGTGATTATAGTGCATGAGGCGCACGATAAGGCGCCTGCGGCTGTAATCCGAGGATGCAAGCAGGCTTTCGGCTCTTGCCACCGCGCAGCAAAGCTCGGCAGTCGCTTTAAGACTGTCGATCCTTTCTTCGTCCACGGTGTCTCCCGCGGAAAGATTTTCTTCAAGCCAGAACGAGGGTTTAAATAAAAGCGTCTTATTCTCTTCGGCCTGTTCGTTACAGGTGATCTCCACCGAGATACCTGCCCTCGTTTCATAAACGTGTGCTACTGTGTAAGTCATGTCCACTTTTGATAAATTACTCCGTTCCGATGATTCTTCCGTTTTCTATATGTATAAGCTTATCCGCGCCGCCGCCGGAAAACAGATCCGGCTCGCAGGAGGTAACTATTATCTGCCGCCCCGAAAGCTTGGAAAGCACGAATTCCCGTCTTTCTCCGTCAAGCTCGGAGAGCACGTCGTCCAGCAGGAATACGGGGTATTCCCCGCCGATCTTTTTTGACATCTCGCCCTCGGCAAGCTTCATTGACAGGGCGATACTGCGCTGCTGTCCTTGAGATGCGAACAGCCTTGCTTCCTTGCCGTTGAGCTTTACCGCGATATCGTCCTTGTGAACGCCGAAAAGCGTTGCGCCGTATTTTATTTCCCGCTCCGTGTTCTCGCAGAGAGAGCGGTAAACGCTGTCACGGCCCGCGGTCCTGATCTCGTCCGGGTCGTCCGTCAGAGCCTCGCTGCGGTAAGAGAGGGCGGGCGTTTCCCTGCCGCCGGTCATCTGGGAGAAAAGCTGTGCCACGGCACCGTCGATATCCGTCATGTAAGCGAAGCGGCGGGCACATATGTCCGCGGAAAGCTCCGCCATCTGCAGAGCATAAGCTTCCCAGATCTCTTTTGCGGGGGGCGTTTTTCTTATCTGCACTTCCTTTATCAGCGCGTTTCTCTGTGCAAGGAGCCTTTTATATGCCGTAAGGCTCTCAAGATATGCCGGATAGAGCTGGGAAAGCGCGATATCCATGAAATTCCGGCGGATTGCAGGGCCGCCGCTGACAAGAGTCAGGTGCATGGGGCAGAACAGAACTGCTCTGAAATCCCCTATCATGTCCCGTATGCCGGGCAGTTTCCCGCCGTTGCGGGAAACGGTCTTTTTCCCGGCGGTGGGGATCACGGCATCCAGATTTACGGGGTAAGTATCCCCGTCCCTTTCAAAATCAAGGGAAATGTGCGAGCGGTCGTGCCCGAACAGGATAAGTTCTTTTTCCTTTGCGCCGCGGAAGGATTTTCCCCGTGCGAAGAAATACACTCCCTCCAGCATATTGGATTTTCCCTGGGCGTTCCTGCCCCACAGGAGGTTCACTCCCGAACAGAACTCCAGAGTTTCGTTCTCAATATTGCGGAAGGCTTCGAACGATATTTTTGTACAGATCAATTTTTTTAAGGTTATTATTCGTCGTCCAGGTTGAGCATTCTGATGTCAAGCTCGTCCTCGTCAAGCTCCATGGCGCTTTCAAGCTCGTCCTCATCGGAGAGGCCTGCCGCCTTGATCTTCTCTTCGATCTCAGCCATGAGCGCCGCGTCCTTTTCTATCTCAAGAACGGCGTTTTCTCTGCCCTGGCCGAGTCTGTCGCCGTTGTAGGAGAACCAGGAGCCGCTCTTTTCAACAACGCCTGCGGCAACGCCCATTTCAATGATCTCGGATGCCTTGGAAATTCCCTTGCCGAAGAGAATATCGAATTCCGCGGTCTTGAAGGGGGGAGCCACCTTGTTCTTAACGACCTTGCATTTCACTCTGTTTCCGTACGCATCCGCGGAGGTTTTCAGAGTTTCCTTTTTTCTGATGTCCAGACGGACGGAGGCGTAGAATTTCAGCGCCTTGCCGCCGGTGGTGGTTTCGGGGTTGCCGTACATCACGCCCACTTTTTCACGGAGCTGGTTGATGAAAATAAGGATGCAGTTCGTTTTCGAGATAGTGCCGGAGAGCTTGCGGAGCGCCTTGGACATAAGGCGGGCCTGGAGGCCTACGGAGGAAGCTCCCATATCGCCCTCGATCTCCTGCTGGGGAACGAGAGCGGCAACGGAGTCGATAACGACGATGTCAACGGCACCGGAGCGGACCAGCGCATCGCAGATCTCGAGAGCCTGCTCGCCGGAATCGGGCTGGGAAACCAGCATGGAATCTATGTCCACGCCGATGTTTTTTGCGTAAACGGGATCGAGAGCGTGCTCCGCGTCGATGTATGCCGCCTCGCCGCCCAGCTTCTGTACCTCTGCCACGCAATGGAGGGCAACGGTGGTTTTACCGGAGGATTCGGGACCGTATATCTCAACTATTCTGCCCCGGGGCAGACCGCCCACGCCCAGAGCCATGTCGAGGCCGAGGGAGCCGGTGGAGACTGCGGAAACGTTCATGTTGGGGTTTTCGCCCATCTTCATAACGGTGCCCTTGCCGAAGGTCTTTTCCAGGCGGGAGATCGCCGTTTCAAGGGCTTTTTTCTTATCTTCGGGACTGATGATCTGTTCAGCCGCATCTGCTTTCTTTTTCGTTGCCATTCTTGTTAAAAATCCTTTCAAAAATACTATAAACGTGACAAAATAACAAAGTGTGTACAATACCAGTCATTATATCTACAATAATTATACAACACGATTTCATTTTAGTCAAGTGTATAACACGAAAAAATAAGGGATTTTTTCCGATTGACAAAGGGGTTTGGGGGTTGTATAATTGTGGGAGAAAAGGAGGAGAGATGCCATGACGGAGAAAAAGAAAAAGACGCTGATGGGGCGTCTTCTTACGGGATTCGGCCTTATTCTCAAGGTAGTGCAGATAGTGACGACTGCGGCGGGAGTCCGTGAGATGGGAAACACGGAATGGACGGCGATCACGGCATCGTTCCTTGCGGGAGGCCTTCTGGTATTTGCGCTTGAGCGCAGGGGAAAGACGGCGCCCTTTGCGGCGGTATGTGCCGTTGCGGTACTGCTGTCGATGATAAAAACGCAGGTGGCGGTGCTTTTGTACGGCATCATGTTTCTGATGCTGATAAGCTACGCGCTCATGCTGTTCACCATGAAGAAGAAGGCGGCGGTATGCGGAGTGCTGACGCTTTTATGCACGGCGGCGCTGATCCTTTGTGCGTTCAAAGTGATCTCGATCGCGGCATTGCCGGGCACGGTATTGCTCACTGCGATGTATCTCATAATGGCCGCAGGATTATTTATATAATAAAAAAAGAATAAAGCTCACCGTAAGGGGCGCTCACATAGGGAGAGAGGCGCCGCTGATTGTTCGTTCTGAATACCGTCGCCGTACAAAGGTACGGCAGGTGTTTAGAACGGACAAAGGAAAGATATAATAAAATGACCGAAACACGAGTTTCGGTCATTTTTTCATTAGCTATTAGGGAATGTTCCCACTGTTTTTTGATATTTA
>JAZUGU010000092.1:0-12767 GCA_045641325.1 Candidatus Avispirillum sp.
TATTATTTCAAGGGAAGCGAGTTCCGAAAAAAAAGAATAAAGAAAGCCTGAACAAAAGCACCGGGAAAACTGATCCCGGTGCTTTTCTCTCTATTGACTTTCGGCGGCGGAAAGCGTATAATTACCGTGTATTGTTATAAATTTGAAAGGTCGATGCCTTTATGAGATCAATGAGAAAACGTTTCACGGAGAAGCACCCTGCAATATCGGGGCTTTTGTCCGTTTTTATCTATTTCGTTTCGCTTATCGCACCCGATCTTGCGCTGAGAAAAATCCACGTTGCCGCCGACTCCTCCCCCTTTGGCGGCGAGGTCCCCTTTCTTTACACCGTTTGCTGGTGCCTTATCCTTTCGGCGATAGCCCTCATTCTGCCGAAGCTTGCGAGAAAAATATTCACCATTGCCACCACCTCGTTCTTTGCTCTCATGGTGCTGGTACATGAATTCTTTTACAGCTTTTTCGGCTCCTATATGTCCTTCTCCTCCGTGGTATTCGCGGAGACCGGCGCGGGATTTTTCGACTGGTCCTATTTCAGCATTTCGAAAAAGGTGATACTGATACTCATAGCATCCGTCGTTCTTTCCGTAATATCGGCGCTCCTCGTTCCCAAAACCCATTACACCGTTCTGAAAGTCGTTGCCGCAATTCTCGTTTTCGCTCTGTGTGTGACGGGCATAAACCTTCTGAGCCGCAAATATTTCACGGATGACGGCGGCATCGGCTGGTCAAGCACAGCCTCTCCCTCAGAGGTCTACGAAAGCTTTACCGATCAGTTCACCTGCATGCACATGGTGGGCCTTTATCAGTACTCGTTCCGCGATTTCATGGTTTCCTCCGGGCTTGAGGATGCCATCGCATCCCTTTCTAACAGCAGTACCGTTGAAGAGCTGGACGCATATTACGGCGCAAAGGAGCCCGATCCCGACAATGAGATGACGGGCATCTTCAAGGACAAGAACCTTGTCCTCATCCAGCTTGAGGCCATCGACACGTGGATGCTGAACGAAACCGTGATGCCCAACCTTTACGCTGTCCGCCGGGAAAGCATTGATTTCACGAACTACTACGCACCCAAATATCTGTGGGGCGCCACCTTCAATTCCGAGAACGTGGTGAATACCGGCATGATCTCCCCCATGAACTCCTCCAAGACCGGATACTTCACCGAAACGTATTATCCCTATTCGATGGCAAATCTTTTCAAGTCCGCGGGCTACACCACCAACAGCTTCCACAGAAGCAACGGCTCTATCTACAACAGAGCGAAGGTGCACGAGAACTGGGGATACGAAAAATACAACAGCGGATACGACATGGATCTTTCCGACTACGATCTTGACACGAGCCTTATCGGGGCATACGACATGATGGTGAAGGATTCCCGCTTCATGAGCTTTATCATCACCTATTCGGGACACGGACCGCACAACCGTGACACGAAAGAATCACAGCTCTACTACGATACGATAGCTCCGCTGATGCCCGCCGATGCAAAAGAGGAATACATCTGCGCTCTGTGCCACGCCCACGAGACCGATGAATTTATCGGAGAGTTCTTCAAAAAGCTCCGTGAGGACGGACACATAAACGACACGGTGGTGGTATTCTACACCGACCATTATGACCACTACATCACCGATCTCAGCATCCTTGAAGAATACAAGGGGACCTCCGACACGTACCTCATGTGCAACGTTCCGTTCTTCATTTACAGCGAGGACACCGAGCCCCGGAAAGTGGAAAAGGTCGTTGCCACGTACGACGTTCTGCCCACCGTGGTAAACCTTTTCGATCTGCCCTGCGACGGAAGATACTACGTGGGCAACGATGCGTTCTCCGAAAACGGCGGATACGTTATTTTCCCGGATCGCTCATGGCTTGATGCCGACACGTATTTCCCCATATACGGAAGCGAGCCCACGGAACACTCGACCGCAAGAGCCGCCGAGATCGCCGAGAGGCTTGACATGTGCTGGAAAGCGATCAAAGTGGATTACTTCAAAATAAAAGAGAAATAAAAAAACGCCGAAAGAAGAGTGTTCTAAAGGACACTCTCCTTTTCTCTCGGAAATTATATATAATTTCCCTGCTTGCTGCCGTATAAGACATAGCACCTGCTTAACGAAAGAACAATACAGACTTCATTAAGCAGGTGTCTTTTTATTTTGGAAAATTCGGAATATTATTTCGCTTTCTTGAAACGCGGTGCAAGATGTTATTCTTTAAGTAGTTTATCAACTTCCCTTCGTTGATCTCTTGTTACTTCTTTGAGAGTCACATTGAACCATTTGTTTTCACAAAAATCCTCTTCAAAAGCATCCATTGCTTTTTCTGCAATTTTGAACTGTGATATCGCTTTTTCGGTTTCTCCGTCTTCTTTTAAACGCTTACCTGCAATGATCAGCATATCAATCAAACTTACTGCCGACAAATACTTTTGCTTTTGTGCCGCCTCGTAACTATCTGCACCATCCAACATTGCTGCTAGAAGTTCAAGTTTTGAAAAATATACTTCGGGAATCATTTCAAGCGTGGGTTTTATCAAATCTTGTTTTCCGTTCTCTTTATAGCACGCTGCCAATATACGGCAAGCATCATATTTTACCTCATCGTCTTTTGTGGATTCAATCAGCGTTTTGCAAAGCCCGATTACTTCATCAGCTCTTGTCTGAAAATCCAAGGTATACAGTAGATTATTCAGTATGATTTCATTTCCTGGAAATTTCTTCAATCCGTCACGCAAAATATGTTCTGATTTTTCGGGGTCGGTAAAACGGCATTTGTACGCTTCATCGCAAATTTCAGTTACCTGTTTTTTCGCTTCAAACAAATTAAAATCAAAAAGTTCATCAGTGGAAACACTGAAAAAAGAAGCAATAGCCGGTATCATTGTTATATCCGGAAGCGTAATACCGTTCTCCCATTTTGAAACGGCTTGAAAAGACACTCCCAGATAGTTTGCGAAGACTTCTTGAGATATATTTTTCTGTTTTCTTAACGACTTAATTTTATCTCCTAGTTGAATCACTGTAATTTCTCCATATCTATGTTTTGATTTCGGATCAGCGCTTATCCTGATATTAGTATAGCAAATTCACTAAGAAATACAATAACTCTTTTTGATAGAATTATTCTAATGCAGGTTGAAATTGCTTTTTAATAATCGCTTAGACACCATGAAACGGAAAAATTGAAAAAACGCCCTACAAAAGAGAACGGCTTTCTCTTTTGTAGGGCGTTTTTCCTTTGCGGTATTAACTGTCCTTTATAGCACCGTCTGAAAGGCGTTTTTTTATTTCTCTGTGTCGTCAGCCCAGGAAAGGGCGCAGCGGACGGCACGGTGCCAGCCGGAAATGAGTTTATCGGCTTTTTCCCGTTCCATCGACGGGGTAAACATTCTGTCGGCGGTGCGGTTCCTTTTTATTTCATCCGTATCCTTCCAGTATCCCACGGCAAGACCCGCAAGATATGCGGCGCCGAGCGCCGTGGTCTCGACGCACGCAGGGCGGCACACCTTACAGTCCATTATATCCGACTGGAACTGCATGAGAAAATTGTTGCGGGCGGCTCCGCCGTCCACGTTCAGCTCACCTATTTTTATGCCCGAATCTTTTTCCATGGCGCGGGCTATATCATATGTCTGGTATGCCATTGATTCAAGGGTGGCACGGACAAGATGCGCTCTTGAAAAGCCTCTGGTGATCCCTACCACGGCGCCTCTCGCCCTCTGATTCCAATAGGGTGCGCCGATGCCGGTGAACGCGGGGACAACGTATCCGTCCGCGCTGTCGGGAGTGCTCTCTGCATACTGCTCGCTTTCGGCGGCGGATTCTATCACGCCCAGCTCGTCCCTCAGCCATTGAACTGCGGCACCTGCCACGAATATACTGCCTTCAAGCGCATACTGCGGTTTTTCCCCTCTTCCCGCCGCAATAGTGGTGATAAGCCCGCTGCGGCTTACGACCGGGGCCTCTCCCGTGTTCATGAGAAGAAAGCATCCCGTGCCGTAGGTGTTTTTCATCTCGCCGGGCTCAAAGCAGCATTGCCCGAACAGGGCGCACTGCTGATCTCCCGACGCTCCGGAGATCGGTATTTCTCCGCCGAAAAGGGAGAATTCCGTTTTTCCGAAAACGCAGGATGATGGAAATACCTGCGGGAGCATGCTTTCGGGGATGCCCAGCAGGGAGAGAAGCTCTTTATCCCACTCGAGGGTATGGATATTGAATATCATGGTGCGGGAGGCATTGGTATAGTCCGTTGCGTGGACTTTGCCGCCGGTCAGATTCCATATGAGCCACGTGTCCACCGTTCCGAAGAGGAGCTCTCCGTTTTCAGCCTTTTCACGCGCGCCGGGCACGTTATCGAGTATCCATTTTATCTTCGTTCCCGAAAAATACGCATCGGGGACAAGGCCGGTCTTATTGCGGATCGTATCCGTATAGCCGTCCTTTACAAGTCCGTCCACTATGTCGGAGGTGCGGCGGCACTGCCAAACTATCGCATTGGCGATAGGGCGGCCCGTTTCCCTCTCCCACACCACCGTGGTCTCGCGCTGATTGGTGATGCCTACGGCGGCAATATCGGAGGCGGCAAGGCATGCCTTTTTCATCGCCGCACGGGAGACCTCAAGAGTGGTATCCCATATCTCCGAGGCATCGTGCTCCACCCAGCCCGGATGGGGATATATCTGTCTGAATTCCTTATTGACCGAGGACAGCACGTTTCCGCTTTTATCGAAAATGATGCAGCGGGAGCTGGTCGTGCCCTGGTCAAGTGCCATTATGTATTTCACAGAGATAATTCTCCTTTTGAGGCTATCCAGTTTAAGATATAGCTGTAAACCTCGTCGCGGTCCTTTTCGTTCAGTATCTCGTGGCGGTCTCCGGGAAAGAGCATGATCTCGGCGTTCTTCCCTGCTTTCTTATATGCGTCGTACGCCTTTCTGACGCCGCTGCCGCAGCTGCCCACCGGGTCTTCGGCACCTGATATGAGGAGGATCGGGCAGTCGGCGGTGTTTTTCACGTTGTCTTTTTTCTGTATGTATTTCATGCAGGAGAACAGGTGATAAAAGCCGTCAAGGGTAAACATGAATCCGCATTTCTCATCCGCCATGTATTTATCCACCGATTCCTCGTCACGGCTGAGCCAGTCGAAGAAGGTGCGGGCGGGCTTGAACTTATTATTATTTGAGCCCAACGCCATGGCGTGGACGAGGCGGCTGCGGTACAGCCAGCCTTTTTTCGATGCCATTACCCGGCAGATCGTCATGCCGAGATCCAGGGTGGCATTGGCCTGCGAGCCCGTGCCCATGATGACGGCGGCGGCAAGGCCCTCGCCGTACTTGGTGATATAATTGCGGGCGAGGAACGAGCCCATGCTGTGCCCCATGAGAAAATAAGGCACGCCGGGATATTTTTCAGCCGTCAGGGTACGGAGGGTGTGCATATCGGAAATCACGTAATCCAATCCGTCGGGATTGCCGAAATATCCCAGATGCTCTTCATCGGTGACGGATTTTCCGTGGCCCAGGTGATCGTTTCCCACGACGTATATCCCGTGGGAATTAAGGAACTCGGCAAAGGGCTCATACCTCATGATATGCTCCACCATGCCGTGGCTTATCTGATACACGGCTTTAACTTCACCGTCCGGTATCCACTCAACTGCGTGGATATCGGTCACGCCGTCCTTTGAGGGATAATAGAACTCGTTTTTCATGAAAAGCCCTCCTTAATTGAAGTTGTATCTGTAATCTTCGTAATTCAAAAGCGAATAGGTGCCGTCGGAGTTCATTTGGAGAACGCCCTCGTCCGTCATTATATCGAGGATACGGCGGGCGTCACGCAGGTACACGAACGGGCCGGAATAGAAATCCTCGGAGAAGCGGAGGCGCTCCTCTCCCGCCGCTCTCTGCTGATATATCATGAAATCAAGGAAGCGGCGCTTTATCAGCGCATCGCGGTATCCTTTTTTGGGGACCTCGATGCCGGCACGGTCACAGAAACCGTAAACCGCCTTGTCCTGGAAATTGGCCTCAAGCTGGCCGAACACGCCGATTATGGTATTGAAATCGGGGATGGGATGCCAGATGCGGTCAAGCTCACGGTAAAGCTCTTCTTTCGGGGCTCCGCCGTCCAGCTTCTTTTCAAGTTCAGCCATATCGAGGCGGAAGCGGGCATACAGCCTTATCTGCTCAAGATGCGGTATCATCAGCTCCGCTATCTCGCAGGGCTCGAGAGGTGTGGGAACAGAAGCATAGGAGGTGTGGTCACGGCTGACACGGGTGATCTCCTCAATGGAGACCTCACAGCGTTTCATGATGCTTTCCGGATCGCCTGTTCCAAGATCAAAGCCTTCGTCCGTCCACCAATAGCTCTCCCACGTATCGCCCGAGCGGGCATCACGGACAAGCTCAAGCGCACGGAGGACCTCGTCAAAATACTTTTTGCCGAAGAACATCTCCGTCACCTCACGGAGCATATCGTCCGGGCTTCTTTCGGGATCGATGAGAAGCTGTGCGCAGGAATACATGGACGCGAAATTGAGAACGTTGTATGCGGAGAGCTCCGACCAGTACTCGGGAACGGCTACATGATCCGCCTGCTCGCGGGTCTTTTTATATACGTCCGCAATAACACGGTTGTTCACGTGGAACGCCGCCAGCTGGTCTATCTCCATATCGCAGGTATACCAGCCCCATGAACCGAGACGGCAGCCCGCGTTTATCACGTCACGGCGGAATCTCGCCCTCTTTCCCTCTTCTTTCCACACGGGAAGGAAAGGAAGCTCAAGGAGCATATGGTCACGGAATCCCGCCGCCGCAAGCTTATCGGGGAAATCATCGGCAGAGCCCCACGTTTCGATGGCAAAGCGCACATTCGGATTTTTTGCTCTGAACTTATCCTCCAGAAGCCGTGCGAATGCAAAGATATCTTCGTTATCCCTAAGATTTCCCGGGTCTGCGAAGTGCATCATGAGAAGGTCTGTCACGTCAGCAAGTTCTGCGTACATATCGTAATAGCGGTCAAAGGTACGGAAAACCTGCGGATCGTCGTATGCCCGGCCGCCGTCAGCCGCGGTATACCTCGCCTCGGGATCGTTCCATCCGTACTCCGTGAAGCACGCCGCCCACACCCAATAGGTGAAATTCATTCCCTCTTCGTGGAGCGCCTCGGCATATCTTCTTATCTGTCCGTGGACGAACTCGGGGGAGCCGTACGTTCTCCACGAAAGGCATCCGTCCGTGATCTGCATTCCGGTGAATCCGAATGCCTTGAGCATTTTCACGTACTGCTTTATCTGTCTTTCGGAGAACATCATCAGATCGTTCTTCGTGCTTACCTGCACGTTGCTGAACGTGCCTCTGTTCTGAAGCGCGTTCCACGTGCACATGATGGGCTCTCTCTGTTTTATCCAGGGATTCTCAAAACTGTAACTCATTTTCGTATCCTTTCGGAGCATTTCTTTATACAAATTTTATCACGGAGGACGACATAAAGTCAATATATTTGTTGATTTTCGGCAAACCGTATGGTATAGTTATTGTAGTAAAATGCGGAGGTGTATTATGTTTGATTTCACCGTCACCGACGAGCCCTTTGCCGTCGGTTATCTTTCCGAAAAGTCCGACTGCCTCACCAAGAAGGTGGCATCCGCTCTTCTTTCCGCTTACAGGACGATGGAGATAAAGGTCAATCCCGCGATCGGTCTGCCCGATTGCGGCATTGTCGGCATGTGTTGCCGCTACGCCTACGGTTTCGGCACGTATACGGATGCAGCTTCTCTCCGTATAAAAGCGGAAAACTGCCCCGAAAAGGCGGAGGAGTATCTCTACATCGCCGAGCATATGCAGCCCTACAACACGTGGGATACCGTTTGCAAGGCATTTACGGAGACTGAATCCTCCATGGACGGCGGCTGGGGCGGCACGTGGATAGGACATTCCGTTCCCAATCTCATTGACGTGGCTGACATGGGCACCGATGCTCTCCGCGAGAAGGTTCGCTCCTTCATGGATAAGAACCCCTCAAAGCACGAATTCTACGAGGGCCTGCTCATATATCTCGATGCGGTGGACGTACTCGGAAAGAGAGTTTTCGAGGCAGCAGACAAGGCTCTTGCCTCATCCTCCGATGAAAACGAAACAAGAAAGCTGAAAAGACTGAGAAAAACTTTTGAAAAGTGCCCCAGAGAGCCTGCGGAGACCTTTGCGGATGCCTGCGGAGTTTACGTGATGCTGTTCACCTCCGACGGTGTGGACTCTCCCGGATATTTCGATCAGTACATGATAGACTACTGGAGACGCTCCGACTACGCCGAAAGCCGTGAAATGCTCGATGATATGTGGGAGTTTTTCCACATCACCAGAACGTGGAATCTCTGCATCGGCGGCTCGGACGAGAACTGGTGCGACCGCTCCAACGAACTGACCTACGAAATACTGGACGTGTGCAAAACGAAAAAATACCAGACTCCCAACCTTACCATGCGCTGTCACCGCAACACTCCCGAAAAGCTTTACCGTGCGGCGGCCGATTGTATCGCCTCCGGCTGCGGTCTGCCCGCTCTCTACAATGACGAGGCGGTATGCCCTGCCCTCGAGCGTTTGGGCATCCCCCCCTGCGACTCGCATCTGTACGTGATGAACGGATGCAACCAGATAGACATACAGGGAAAATCCCACATGGGACTTGAGGACGGCGAGGTCAATCTTGCAAAGGCTGTTGAGTTGGTCTTCACACGGGGAAAGAGCGCGATGACCGGTGCGCCGTACGGCATCGACACCGGTGATCCCGCTGAATTTGACACTTTCGAAAAATTCATGGACGCGGTGAAAAAAGAGATCCGGCACATGTGCGACCTTTCCACGACCATGTCAAACAAATGCCAGAAGATCTATTCGGAGATAACGGGAAATCCCCTGCGCTCGCTGACCATTGAGGGCTGTCTTGAAAAAGGCCTCGACTACAAGAACCACGGGCCTTTGTACGGTCACGGTCAGATACTGGCTGAGGGCGTTGCCGACTGTATCGACTCCGTGGCGGCGGTCAAAAAATACGTTTACGATGAGAAGAAATATACAATAAAGGAAATGGCGGATGCCGTCAATTCCGATTTCGAGGGCAGAGAGGACATGGCGGAGTTTCTCCGAAAATCTCCCCTGCGCTTCGGCAATGACGACGAATACGTGGATGCCCTCGGTGCCGAGATCATAGACGACTACAACACTTATCTTGAGACCATACCCACCTGGCGCGGCGGTTATTTCAGCGGCGGATGCTCCCCCTTTACCCGCGCCGCCAACTACGGCCGCACGACCGGTGCTCTTCCCTCCGGAAAACGACGCGGCGATCCCATGTTTGCCGACAGCATCGGCGCTGTTCCCGGACGTGACGTGAACGGTCCGACGGCGCTCATTAAGTCCTGCCTCGCCTTTGACCACACCCTGCCCACCAGCGGATTTATCCTCAACGTTAAGTTCGACAAAAAGCTGTTCAACACAGAAAAGGGCAAGGAGGGATTCATCTCTCTGTGGAAGACCTATTTCAAGAACCGCGGTCAGCAGCTGTCCGTCACGGTCGTCAGCCGTGAGGAGCTGCTTGACGCACAGGTTAATCCCGATGCCCACCGTGATCTTATCGTCAGAGTCGGCGGATACTCCGATTATTTCGTCAATATCTCCCGTGATCTTCAGGACAACGTGATAGCGAGAACGGATTATGGAATGTAAAAAGCTTTCCGCCGTTGTGACAAACATTCAGCGCTACTGCGTTGATGACGGCGAGGGGATACGCACCACGGTATTTCTTAAGGGATGCCCGCTTTCGTGCGTGTGGTGCCACAACCCGGAGACCTATTCGCCGAAAGTCCAGCTTATGCAGAGAAGCGAAAAATGCACTTCCTGCGGCAGATGCGTATCCGTATGCCCTGCCGGGGCGAGAGAGATTTCCGGAAAGCTCCTTTTTGACAGAGAAAAATGCACCGTGTGCGGCAGATGCGCCCAAGTGTGCCCCAACTCCGCCTGCGAGGTCTGCGGAAAGGAAATGACCGTAGGAGAAGTGATGGCGGTCGTTGAAAAGGACAAAATGTTCTACGAGACCTCCGGCGGCGGCATGACCGTCAGCGGCGGCGAATGTTCCCTGCACCCGGAATTCACCCTTTCGCTCATCCGTGCTGCAAAGGACTGCGGCATCGGTACCTCCATTGAGACCTGCGGCTTCGGAAAAAGCGAGTTTTTCCGTGAGGCGGCAAAGCTCGGCGCTTCATTTCTTTTCGATATAAAAGAAATGGACCCCGAAAAGCACAGAAAGCTTTGCGGGGCTGACAACGCTCTTATCCTTTCAAATCTTGGAATGCTGATGGAGCTGGGTGCGGATATCACCGTCCGCATTCCGCTTATTCCCGGCGTGAACGATTCGGACGAGGAAATTTCGGCAATTGCCGAATATCTTTCGGCACATTCCGGCAGATACCGTAAGGCCCAGATAATGCCCTACCACCCCATGGGAACGGGAAAGGCAAAATCTCTGGAAATAGAGCAGATCGGCATTTCCCCGAAGCTTTACGAAAACGAATGTGCCGCATCAAAAGAAAGATGGCACGGGGTTTTCGAAAAATACGGAATTGATGTGCAATAAAAGAAGACCGGAACTCCAGTTCCGGTCTTTTTGAGTTTTTAGTTTTAAGAAGCAGGGGACGATATCAACCGAAATATCTCTTGAGAAGTCCTGCGAATGCCTTGCCGTGGCGGGCTTCGTCACGTGCCATTTCATGGACGGTATCGTGGATGGCATCCAGGTTTGCCGCCTTTGCCATCTTTGCAAGCTCGGTCTTGCCCTCGGTCGCGCCGTTCTCGGCGGCAACTCTCATCTCAAGGTTCTTCTTGGTGCTGTCGGTGACGACCTCGCCCAGAAGCTCTGCAAACTTGGAGGCGTGCTCCGCTTCCTCGTATGCTGCCTTTTCCCAGTAAAGCGCGATCTCGGGATATCCCTCTCTTGCGGCTACTCTTGCCATTGCAAGATACATACCGACCTCACAGCACTCACCGTTGAAGTTTGCGCGGAGGCCTTCCTTTATCTCTTCGGGAACGTCGGAGGCGATGCCTACAACGTGCTCGGATGCCCATGTCATCTCTTCTTCTTTGATCTCAACGAATTTCTCGCCGGGTGCCTTGCAGAGGGGGCAGCTCTCGGGTCTGGTTTCGCTCTCTACGATTTCGCCGCAGATCGTGCATTTCCATTTTTTCATGATTTTTTCTCCTTTTATGTAAAAAATATATTATCCAGCATAGTGCCGGGGTTTTACTTTTCTGTCACTTTACCCGTGATAAGGTTCTTTTCCAGAAGAACGTCGCCGACGGTGAGTTTCCCGTCACGGTTCAGGTCGGCGGCGATGAGCTTTTCGTCGATCATTGAAACTCTGCCCGTTACCGCTTTCTTTAAAAGATTGGCATCGGCGGCGGTCACTTTGCCGTCAAAATCCGTATCGCCTTTTGAGATAAGGGTAAAGGCGGAATTGGTGAGGGGGACGTTTCCGTCCTGTATCTCCACAGCCGCCCAGCCGTCGGCAGTACCGTTATAGTATATATCGGTCATGCGTGTCGCATTTTTGAAGGTGCTCTTTCCTACCACGGTGACCGTGGACGGAAGCACTGCGGATTCAATTGCGGTACAGCCATAAAAGCTGAGGTTTCCGAACCCCGTGATGCCCTCTCCGACAACAACTTTTTTGATGACGGAACGGTATTCATACCAGGGGGACTGGTGGTTCACCGCGTAGGTGGGAGTTTTGCCCAGCCCCTCGAAATACAGGGTGGGATAATCGCTGTCAAGGTCCAGTTCCCAGTGAATAACGTGGGAGGGATCATCGTCAAGAGGCGGGAATACGTAACCGCTGACCTTTCCGCTGACACCGGTGGGTGTCACGGTCACGTCCGTGTACGGAATCAGAAGAAATCTGTCGCCCTCGGTAATTATCTCGCCCTCGCCGGAGGTTATTCTCCAGCCGGAGGGACGGTGGATGCTGTCACCGTAAACGTACTCGGGGAGGTAAAATTCTTCTCCGTACGTATTCAGCGAACAAGTTGACGTGCCGCCGGGAATATTATAGGTTATTTTATCGACCGTGACGGTGAAAGGCTTTGAGATATATCCGAGAGAGTCTACCGCCCACAGGTAATAGGTGCCGGGCTCTGTCACGGTTTTTCTGACGGTGTTTTCACCGTTAAGCTCTGTGAAGGGGTTATTCTCCGCCGTGGGAGACGTTCCCCAGTAATACCCGGTGACGGGGCCGTTATCGGAAAAGCTCAGTATATATTCCTGACCGTTCTCATTCACCCTGTCAAGACTCCTGACGGAACATTCCGGCGCGGGGATATATTTGTCATAAGAGAATTCTCTTCTCTGCACGTCGGCGGAGGCGGAAATATAATAGAGGGTGGCTTTTGCATAGTCCATCAGAATTTTTCCGTTTTTCAGCTCCATGCCCATGATGCCGTATCCCGCTTCGTTGTCCTCGGTGCTCATGGTGAAGATACACTCGCCGAGGCGCTCACTCTCCAGGTCGACTTTATATATCGCCCTTTTCTGCGAAACGATAAGGTCGTCTCCGTCGCTTATGAGATTGGCGAACATATTATTGAGGGAAATGCAGAAATCGGGATCGCCCACACGGTGCAGCTCATAAATATTATATCTTATATTTGCACTTACGTAGTATAGCTCTCCCTTATGCTCCACGGTCACGGAACGGCTGTCCTTCCACTCGGC
>JAZUGU010000093.1:0-2685 GCA_045641325.1 Candidatus Avispirillum sp.
CAGCCTCGAGCATAATGCGATTCCAATGAATTCCGGCGTGCGCGAAGCAAAAGAAGCAGATGCAGTTCTGAAAAATGAAGACATGGGCTATAAATTGATCTCGCGCAGATACGTTGTCGAAAACGTAAAATAAAGCACAAAAAACCGCCATACGGCGGGTTTTTTGTTTTGACTTTGCGGCGGATATATGATACACTAATGGAAAAGGGGGCCGTGCGCCATGGAAAACAAAGAGATAATTTATCCCGGCAAATATAAGCCGGGCGAGTACTTCAGCCCGGAGGCAGACACCAGAAGAGACGAGTTCGACATCAAGAACGAACAGATCTTTTACAGCGAGGAAAAGCCGGATATCATTTTTGCGGGTGATTCAATCACCCACTATACGGAGGAAAACAGATTCTGCCACAAGTACGGCTACGTTATAAACCGCGGTATCGGCAGTGAGCAGGCGCACATTATGGCGTGGAGATTTACGGCGGACGTAACTCAGCTCAGTCCGCGGCTCTGCATCATGCTCATCGGCGTTAACAACACGTGGGTCATGGACGGCCATATCGACCCCGAAACCGGCGATTACGAAGAAGCGGAAAAGCTCCGTGTCGAAAAAGAGATCGGGGATGCTTACAGATATATGCTCACCGAGGCGAAAGAAAACGGATTTGACATGTGGGTGTGCTCATGTCTCCCCGTGGGAAATGAGATAGCAAACGCAAAAATCCGCAATCCGTTTATCGTCCGCCTGAACAAAATGCTGAAAGCTCTCGCCGAAGAGTTCGGCACGCAGTACGTTGACTATCACAGCGCACTTACGAAAGAGGACGGCCTCACCATAAAGGACGGCATCACCCGCGAGGGGCTGCATCCCAAGAGTAACGGTTACAAATTGATGTTCTCCGTTCTCGAGCCGCTTCTCGATGAATATTTCGGCAGGCAGGGGAGCCCCTGCGGGCGAAAGACGCTTCGCTGCTGAATCGTTTCATCGCTGACAGACGGATGTTTTATCCGGGCAAAACGAAACGGGAGCGTGAAACGCCCCGTTTCTGTATGCATACGAACGCTCCTGCGCTGTGGGCGGCTTCGCCGCCTGCTCAAAGCTCGAAGTTTTAAGTTCAAAGTTTTTAGCGCTCTGAACTAAGCTATAATTTAAATCATGTGAAAAAAGGTGAAAGTTATGAAAATGACATTATCGAAGCCCGTTCCCGTTGCATACGGCCCTACGTGGGCAGAAGTGGGTTGGGGCCCCTGGCAGTTCCCGTCCATGAGAAAGGACGGCAAAAGAGTTTTCGCCGGCGTTCACGTCGGTCAGGACTCCGAGGACGACTACGGTCTTGAAAACAAGTGGTTCTATTCCGATGACAACGGCGAGACCTGGACCCCCGCAACGAGAGAAGAATCCGACCGCGGTTTCGTTGTTGCCGAGAACGGCGACAGAATATTCCAGTCCGCGCTCCCCCCCGTTGAGGTAGACCCGAAGATATTCGAGGGCATCACTCCCGTGGGAATGTTCGAGGACTACTACACGTTCTACCGTTTCGACGATTTCCCGGAGGGCACCTTTGACCGCGCTTTCAAGATGACCCGCATCAGAAAGGGCTGCACCGAGCGCGAGACCTATCTTGCTCCCATCAAAAACTTCGACGATCTTGTCATAAAGCGCATGAACGGCACCAACAAGGTGCTTCTGCCCTTCATGTTCGGCAGACTGCGCAAGGCTCCCGACGGCTCGCTCTGGTTCACCAGCTACGACCGCGGCCTTACCCCGGGAACCGGTGAATATTACAACTATTTCTTCGCTTATTTCTACCGCTCCGATGACAACGGCGAAAGCTGGGAGCTGGTTTCCGTTCAGGACCCCCAGAAGACCGAGGGCGCTGTGTGCTACTGCGAATCGGATATCTGCTGGCTTCCCTCCGGCCGTGCGCTCACCGTTGCCCGCTCCGAGGGACTTCACCTTGCCGTTTCCGACGACGGCGGATACAACTGGTCGAAATCCGTTCAGCTTGACACCATCGGCGTTGACCCCGCCATCTGCGCTCTGAAATGCGGTGCCGTCCTTACCACATACGGCCGTCCCGGATTCTTCGTTCGCGCCTGCTTCGACGGCAAGGGCGAAAAATGGGAAGAGCCCGTGAAGATCAATCAGGAGACCTGCGCATACTCCGATATCGTTGCCATCTCCGACAACGAGGCTCTGGTTGCCTTCACCGAATTCCACTACACCGACGAGAACGTGGAAAACCGCAAGACTCTCATGGTGGTCAAGGTCACCTTTGAAGAAGACTGAATTTAAAAGACCGGAACTCTCAGGAGCCCTCACATAGGGAGAGAGGCGCCGCTGATTGTTCGTTCTGAATACCGTTGCCGTACAAAGGTACGGCAGGTGTTCAGAACGGACAAAGGAAAGATATAACAAAATGAACGAAACTTTCGTTTCGGTCATTTTTTTCATCAGATATTCGGAAATCTTCCCACCGTTCTTGGTTTATTAGTGTTTTTTCTCTTTCCGGTCGGCGGTGAAAAAATCCCTATGTGTGCGCTCCGTTACGGTGTCCTTTTTATATATCATATCATATAAATCCCTTATCCATTTCGATATTCGCCGCGTTTCCGTCCGAATCGAAACACAGCTCGTATATCTTCTCCGTGATATCCTCGCGGGGGGTGCCGAAGCCGGTGTTTGCA
>JAZUGU010000094.1:0-9558 GCA_045641325.1 Candidatus Avispirillum sp.
CGGAAAGCTATGAAAAGAAACGCCGATACGTGGGGCGCCGCCCCACTCCCTGCGGCTTTTTGAAAAAAGCCGGCAAAAACTTTCGCAAAGACAAGCGCTCGACTAACTATAATTTACCGCTTCTTATACTTCTCAAAAAGATCGGGCCTGCGCTGCTTCGTGATCTTTTCCGCTTCCTCACGTCTCCACTTTTCTATGTTGGCGTGATGTCCGGACAAAAGCACGTCCGGCACCTTCATCCCCATGAATTCCACGGGACGTGTGTACTGGGGGTATTCCAGAAGATCCCCCTCGAAGCTCTCTATTTCGTGGCACTCCGACTCGGACAAAACTCCCTCGCACAGCCTGCCGACACAGTCTACAAGCACGCACGCCGGGATCTCGCCGCCGGTGAGAACGAAATCTCCGATGGAGACCTCCTCATCCACCAGAAGGTCGATGGCTCGCTGGTCCACGCCCTCGTAGTGACCGCAGAGGATCACAAGTCTGTCATACCGGGACAGCCTTTTCGCCGTTTCTTCGTTCAGCACCGTGCCGCGGGGGGACATATACACCGTGTATACCTTTTCGTCCTCCGCTTTGTCCGCGGTCACCGCCGTATGGCAGTTATAGATGGGCGGTGCCGCCATGAGCATGCCCATTCCGCCGCCGCAGGGAGTATCGTCCACACGGTGGCGCTTGTCATCCGAATAGTCTCTTATGTTCCAGACGTTTATTTTTAGATGCCCCGCCGCCTGCGCTCTGCCGATTATGCTCTCGGAAAGCACCGTTTTCACAAGGTCGGGAAAAAGCGTCATTATATCAAATCTCATAGGTCAAGCAGTCCCTCGATGGTCTTTATCCTGATACCCTTTTCAAGGTCGATCTCTTTTATGAATTCGGGAACGGCGGGGACCATGAACTGCCCCTCTCCCCGCGCTACCACGTATATCTGCTGTGCGCCGGGCTTCATCACGTCGGAGAGTTCTCCCAGAACGTCCCCGGTCTCGTCGTCGATCACGGGGAGACCTATCATGTCGGCTATGAAGAACTCGCCTTTTTTCAGGCGGAAATCTTCTCTTGCCGCATAAAGGACACGCCCTCTGAGCGCTGCCGCCGCCTCGACCGTATCTATTCCCTCAAAGGTGGCGACCACCATATTCTTCTGCACGAAGGAGCCGGTCTTTTTCAGTTCTCTGAAAGAGTCTCCCTCTTTTAAGAACATTCTCTTCAGAGAGGAAAGCTCCTCGGGGGTATTGCATCTGTTTTCGAGCCTCATGCCGCCTCTCACTCCGTGAGTGGAGGCAACGGCGGCACATTCAAGATATTTTTCCATTCCGTCCTCTTATTTGCCGACGACACGTCCGTCGTACAGTCCTTTTCCTTCAATGATAAGGTTATCGTGGAAGCGGAGCCAGCGGACCTTTTCCGTTTCCTCTTCCTCTTTCACTTCCTCCTCGGGGGATACCGTGGGCTCGGGGGCCGCCAGATAGTACGCATCCGTGCGGAACACGGTTTTTATCCTTGCGAATCTCACCGTTACGCCGTCGAGGATATAAACTCCGGTCTCTCCGTTGACCACACGCACCGCCGAAATGGGCACCTTATAGCCCTTGCACGTTCCCGTCACAAGAGAAACTCTCTGCATTCTTGTGAAATTGAAGCCGGAGGGAAGATAATTCGTGCGCAGGATGAGGATTATCTCGTCATTTCCCGACAGAATTTTCGTGACCTCCATGGAAAGCTCAAGCTCTCCCGCGAACTTCACGGAGCAGTTTCCGCCTATCTTATAGGTCTCGAGATACTTTTTCTCTATGGGGCATACCAGATACCAGTACGAATCGCTGACGGTCTTTCCGGCACAGTTCTCCGCGCTGTCGGGTGACATGGTCAGCGTTTTTTTCATTTCCTCATAGGACATCTTTTCAAGCTCTGACGCCACAAACACGTTTTCGTATCCGTCCGTTTCGGAATAGTAGTAGCCGCCCTTTACCGCCGTGACCGATTCCAGATAGCTTCCCAGAGAGGAGCTGAGCTCCTGCTTTTTTCTGTTCAGCTCCGCGATCTCGGAGGCAAATCCGGCGGTATTGCCGCCGGCAAGGAGCGAGCGCTTGTTGAGAAGCGTCATCAGCGAGGAGCGAAGCCCCTGCGCCGTTCTCACGTCTCCCAGATCGGAGGTCTCTCTTATCTGGGACAGCACGTCGTATATATCGCCCTCGATCTTCGTGGACTCCTTAAGGCTCACCGTTCCGCCGTCGGAACAGCTTTCAAGAAGCTTTATTCTTTCCTCGATATCGGATATTTCGGAAACGGTCTGCGGTGAATCGCCCGAATAGATCCTGGCGACCTCGCTTCCTGCCTGCACCTTCTGTCCCTCACGGACCGTGGGCACAAGGCTCTGTCCGCCTGTCGTTCTCAGAAGGAGGTTTTCGTTTCTGAAAATATAGGCGTCACAAGCGGTGGTATTTTCCGCCGTCAGCTCCGTGACGGTGGCGGTTTCCACCTCACGGGTGACCGTGTGCCACACGTGATATCCCAGATAGAACACCGTTCCCACGCAGATGAGCACGGTCAGTATGTATAATCCGACTTTTTTCAGATATTCGGTATCCAAAATATATCTCCCGTTTACAGTTTGATAACGTTAACGTCTCCCATGTCCGCCGCCAGGTCTCCCTCAAGCGCTCTGCAGGTAAAGATGAGGGACTGGATGCCGTCATCGCCCGCCGCGCCGAGGAAGCGGATGATACGGCGCAGTCTCACCGCATCGACTCTTGAGAAGCTCTCGTCGTATATCACCGGAGGCACGTTGTAGGGGAAGAGCACGTGCGCCAGCGCCATTCTGAGGCTGATATACGCCATATCTCTCGTTCCTGCGGAGAAGAACACGGAATCTCTCGTTTTTCCGTTTGAATCGAAGGTAAGACCGAAGCTGCGGTCAAGTCCCAGGGCGGTATATCTGCCGTCGGAGAAATTGCCCATTATTCTTTCCGCTTCGTTCTTCACTCTCGGTATGAGCCCCCGGCGGAGCTGATCTCCCGCCGCAGTCAGGCTCTCTATTGCAAGCGCTATTCCCTCGTAGCGCTCGGATGCTTCGTCCAACTGTTTTTCAACGGCCTCAAGCCTTGCGGATACTGCCGCAGGCTCTACCGTGGTGGCGCGGAGCACGCTCAGTCTGTTTTCCTTTTCGGCAAGCTGTGTTCTCAGGGAGGGCAGAGCGTTTTGCGCGAACTTCTGCATCCGGCGGCTCTGCTCCGCATCCTCACGTGTCATGGCGGCGGCTTTTCTGCCCGTATCCGTCATCATAAGGGCGGTCACCTCGGCGTCATCATCGGGGTCTCCCATATTTTCGGAGAGCACGGTATATCTTCCGTATACCTGGTTGCGGCGGCTGATGAGAGCCTCTTTTTCCTCTGCAAGGCTGCCCGCCTTCATGAGAGCGGAATCCGCCATTTTTTCCGTATCGGGATCGTCGTCTGCAAAGAGAGATGCTTTATCTCTCAGCTCCGTAACGCATGATATCCTCTCCGCCTCCGTATGTCTTAATGCGGAAACCGTCATGCTGTATTCGGATGCGGGGTCCTCGCGGAGTCCCGCAAGCTTTATTCTCTTATTTACCGTTTTTTCAAGTTCCGCCGTGCTTCCCGCTTCCCACAGGGCAAAAATCTTTTTGCACTTTGAGGAATTCACGATGCCGGAGGCGATGAGGGATGCCGCGATTATCATGATGACGGCGGCAGTTGACAGAAAGATCGAATGGTAAGGGGGATCGATCATGAGATCGGCGGCGATGATGCCCGCGCCGATGATGAACAGAATTATTCCGGGTATGATATTGCCCTTGATCTTTTTGTGGGACTTTTTCGCTTTTTCCACGTCCTCAAGAGCGGCCTCTTTATCGTCCGCGCTCATGAGGGGCGGGAGCTCGGAATCCAGCTCCATCTCTCTGCGGCGCAGGATCTTCTGCTTTTCCCCGGCGGATCTCATCTGCGTCTGCAGTCTTGCGATCTCGGAGGATTTTTCCGTGAGATTTCCGTATTCGTCGAACACGGAGAGCTTTTCGTCAATGCCGTTTATTTCGGAGGCGCATTTTGCCGCCTCGTCTCTTTTTCTCTTGAGGCATATTTTATCGTAAGCGTCGCAGAGCTTCGTCAGCTCCTCGTACTCCTCCTCACGCTTTTTAAGAGTGTTGCCGGTCTCCTCCACGCTGCTTTCCAGCCCGATGATATCGGCGCTCTCTCCCGATGCCTCACGAAGCTTCTGCCTCAGCCTCATGACCTCTCTCTGGAGCTCGTTGACAAGGCCTCCGCTTCCGGTTTTATGTTTCAGAGATACTCTTTCCTTTTCAAGCTTCTCGATGGCTTTCTTCGTACTGATGCCCTCGTCGCCGGACATAAGGAGGTTTTCGACTGCCTCCGCCATGCCGTTGCCGTCAATTTTCGCATCACTGAGCTGACGGACGAAAACGGTGTTGACGAACACCTGCTCCGGCACGCCCAGAAGAGCCATTCCCGGCACTTCGTTCTTAAACACTCTTTCCCCGGTATCGAGATCGGTGACGACGCATCTGTCACGCCCCGTATCTCCCGAGGACATGGAATCGGAATAGGCGAAATATTCTCTCTCTATTCGGTAGTCTTTTCCGTCCGCCGTGAGTATCATGGAGCCGGATGCCATTCCGGTATCCCATGCGGCGTATCTGTTTTTATCGGGGATCTCGCCGTCCGACTTTCTTCCCGAAAGGCCGTACAGCATGAATTTTATGAACATGGCGATGGTGCTTTTTCCCGATTCGTTTGCACCCTCCACTATGTTAAGCCCCCGGCTCAGGTCGTATTCTCTGTTTTTCAGAGCGCCGAAGGAATCTATTTTCAAAGATTTTATTATCATCCCGCACCTCACGTATCGCTGATGCTCGAGCCGTTTAAAGCGGCAAGTGCGTATCTGAGAGCTTTTGATGCTCTCGCTCTGGTTTCCTTATCCGTGCTTTCAAGGGACGGAAGAAGCGTTCTGTACACCTCGCCCCGGATACCCTTGTCACAGCTGAGCAGGTCGGAGTTCCACACGGGCACGGTCTCGTCGCCGATCTCCGTATAGAACGTATCCTTTACCTCACGTGCCAGCGCGCCGCAGTCAATGACCAGCGCGGGATCAACGTTTCCGGTAAGGGTGACTCTCAGGAGCGTATCACCGGAATAGCCTTTTTCCGAAACGAAGGCGCGGAGCTTGTCCGCGATCTCCGTATAGTCCGAGGCGCCGTCCACGTTCAGCTCTTCTCTGCGGTAAACCTTTTTGCAGAAACGGCGGAAGCCTGCCGAAACGGACTGCTTATCCACCTGGACGATCATTGCTCCCTTGGTACCGCACTCGCCGAAGTCCCTGCCCTCCGGACAGCCGCAGTAAAGCCCTGCGCGGTCGAGAGCCTTGTTTGCCGCCTCCGGGTTATGTATATGTCCGAGAGCGCAGTATTCCGCACCGAAATCACGGAGCACCGGCACGGATACGGGGCACTTATTCCCGATTGGGGAGGTGATGTCGCAATGGGCCGCCAGGATATTGATCCTTGAGCTGTCCTCGGGATGCTGCCCCTGCAGGGGACATTCCGTCATATTGGACGAGGTGAACGCCCAGCCGTATACGTCACAGTTCAGCGAATCAAACGAAAAGTGAGTAAGAGACGGGGTGGTGAAAACGTACACGTTATCCGGGAAAAGGTTTTTGGACCAGATGCCGTTTTCCTCCGCGGGATCGTGGTTGCCGGGCGTGATTATGACCGGGCAGTCAAGCATTGAGAAATCTCTTCTCAGTATTGCCACGGTCTCTCTGGTGACGAAAGAGGTCTCGAAAAGGTCTCCCGCTATGATGACCATGTCGACTTCGTTGTCTTTCGCATATCTCATCATTTCGGAAAACGTTTCTCTCACGTCACGGCGGCGCTCCTCGGCAGCGCTTGCCGAAAGCCCCGAGAACGGAGAATCAAGATGTATATCGCCGGTATGCAGAATTTTCATGTTTTGACCTTTCCTTTTTTCAGTTGAGCTTTTCGCCCATCACAACGGGTATTTCCGTGCCGCCGTAGAATTCACTGCGTACGCCGCCCGCACCTTTTTCAAGGAGCACCATAACGGTGCTGCCTCCGTACAGAAACATTCCCTTTTCCTCGCCGCGGTCGAAAACGGAGACTTCTCTGTTCTTTATTTTTCCAACGAGCATGGCGCCCACCTCTATCTGTGCCGCCGTGCCGAAATTGTCTGTTTTCAGTATCGAATATTCCCGGCAGTTTTCCGAAAACACCGGATATTTCTCCAGCGCCACCGGTCTCACCGTATGCAGGCGGCCGGGGATGTATTTTTTCTTTATGAGCTTTCCCCCGTCGAAGAAGGCGTATCTGTGATAATTTTCAACGCCCAGTCTTATGACAAGACAAGTGCCGCCGAAAAATCTCTCCGCGATCTCATCGCCTCCCAGCACCGAGCTCACGGTATAGATGCTCTGCTTCACGGGGAAAACCGTGCCCGAGCCGTCTATTCTGTATGCGGTAAGGTACCCGTCGCAGGGGGAGCAGAGATCCCCGCTCTCCGCGGAGAACGGCCTTTTGCCGTCCTTTATCTTTCTGGTGAAGCAATCGTTGAAGCATCTGAAATCATCGGATTCGTAATCGTCAAGGTCGATGCCGCCCTTTCTGACGAAGGGCTTTATCAGCGGCCGTGACAGCGGCGTATCCAGAAATTTCCCCGCCGCCTTTGATAGGAACGGTGCCGTCAGCCCTTTCAGAAGCACTCTGCCGGGGACCGTTCTGTAAAGAAAGCGCAGAAAAACCCCTGCGCTCTCGTTATTCGGGTTTTTCTGCGTTTCTTTTCTCATTTTTTCTTATCTGCGGAATACAAAGCGGAGCAGTATCATGGCAACGAACTCAAGAAGTCCGATACCGATAAGGATAAGGATACCGCGAAGCTTGGGCTTTCTTACCTGTATTTTGGATATGAACGCAAAGCCGGTGAGGACTGCGAACACGGGATATAAGAACGTGATATCAAAATCTGTGAGATACTGGGCGACCAGGATCAGCGGGAAGATTATGGACGCGGAGGTCACGGGGAGGCCCGTATAGTAAAGCCTTGCGCCGCCCTCCGTTTTCTGCCTTTCCTCCTCCGTCACGTTGAAATATGCAAGTCTTATGACCGCGGCGAGGATGTAAAGGATGAGGACTGCGAACAGAACGAATTTAAGAATCGCGCTGTAAGGCTTGCCGATGAGATCGAAAAGATCGCTGAACATGGGGGAGCGCCACATCATGGCGGCACCTATGCAGGCGGGAAGAACGCCGAATGCCACCACGTCCGCCAGAGAATCTATCTGTATGCCGTAGTTAACTTCCATTTCGGTCCTTCCGGCCTTCGTCCTTGCGACTCTGCCGTCAAAGGCATCGCAAAGACCGCAGAAAAGAAGGAAAAACATTCCGTAATAGGGATGTCCCGCTCCCGAGAGAGAGACAACTATACCGCATCCTGCTGAAAGCAGGGAAAGATACGTCAGAATAACGGTGTAATCGTAAACGCCTATCATTTTGTACTCCTTCTTTTTTGCATGATGATTTTCAGAACTACTGCCGCCCCGCATACGATAACGCAGGAATAGAACGAAAGCGAACGGCTGAGAAGTTCCAGATTCGTTGCATCCAGCTCGTTCATCACGCTTCCGAAGCAATCCAGCATCAGAAGATCCGTGATACCCATGGCGCCGGGGATGGGAATGCAGTTGACGCCGATGGTGGTATAGCTCTGCAGGCAGAATATGTCGAATGCACGGGAGCCTTCGCCGCCCGTGGCAAGATACGTGAACATGGTGACGGCGATCTGCGACACCCTCTGGAGAAGATTGAAAAGGACGACCTTGAATATCATGGACCGTCTTCCCCGGATCATTTCGGTGTACTTGCCGTAATCCTCCATCTTTTTGCGGAATTTCGCATCAAGCACGTATGCCCTTCTGGTCAGCCGGAGCTTTCCCAGAAGCTTTATGATCCACGAGAAAATAGCCGAAATTATCTCTTTATTCTTGAGGACAAGGGTGAAAAACACGATCAGCGCGATCTGTGCCAGATAGCCGATATATATGAGTATCCTTGAGAAAAGGCTGAATTTGAACAGGAGAGCGGGACGGAGGATAAGACTCAACAACCCCATGCTCAGGGTGGAAAACGCATATGCGGCAAGATTCGTTACCAGCGCCGCCGTGGTGAAAAGAGTGGGTATCCCGTCCTTCACCATGAAGTATCCGCAGGCGGGCTGACCGCCGGTGGCAGAGGGGGTTATCGCGGAAAAATATATATCGGCCGCCGAATAGAAGAAGCCGTCAGCGGCGGAGCATCTGAACCTGAACTCACGGCAGATGACCATGATGGCGAGCCCCTCGAAAAAGATGAAGCCCAGCATGCAAAGAACTGCGCAGGTGAGATACACGGGAGAAGCCGTAAAAATGAATTCCCGGAACCGGTTGAACGAAAAATATTTCGTCTGTGATATGACGGCATAAACCGTCGCCGCCGCTATCAGGAGAAACAGAAGCGACCACAGAAGCTTGTTTTTCGTATTCAGGGTATTTTGTTCGCTTTTTTTCTTCAATTACTCGACCTCTCGGGTTTCTTTCTGTTTATTTTTCCCGCAGAACACGGAAAAAATCTTCTCGGCGTGCAGGAGCTTTGCGATAAAAGGAGCTATGAATGCGAGGATGACGCCGCCTGCGATATCAACGAGAACGTGCTGTTTGACAAGGACCACACAGGCGCATACCAGAACCGCGAAAACGACGTTCGCCGCCTTGAAAGCCTTGCCGGTCTTTTCCGATCTGACGATCACCGCCGCGAAGAACACGGACATGAAGCAATGGATGGACGGGAAAAGATTATCGGGTGTATCAACGCTGTAAATGAAAGCGGTGAATTTTGAAAAAATATCGCTGCCCGTGATCTCCGGTCTTGTCATCACCGTGGGGAACACAAGGAAAATGACAAAGCATATCACTTTCGCCACGATCTCCGCAGACAGCACCTTATGGCAGAACTCTCTGTTCTCCCTGCCGGTCACGATGAAGCCCAGTGCCCATTGGACGAAAGAGAGAACGTATATCACGATAAATGCGGGGACGAAGGGGATGAGATCGTCTGCCGGGAGCGACACGTTATAGTGGTGAAACCCGGAAGCGATAGGCCTTGTGGCATAGAACACAAAGAAGTCGAATGCCAGGCAGATAAGGGTAGGCAGCCATGCATATTCGGGGATGATCTTTGCCAGGGCCTTTCTCATTTTTTCCTCCATCGCATTAAAATACATTATATTATATCATAATATAATGTATATATCAACAGTTTTGGCAAAATTACAGTTAGTCGCGCGCTTGTCTTTGGGAAAGTTTTTGCCGGCTTTTTTCAAAAAGCCCCAGGGAGTGGGGCGGCGCCCCACGTATCGGCGTTTCTTTTCATAGCTTTCCGGCGCGTTGACTTTGGCAAAGGCGAAGCCTTTCCTGGCACAGAACAAGCAGACTTTAACTATTGGATTTCTTTATGTTCTGTGTGAAAAG
>JAZUGU010000095.1:0-12154 GCA_045641325.1 Candidatus Avispirillum sp.
GAAAAAATGACCGAAACGAGAGTTTCGGTCATTTTGTTATATCTTTCCTTTGTCCGTTCTGAACACCTGCCGTACTTTTGTACGGCGACGGTATTCAGAACGAACAATCAGCGGCGCCTCTCTCCCTATGTGAGGGCTCCTGAGCCGTGCTTTTTTTAATTGCCGATGTTCAGTCTTCCTTCTTGCACTTTTTGCAGTCCAGGAACATGTAAACGAGAGCTGCAAGAACGCCGCCTACCAGAGGAGCTGCGATGAATACCCAAACGTTTGCCAGAGCTTCGCCGCCTACGATGAGAGCGGGTCCGAAGGAACGGGCAGGGTTCACGGAAGTTCCGGTGAAAGCGATGCCGAGGATGTGAACGAGGGTCAGGGTGAGACCGATAACAAGGCCTGCAACTGCGCCGTTCTCAACCTTGGAGGTAACACCGAGGATAGCGATGACGAATACGAAGGTGAGGATGACCTCGATGATGAGGGAAGCCCATACAGAGCCGCCTGCGAGAGCGTTGGTGCCGAGTCCGCCGGTCTTGTCTTCGATACCTGCGAGACCGACAACTGCCTTGAGTGCAACTGCACCGACGGTAGCGCCTGAGAACTGAGCTACGATGTAGCCCACGAAGTCAACGAAGCTCATCTTCTTGGAAACGAGCATTGCGATGGAAACTGCGGGGTTGATGTGGCATCCGGAAACGTTGCCGATGGAGTAAGCCATGGCTACGATAACAAGACCGAATGCGAGAGCGGTGAGAAGATAACCTGCACCGTTCTGTGCATCGCATCCTACGACAACTGCGGTACCGCAGGCGAAGAATACGAGCACGAATGTGCCGATAAACTCGGCAAGATACTTTTTGAATGCTGCCATTTGGAAAAAACCTCCTGAAATAAATTTTCTGATACAATACTATCACTTTTTATGCAGAATTTCAACAATAAATGCAAATAATTATTGAATTTCAAAAAAAAGTATGGTATACTTTCATGACAATAAAAGTCGAAAGGATACGGATATGAAAAAATTCTGGCATGATTTCAAAGAATTCGCAACAAAAGGAAACGTTGTGGATATGGCAGTCGGCGTTGTTATCGGCGGAGCGTTCGGTAAGATCGTAACCTCTCTCGTTACCGATATCATCACCCCCCTCATAAGCCTTCTCACCGGCAAGGTTAACATTGCTTCCATGAAGCACGTGTTCTCCGAGGCAGTGCTGAACGATGCAGGCGAGGTAGTCACCCCCGAGCTGGCACTCACCTGGGGCGCATTCCTGCAGAGCATCATCGATTTCCTCATCATCGCTCTTTCCATTTTCATCGTTCTCCGCATCATCATGAACGCGAAGAAGAAGTTCGAAGAACTGAAGAAGAAGGAAGAGGAAGCTCCCGCCGAGGAAGAAGCACCCGCCGAAACCGAGCTCTCCATTCTGAAAGAGATCCGCGACAGCCTGAAGAAGGGCGAATAAAAAAGAGCCGAAAGGCTCTTTTTTATTATGAATTGCACTGCGTGCATGAATTGCCGCTCCGCGGCATGATTTGCGGCTTCGCCGCATTCCTTAATGCCCCGCAGGGGCTATTCATGTGCCGAGGGCGTATGCCCGAGACACAATTCATGCCGTAAGGCAATTCATTTCCGCAGGGCTTTCTCCAAAACTCCCGCGAACCATCCGCGTTCTTCCATGGAGTCAACGAGTTTCCAACCGCACGCTTCAAGAGCGGCAACGGTTTCGTCTTTACGCTCGGTGATGATCCCGGAAACGATGATCTTTCCCTCGTCGGAAATATAATCGCCGATGTCGGGTGCCATTCTGATAATAACGTCCGCAACGATGTTGGCACAGCAGATGTCGTATCCGCCGTCGACCTTTTTGACCTGCTTCAGGAGGTCCGAGACCTCTGCGGTCACCTGCGGGGTTTTGTTTATTTCGGCGTTTTCATTTGCGATTCTCACCGCATTGGGATCGATATCGCAGGCGAAGCACTCTTTTGCTCCCAGCTTTGCGGCGCAGATGGCGAGGATACCGCTTCCGCAGCCCACGTCAAGCATCACGTCGCCGGGCTTCTCATATTTTTCAAGCAGGGAAGCGCAAAGGCGGGTGGTCTCGTGGGTGCCCGTGTCGAAAGCCATGCCGGGGTCCATGAGCACGGTAAGCTCGCCCTCGGCGGCATCGTATTTCTCCCAGAGGGGAACTATCACGATGCGCTTTCCGGTTTTTATGGGCTTGTAGTATTTCTTCCAGGAGTCCGCCCAGTCCTCTTCGCTGACACCGATGTGCTCAACACGGGCGTCGACACCCATATCCGAAAATCTCGATTTTATGAATCCCTCCGATTCGGCGGGGTTTTTTATTTCGGGAATGAAAACGGAAACGGAAGCCACCGTCTTGTCCTTCTTTAAGAGCTCCTCGTCGATGAGGTCGCCGTAAACGCCGTCGAGATCCTTTTCAACGTCGGAAAAATCCTCTATCATGAGAGAGTTGTCCACCATGCTCATGACGGCGCACACGTCTTCAAGGTCGCAGACCGCACAGGTCGCCTTTATCTGAATCCACTTGTCCATAATTTACCTTATTTGAAAAACTTTTTCGTAAACTTTTCTTTTTTAGAATGGTTTGAGATGCCGCAGGACTCGCCGAAGGATTTAAGCTGTTCCTTCTGCTTCTTGTCAAGTCCCTTGGGGACTTCCACGGTCACCGTGATGTACATGTTGCCCCGTCTGGTGGAATTGACCACCTGCACACCCTTATTTTTCAGAGTGAAGGTGGTGCCGGTCTGCGTTCCCTCGGGGATGGTCAGCTTTTCTTTGCCGTCAATGGTGGGCACGTCGATCTCCGCACCCAACGCCATGTCCACGAAAGTAACGGGAACGTCGCAGTATATGTCGTAGCCGTCACGCTCGAAGAAAGCGTGGGGACGAACTGAAACGATTATGTTAAGATCTCCCGCAGGTCCGCCGTTTCTGCCGTCACAGCCCTCGCCCCTGAGCGCGATGCCCTGACCGTCGTCGATGCCGGCGGGGATGGAGACCTCCAGCTTTTTCGTGATCTTGACGAACCCCGTACCGCGGCATCCTTTGCAGGGCGTTTCAACGAACTTGCCCGTGCCCCGGCACTTGTCGCAGGTCTTGGAGGACTGCATCATGCCGAAGGGAGTCCGCTGTGTCACCTTTACTTGGCCGCGGCCTCCGCAGTCGGGGCATGTCTTGGGGGTGGTGCCTTTCTGTGCGCCGGTGCCTCCGCAGTCGGAGCATTTCTGCACACGGTTGGAGGAGGCCTCTTTCTTCGTGCCGAAAACAGCCTCCTCGAAAGAAAGGGCAAGACGCACCCTCACGTCCTCGCCCCGGATGGGGCCGTTGGAACGGCGGGTGCTGCCGCCTCCGAAGAAGCTTGAAAAGATATCGGAAATGTCAAAACCGTCAAAACCGAAACCGCCCGCACCGCCGAAGCCCGATGAGGGATCGAAAGCGGCGTGGCCGTACTGGTCGTATTTTGCTTTCTTGTCGGGATCGGAAAGAACGTCGTAAGCCTCGTTCACTTCCTTGAACTTGGCCTCCGCCGTCTTGTCACCCGGGTTCATATCGGGATGATACTGTTTTGCCAGCTTCCGGTATGATTTCTTTATTTCGTCGTCCGAGGCGCCCTTCTGAAGTCCCAGCACCTCGTAGTAATCACGTTTGTCTGCCATAAATCAACCTTTTCTTCCGCACCGGAAAATGCGGAGATAACCCGCTCCATCCCTCGCGGGGTGGAGCGGGTTCTTTCTTATTTATCAGTCTTGTCTTCGTAATCAGCGTCGTAGTAGGTGTTGCCGTCGCCGCCCTGAGCGCCGCCGAAGCCTGCGCCTGCATTGGGATCAAATCCCTGCGCATTGGGATCAAAGCCGCCCTGTGTGCCTGCGCCGCTCTGCTGATAAAGCTTCTCGCTGAGGGCGTAGAATGCCTTTTCAAGAGCCTCGGTGTCAGCCTTGATCAGTTCGGTGTTTCCGCCCTGAACGGTGGTCTTCAGCTTTTCGATGGCGTCCTTCACGGGTGCCTTGTCTTCCTCGGAAACCTTGTCACCGATCTCACCCAGCGTCTTTTCGGACTGGAAGATCATGCTCTCGGCGCGGTTCTTGGTGTCAACTGCATCCTTCTGCTTCTTGTCTTCCTCTGCGAACTTCTCCGCATCCTTGACAGCCTTCTCGATGTCCTCCTGAGACATGTTGGTGCTGGAGGTGATGGTGATGTGCTGTTCCTTGCCGGTGCCCTTGTCAACTGCGGTAACGTTTACGATGCCGTTTGCGTCGATATCGAAGGTGACCTCGATCTGGGGAACGCCTCTGGGAGCGGGAGCGATACCGTCAAGCACGAAGCGGCCGAGAGTGGTATTGCCTGCGGCCATGTCTCTTTCGCCCTGCAGAACGTGGATCTCAACGGAGGTCTGACCGTCAGCGGCGGTGGAGTAAACCTGGCTCTTCTTTACGGGGATGGTGGTGTTTCTGTCGATGATGCGGTTGAATACGCCGCCCAGAGTCTCGATGCCGAGAGAAAGGGGAGTAACGTCAAGGAGAAGGAGGTCTTTAACGTCGCCGCCGAGAACGCCGCCCTGGATGGCCGCGCCGATGGCAACACACTCATCGGGGTTGATGCCCTTGAAGGGCTCTTTGCCGGTGAAGTTCTTAACTGCGTCCTGAACTGCGGGGATTCTGGTGGAACCGCCCACGAGGAGCACCTTGTCGATCTGGGAGGTGGAAAGACCTGCGTCGGAGAGCGCCTGCTTCATGGGGCCTACGGTCTTTTCCACAAGGTCGGCGGTCAGCTCGTTGAACTTTGCACGGGTGAGATTGCCGTCAAAGTGCTTGGGACCGGTAGCGTCCGCGGTGATGAAGGGAAGATTGATGTTGGTGGTCGCCATGCCGGAGAGCTCGATCTTTGCTTTCTCTGCGGCTTCCTTCAGTCTCTGGAGCGCCATTTTGTCCTGACGGAGATCAATTCCGTTCTCCTTCTGGAACTCACCTGCTATCCAGTCTATGATCCTCTGGTCGAAATCGTCGCCGCCCAGCTTGTTATTTCCGGCAGTCGCCAGAACCTCAAACACGCCGTCGTCGGAGATCTCAAGGATGGAAACGTCGAACGTGCCGCCGCCCAGGTCGTAGATCATGACCTTCTGGTCCTTGTCCTTGTCAACGCCGTATGCGAGAGCGGCCGCGGTGGGCTCGTTGATTATACGGAGCACCTCGAGGCCTGCGATCTTGCCCGCATCCTTGGTAGCCTGACGCTGTGCGTCGGAGAAGTAAGCGGGAACGGTGATAACTGCCTGGGAAACCGTAGTTCCGAGGAATGCCTCTGCGTCAACCTTCAGCTTCTGCAGGATCATGGCGGAGATTTCCTGAGGGGTGTAGCTCTTATCGTCAACGGTCACCTTGTAGGAGGAGCCCATTTCACGCTTGATGCTCATGACGGTTCTGTCGGGGTTGGTGATAGCCTGGCGCTTTGCCACCTGGCCTACCATTCTTTCACCGCTCTTGGAGAAAGCAACTACGGAAGGAGTTGTTCTCGCGCCTTCGGGATTGGGGATAACGGAGGGCTCGCCGCCCTCGAAAACTGCAACGCAGGAGTTTGTCGTACCTAAGTCGATACCGATGATTTTAGCCATTTTTAATGCCTCCAAAATATATGATGTTTTTTATTATTTGTTCAGTTAGCCACTTTTACCATGGCGTATCTTACGATCTTGTCGCCGATTTTGTATCCCTTCTGGAAAACGTCGGTGATAACGTTTTCGCCCAGCTCTTCATTTTCCTCGTGCATGACCGCATTGTGGATGTTTGGGTCGAACTGCTCGCCCGCTTCGCCGAATGCTTCGACTTTCATTCGCTCAAAAACCGCGGGCAGGGAAGAGAGTATCATCTGCACGCCCTCGAAAACCTTTTCGGGATCGGTGTAGCCGGTGGCGCGCTCTAAGTTGTCGATCACGGGGAGAAGCTCTTTCAGCGCATCGGCGGCGGCATCGGAATAGATGCTGTCCTGCTCTTGTCTGCTTCTCTTTCTGAAATTGTCGTATTCAGCGGCAAGCCTCAGATATTTGTCTTCGGCTTCGGCGCTTTTTGCTTTCTCGGCCTCAAGCTCCTTTTCCAGAGCCTCGAGCTTTGATTTCAGCTTTTTTGCTTCGCCGTCCGCTTTGGGCTTTTTCTTTTCTGCATTTTCCGCTTCTTTCACTTCCTCGGCGGTCTTTTCTTCGATTTCTATTTTATCCATTTTCTCAGCCATTGATGTTTTCCTCTTTCGCATCCAGCACGTCGCTTATGCTGTCGGTAATGTTGTCGATCATGGAGATGACCTTGTTGTAATTCATTCTTGTGGGGCCGATGACGCCCAGCGCGCCCACCGTCCTGCCATCTTTTTTGACGGGCTTGAAGACCAGCGTGGAATTGTCCATGATGATAACGGGGTTTTCGCTTCCTATATAAACGTGCACGCCGTCCTCCTCCTGCTGGCCGGAGGGCATCATGGGAGCGGTCTCGCCGGAGATGAGCTGCAGGAGCTCGTCTTTTCTCTCGAACATCTCTATCATGTCGCGGAGTCTGCCGATGTCGTAGAACTCCGGATATTCAAGCAGCTTGTTCACGCCCTCGATCTTGATGTCGCCGCCGGTGGAGCTGATGGTCTGGCAGATGCTCTTGACCACCGGGGAAACGAGGAACCCGTATTCGCCCATGGCGCTCTCAAGCTCCATGAGGATGGGAAGCGTGTATTCGTCGCAGGTGAGCCCTGCCAGCCGGATGTTCATAAGGTTGGCAAGCTTTCTTTTTTCCTCCTCGGGAACGGGACGCTCGGAAACGATGTTCTGCGTCCGCACGGCGCCGCCCGCCGTCACCATGACGAGCACCATACTGCGGTCGTCGATGTGAACGAGCTCGAATTTCTTCACCGTCACGGAGGAAATTCTGGGGCGCACCGCAAGGGCGGTGTAGTTTGTCATGCTTGCGGCAAGCCTCATGGCTGTATCAAGTATACCGTCTATTTCAGCCTGTTTTTCCCTCAGAGCGGCACGGAGATTTTCAGCCTCTGCGGTGGACATCCTGTATCTGTCCACAAGTGAGTCAACGTAGAAGCGGTAGCCCAGCTCGCTGGGAACTCTGCCGGAGGAGGTGTGGGGCTGTTCAAGGTAACCCATAGCCTCAAGCTCTGCCATCTCGTTGCGGATGGTGGCGGAGGAATAGGAAAAGCCGCCCGCCTGGGTAAGATACTTGCTTCCCACCGGCTCACCGTTTTCGATGTGAGCGTCGATGATGGCTTTCAGTATCATTTTCTTTCTCTCGGAAAGAAATCCGTCGGCATTTTTCGCCATATTGTCCGTCCTTTCCGCCTTTGGTGGCAGGATTTTTGTAGCTTTTAGCACTCAGACATCCCAAGTGCTAAACCATGGTATAAATTTACCACCAAACCCCTGCAAAGTCAAGACCTGTGTAAAGATTTACTGTGAATTTTTTGTAAACAAGGCACCCGAGTGCCAAGCTGCGGCGAAACCGCCGCGGAGTTTAAGTTTTAAGAGGCTGTCCGCCGCCATACACACCGAAAAAAGGCCGGCATGTTGTGCCGGCCTTTTTTTTTTACATATCATTTATGGTTATATACGAATCTCGGGCCCTCTTCGCCCGTCTCTCCCGTGGGCACGAAGCCGCACCGGGCGAGGACTTTTTTCGAGGCTTCGTTTTCTTCCTCCGTCTCCGCCTCGATCCGGGACACTCCCGGCTGATCTGCCGCCCATCTGACGGCGGCGCTCACGGCTTCGGTCGCATATCCTCTGCCGCAGTATCCTTCGAGAAGTCCGTAGCCTATCTCAACGGCGCCACCCGGGCCTATCCCCTTGAAGCACAGGTCGCCTACACGCTCCCCGCCGGGGAGCTCTATGAACCATGCGGCGTACCATTGCCGCTCCTCCGGGAACTTTTCGCTGAAGGAAAGCATCTCGCCGTACGCTAAGCGCAGTCCTTCGTCTTTTTCCGAGAAGATGAGGCGGCGCATTTCACCGTCCCCCGCGAGGCGGACGGTGAGCCTCTCTGTTTTTATTTCAAAGATTTTCATTTTCTTTTATGATCTCTCCGATCTGTGCGTCCACAGAGTCGATCTCTTCCTCGAATTCCGCCGAGGACATACGGAGAACTCCCGTGCGCACCGCCGAAAGCTGGATGAGCCAGTCGGAGGTCACAACACGCACGTGTGCGTTCTTTCCTATTTCGTATATGAGCTTTTCGATGTAGGCGTCTCCCGTCTCGTTTTCCTTGGTGAAGACCACGGAAATACCCTTGTGGTCAAACTTTTCGCCGTTCCCGCCGGGAACTCTGTAAGCATCGAAAACGAGCACCACACGGCACCCGGTGAAAGCCGCATAGTTTGCGAGGATGCCCATGAGCTTTTCTCTTGCGCTCTCAAGCTCGGATTCGGCCTCCGCCCGCAGGTCGTCCCACGAGAAGATCACGTTGTAGCCGTCAACGATGAGGTACTGTCCCTCCCGCTTTTCACGGGGAACGTAGCCTTTCGCCTCAACGGTGACCGCCTCGCGGTAGGAGGGGCGCTTTATGGGGCCGAACTCACGGAGCATGATCGCCTCAAGCTCCTTTTCCTCAATGGAAAGGTTCTGCCTGCGGTGCTTTTTCTCACCGTCCCCACGGGGACGAAGACAGCTTTCCAGATGCATGTATTCGGAAACCTTGTTCCATTTCACGGTAAAACCGCCGCCGTGGGCGCAGAAAACGGAATCGGGCGTGTTGTCAAGGTCACGCTCCGGCTCGTAGCAAAACTCCGAAATGACCTTCTCGCTGTCGTGACAGTCGCCGTAGCCCGCCGCTTCAAGATAGAGCCTGCCCTCGCCTCCGGTATATGCGGCAACGGTGACGGAATAGCCGTTCATTTCAGTCACGGGCGCTTTTCCCGTGATGACGGAAAAGCCTCCCGCATCGGTAGGCGTGTCGGCAGTGCCGCTCATCTGACGTATGTCGTTCATGGCGCGGGACAGATATTTCGGCGGTATCTCAAGACGGAAAGAGTAGTAGGGCTCGAGAAGCTTTGATCTCGCCTGCATCAGCCCCTGCCGCACGGCGCGATAAGTCGCCTGACGAAAATCACCGCCCTCCGTGTGCTTTATGTGCGCTTTGCCCGCCGCCACGGTGATCCGAACGTCGGTCAGCGGAGAGCCCGTCAGCACACCCAGGTGCTGTTTTTCGGAAAGGTTCTGTAAAATAAGCCTCTGCCAGTTGAGGTCAAGCTCGTTCACGCTGAGCTTTGAGGTGAATACCACGCCGGAGTCTCTGGGGAGCGGCTCGATGAGCAGGTGCACCTCCGCATAGTGGCGCAGGGGCTCGTAATGGCCCACGCCCTCCACCGTATCCTCAACGGTCTCCTTATATACCACACGGCCGGAATCAATGACAACGCTGATGCCGAACCGTTCCTCTATAAGCGCTTTCAGTATCTCCACCTGGATCTCACCCATAAGACGCACGCGGATCTCGGACAGCCGCTCGTTCCATTCGACCCGGAGCAGCGGGTCCTCCTCCTCAAGCTGACGGAGCCGGGGCAGAAAGGTCTTTGCGTCCACGCCCTCGGGCAGTCCTATGCGGTAGCGCATCAGAGGCTCAAGATAGGGCTTTTCCCGGATGTTGTCGTGGGGAGGGAATGCGGGATCGCATATCATGTCGCCCGCCCCCGTCTCCGAAAGACCGGTCACGGCGACCACGTCTCCGGGGAGAGCCTCGTCCGCCGCGGTGAATTTCGTTCCGCTGTAAAGCCGGATGGCACTTATTTTCTCGGTCTTTCCGTTGTAGAGCACGGTGTCTCTCACCCGCAGTTTCCCGCCCAGTATCTTCATGTGGGAAAGCCTGTCGGATTTGTCACGGGTTATTTTGAAAACCCTTGCGGAGAATTGCACGGGATAGCTTTTCCCCAAAGTGAATCTGTCAAGCCCGCGGAGAAAATCCTCAACTCCGTCACCCTTCAGCCCCGAGCCGAACCAGCAGGGGAAGAGAAGGCGGGAACGGATGGCACGGGAGATGCTCTCATCGGAAACTTTTCCCCCGGAAACGTATTCCTCCAGCAGGTCGTCACTGCACCCCGCAATATTTTCTACATTTGCAGAAAATGCCTCGGGATCACTAAAATTTATGCAATTGCCGAAAACCCTGGAAAGCTCTTCCATAAGGGATTCCGGGGTTCTGCGGTTAAAATCGTTCTTGGTTATGAAAATAAATGTGGGAACACTGTAAAGAGAAAGGAGCCGCCACAGCGTCCTTGTGTGTGACTGCACTCCTTCGGCGGCGCTGATGACCAGTACCGCATAATCGGAAACGCCCAGCATCCTCTCGGTCTCCGCGGAAAAATCCACGTGTCCGGGAGTGTCAAGCAGGGTGAATTCCGTATCCCCGTATGAAAATTTTGCCTGTCCCGCAAAAACGGTGATGCCCCTTGCTTTTTCTATTTCGTGGGTGTCGAGAGCCGTGTCGCCTGTGTCAACTCTGCCCATTTTGCGGATTGCACCGGCATGAAAAAGAAGGGACTCGGAAAGAGTGGTTTTTCCCGCGTCCACGTGTGCAAGTATTGAGAGTACGATCTTTTTCATACGGTTTCCATATCAGCTTCCGGTGAGAGTCACGGTTGCGGCACCGCTCCCCCAAGGGAGCGGTGCCGGAAGAACCGATGCTTCGCCGGAATGTAAGTTATGCCAGCAGATTGTCGATAGTATCGAGAATGTAGTCGATTGTAGCCTCGGAAGCGATCACGGGAGGCTTCATCAGCATTGCGGGCAGGCAGTTTGCCTTGTAGATCTGAGCGGATGCGTCGATGCATGCGCCCTTCATCTTCTTTGCAAAGCCTGCGGCATCGTCAACGGTGTGGAAGTGGAGAGCCGCAAGATGGCCCTCGCCCTCGGTGTCGAGAAGCACGTCGGAGTGCTTTTTCTGAATGGCAGCGAGGCCGTCCTCAAATCTCTTGCCAAGCTTTACAACGTTCTCACCGTTGGCCTTCATGAAGGTCATGGTGATGATGTAGGAGAGAGCCGCCAGCTCTTCCTGACCGTTGGTAACGAGCGCGCCGAACTGGTTCAGAGTGTCCATCTCGGCGGTGGTGATGATCTTGGATGCGGGATATTCGCCGCCGGGGAAGCCCTTGCCGACGATGGAGAAATCGGGGTCAAGACCGTAGAGCCTGAAGAGGAACGCGCCCTCGTACCACATGCAGGACTGGATCTCGTCGCACATGCAGGGAGTGTCGTATTCACGGCAGAGCTTGTATGCCGCCTGCAGATATTCCTTGGTAAGACGGATTCCGCCGTAGTTCATGAGGATGATCTCGTGGGAGAATCCTGCGGTCTTGTATTTGCCCGTGTTATATTTTTTGATCTTTTCTTCAAAATCAGCAATATCGTTGATCATAACGGGAACGACCTTGTAGAGATCGCCCTCGTCGGCAGTCTTTCTGAAATCGGGCCACAGACCGCGGAGCGTCTGAGCGGTGATGCAGGTGCCGTGATAGTTGCCCTCAATGCCGCCGTTTTTGTCGCCGATAACGAAGAATACGGGAACGCGGCCCTCATATTTGGGGGTGGGGAAGGTGGGGTCTAATTTATAGAAGCGGGCGAGCATCATTTTGAGACCTGCTTCGCAGGCGAGAGAACCGGTTTCAAGGTTTATTACACGGTTCAGAACCTTGGGTTCTTCGGATGCGAGAACAGCATCGGTTGCCGCCTTGTCGTCCCAGTCGATACCGTTTGCCATCTGAACGAGACGGGTCTCCATGAGACGGGTTATGTAACCACGGGTATTGTTGTGGGTAGCGTTGATGATACCCATTTTTCTTGCGTTGTCAATGAGCTTGTAGCCGTCGAAACGGTGTCCCAGAGGGGTGTGGTAATGCTCACTCTTGCCGATAAGGTAGAGCTTGCCGTCCTCACCGATCCTGAAGTTGCAGAAACCGGTCACGGGAGACTGGTTTGTATTTGTAGCGTGAGCGAAAGCGTTGGTAGCGGCACCCTTGGTGTCGTCAACGAAGGGAGGCATGATCTCCGTGCCGACCTTTTTCAGCATTTCGTCGTTCTTCGCCTGCTTTTCAGCGGGGTAGAAATCGACTTTCTCATCGGCGATAGCCATGGTATCGTCATAGGACATAACGCCGAGAGCCTCGTTTGCG
>JAZUGU010000096.1:0-19844 GCA_045641325.1 Candidatus Avispirillum sp.
TTCTTTCCGTTCGGCGGTGAAAAAATCCCTATGTGTGCGCTCCGTTAGCTGCCGCTTTTTTTATGATATGCGATACGTGGTGTACCGTCGGATATATATATGATACCGCATTTAGTAAAGCCCAGTTTTTCGAGCAGATGCTGCATTACCGTATTATCGGAATGAGTATCTATCCTCACGTTGTGAACATGCCCGAATGCAAAATCGACGGCGCATTTAAGAACGCCTTTGGCGGTCCCGCTGCTCCCTATTCTGTGAACAACGCCGTACTCTTCGTTATTGAGCCAGCATCCGTCATAAATCGTATTATAGGTTTCGTCAATACCGACGCTGAAATAGAACACGCCGCATATTTCAGAACCGTTACACACGGCATAGAGCTTTCCGTCACAGATATCGGCAGAGACGGTCTCCCTGTCGGGATATCCGTTTATCCACTGGTTCATATTGCCGTTCTTACGCATGAAAGAACGCGCAGTATCATATATCGACATCAGAACGTCAAGTTCAGAAGCCTCTGCTTTACGTAATGTCAGCATATCAGTTGAGCATTGTCTGGCCGCCGGTTACGGGGAGAGCCTGTCCGGTTTCGTATTTCTGCTCGATAATATATCTGATGGCACGTGCCACATCGGGAACGGTACATCCGCGGCCCAGGGGGACTTTAGCTTCATATGCGGCACGCACGTCGGCAACGGTCTTCGCTCCGGGGATCTTTCCCGCGTTGAGATACTGGACAAACAGGCCTTTTTCGGGATCGGACCACAGCGGACCGTCGAGGAAATTGCCGGGGCATACCGCGTTTACCTTGATACCGTACGGAGCAAGCTCAAGTGCAAAGGACTGAGTGAGACCGATACCGCCGAACTTGGCACCGGCATAGGCGAAATTCTTATTGGAGCCCTCAAGACCGGACTTGGAATTGATTTCTATTACGTCAGACATATATTCGGGAGAATACTGTCTCTGAATTTTCATAGGCACTACCGCGTATTTCGTGCAAATAAAGAACGCAGTATAATCAACGCTTGTAACGAACTCAAAGTTCTTTTTTGTCATCTCCTCAAGACTGCCCGCACGGACGACGCCTGCGTTATTGACGAAAACATCAAGACCGCCGAATGCGCATACGGTTTCGGTTATCATATTCTGAACAGACTCTTCATCAGTTACGTTGACGTTCACGGCAATCGCTTCTGTGCCGTACTCAGCCATTATCTTTTCAGCCTCGGCTTTTGCACCGTCATAATTCATGTCACAGATGGCAACTGAAGCACCGAGAGAAGCCAGACTCTCCGCGATACCCGCGCCGAAGCCCTGTGCGCTTCCGGTAACGATAGCAATCTTTGAGCAAAAAGGCTTACCGCAGCATTTCTTTTCAGCCGTAAAGGTACCGATATTCTCAACATAAACCGATTTTTGACCGTTCTTGACGGCTTCGGCAAATACCTCAGCAGCGTTATCGGCATTTGCGGTCACGTCAGCCTCGGTTTTATCAAAATCAACAGTAACTTTAGCATGACCCTGTGCATCAAAAATCATTCTGAAAGCGGGAGAAAGAGCGGCTGCGATCATTTTCTTTTCAAAAAGTTCCATAATTACCTCATATTTCTTCCGATTTCCGCAAAATGTTCTATTCTTTTACGGAGATCGGGATATTTTTCAATCGTTTCTTTTGAAAACATCCCTGCATCTGGCGATGCGGTAGCGGAAATCTCATGACCGATAAGGGCATAAGTTGCATCGTAAAGATGCGGATAGTCCTGCATTGCGGAGCAGACGAACGACTGTCTGGGAGAATTGATATCCTCTCCGCTGATCTGGAAAAATCCGTATTCGTCGCAAAGCTTCATTACGCGGTCGAGCTGATCTTTTGTGTTTCTCGAGGGCATATATGTGACTGCATTGAAACCGAATTCTTTAAGGCATACGAACAGCTTATCAAGATAATCGTCCTCAAACTTCTGCGCGGCTTTATCGCCTGTGGGGCTCTCGCCCACATCACCAAGATATGCATATGCTGATATGCCGCCCACGCTGCGCGCGAGCGCTACGAAGTCCTTGATATGCATGAGTTCTTCATCGGCATCAATATATATTTTTTTCACCAAACTGCTTTTAAGCACGCCCAGAATGTCATAGAGATAGTATTCTGCGGGTGCTGTCATCAGTTTATCTTTTACTTTATCGGAAATACTGCCGCAAAGTGAGCAAAGACACTTGACGGTTTCTTCCCTGCTTCTGCCTTCGGCGATCTTAAGCGTGAGCGCATACATAACGTGGCGCTCCGTTACACTACCGCCATCATTATAAGACGAAATGGGAAGAACGTCTTTATCGAAATCTAATGAAAATCCGAACGGTGCGCATATTTCATTTATCTTTTCGCACATTCTGCGGTTACGCTCGTTTCTTTTTTCACGGAGAGGTGCGAGAACTTTTTCACATTCTGCGATCTTCGTGTGAGGGATTCCGTGGAGAGTGACGTATGCCACGGATTTCTGATCGGGATTGTTAAGCCGCAGTCCCTCAAGGGGCGTTCCCTTTACCGACGTTCTGCATTCAAAGCCGACGGTTACGGGCATACCGATGATTTCGCCCGCTTTTATAAATTCATCAAGGCCTCCGACGGAATCATGATCCATGATGCCTGCCGTGGAAAGACCTGCTTTTCTGGCATAATATACGGCGCCGGAAGGCGTATACGGTGAAAACGAATACGTTGTATGGATGTGGTTATTTACCCACTCACCGCCGTTATTTTCAGAAGGATCGCCAAGACGGGAAAGAACAGCGAGCCGCTCTTTTACGTCACTTTTCTGATCCAACAGAATATCTGCATTAATCATTATTTACCTCGTCCGGCAAAATAGGAGCTTCTGCATTGCACAGAAATCTGTATGCCGATTTATATTCATTTGCATAGTTATTTCGTCTTCCGAAATCAAAGCCGCGGTCCTTATGAGCACGGATAAGAACGTTTTTCGGGGTGTCCTCGGGATCTGTGAACTCGGTCGCATCAGCGGTATATCCGCACGCTTTAAGGCGGAGTATTCTTAAAGAATCGGTTGCCGCATCACAGAATTTGGATTTGAGAACGGAATTATCGCTGATGAATTTCAGTTCTTTGCAATCGATCTTTCGTGAAAGGTCTCTGTGGCAGCACGGTGTTGAAAGGATCACTTCCACACCGATGGCAATTGCTCTGTCGATCACGATGTCGGTTGCAACATCGCACGCATGGAGGCTGATCACCATATGCACGGGGCTGTCGGGAGAATACTTTGAAACGTCACCGGCAGTAAAGCTCATACCGGAAAAACCGCACTTTGAGGCAATGTCTGCACAATAGTCCATAACGCTTGCCTTGAGGTCGACACAGTCCATAATAACACTGCGTCCGAGAACGGATGTGAAATAGTGGTACACGGCAAACGAGAGATAGCTTTTGCCGCAGCAGAGATCCGCTATCCTTATAATTCCCGTGCGAGGCAGATACTTCACAGTATCTCCAACGTATTCGAGAAACCTGTTTATCTGTCTGTATTTTGCCTGCTTTTTATCATGTACTCTGCCGTTTTTATCGGAGATACCGAGATATACGAGAAATTGCTCCGAACCGTCGAGAATATAGTTTTTCTCATGGTCGGTATCGTTGGTGACGATATTGCCGCCGCCGATATTGCCGTGAGTTATTAAGGATATCTTACCTTTTTTGGAAACGAGAACGGAGGCACTGCCGCCGCTGTCATTGAGATCGCAATGTGAAAAATCCTTTGCCAGAGCCGAAACTTTTTCCGCGACCTTATCAATTGATACGTTTTCCTGCTTTACCCGTCCCTCGGAAAGAGAATACTCGAGCTGAAGGACAGTTCCATGAGATAAATCTTTCAGAACTCCCTTTATCTTTACGGCATCGGACGTGACGGGAGAAGAAAAGACGACGTTCTTCAATGTATGACTCTGCGCAGATTTCAGGCAAAGAGCGGAAAACTTAACTAACTTTTCGTCTGTCATTTTTTCTTTTTGAATGATATCTTATTTTCTTCACCGTTCATGAGGCGAACGATATTTGTTCGATGCTGAATCACAACTATTGCGGCAAGGATCACCGCATAAAGCTCCATTCCGGTGAGAATCTGCAGTTCGGGAACGCTTGCCATGAGATATGAATCGATCCTGTTGAGAATTATGGGGTACATCATTGCACAAATGACAGATGCAAGTGATACAAATTTTGTTCCCAAAACGATCACAATGAACATAAACAGAAGGATCACAAATATGTACCACTGCCCCATTTTAACGGAGGTCATAAGAACGATCGCCGCAAAGCAGGCAACGCCTTTACCTCCTTTAAAGCCGAAATACACGGGCAGAATGTGACCGATCATGCAGAATATTCCCGAAATGAACATTCCTCTTTCAAGGAATACAAGAAGACCGATAAGCACCGCAAGCGCGGTTTTGGCAAGGTCGCCGCCAAGAGTGAGAAGGCCCGGCTTCCAGCCGTAGTTTCTCACCATATTGGTGCTGCCGGCATTTCCGCTTCCCTTTTCTCTGACGTCATCACCGAACAGAGTTCTTGAAAGAATTATTCCGAAATTTAGACTTCCTATAAGATAGCCGGAAACGGCACAGATAATGAGGGAAATGACCAGAGAGACGGTATTATTGAGACCGATTTCGCAGAGCTTTGCAAATAACATAAGATCAAAGAACGAACGTCAGTCGTCGTTGTCTCCTTTCTGGCGGACTACCATTCTTATGGGTGTTCCCTTGAAGCCAAATGTCTGTCTGAGACAGTTTTCAATATATCTCTGATAAGAGAAATGGAAAAGCTCGGCACTGTTGCAGAACATGACGAACGTGGGCGGAGCGACAGCCGTTTGCGTCATATAGTATATTTTCAGTCTTCTGCCCTTATCGGACGGGGGCTGTACACGGTTCACGGCATCCGCCAGCACATCATTGAGCATACCGGTGGAAATACGCATATTGGTCTGGTTATGAACATAGTTGATGTGCTCAAACAGCTTCGACACTCTCTGTCCCGTTTCGGCAGAGATGAATATCAGAGGCGCATACGTCATGTAAGACAGCGCATCGTATATTTTCTTTGTGAACTGATTTACGGTATTATTATCTTTTTCGACAAGGTCCCACTTATTGACGCATATGATCGTAGCCTTGCCCGCTTCATGAGCTATACCTGCGATCTTTTCGTCCTGTTCGGTGATTCCTTCGTTACCGTCGATAACAAGCAGGCACACGTCAGCACGTTCAACTGCCATTTTTGCCCGGAGAACGCTGAATTTTTCGATCCTGTCCTCAACTTTGCTCTGACGGCGAAGGCCTGCGGTATCAATGAAATTATATTTGCCGAATTCATTTTCGAACCGGCTGTCAATGGCGTCTCTTGTTGTTCCGGCTATATTGGAAACTATAAGCCTATCATCGCCGAGGATCTTATTGATAAGCGAGGATTTACCCGCATTGGGCTTTCCGATGACTGCAACGTTTATGATGTCTTCATCTTCTTCCTCATTTTCAAATTCGGGAAGCGCGTTGATAACCTCGTCGAGCAGGTCGCCGCTTCCGCTGCCGTGAGTGGAAGAGATGGCAATGGGATCTCTGTCGAATCCGAGCTCGTAAAACTCATAGAATTCCGGAGGAACGTCGCCCACCTTATCGACTTTATTTACCACGGGGATGACGGGCTTTCTGCTCTTTTTGAGCATAACGGCGATATCCATATCGTCAGCAACAAGACCTGTTTTGATATCACACATAAACAGGATGACGTCAGCTGTATCAATGGCGATCTGTGCCTGATCCCTCATTTTTTTTAGGATGAGGTCATCGGTCTTCGGCTCGATACCGCCGGTATCTATAACTACCATGGTCTTTCCGCGCCACTCGGTCTCACCGTATATTCTGTCTCTGGTGATTCCGGGAACGTCCTCAACTATGGCACGGCGCTCGCCGATAAGCTTATTGAACAGAGTGGATTTGCCGACGTTCGGTCTGCCCACTATTGCAATTACCGGTTTTGACATAAATAATTACCTTTCTAAATGTTAAGAAGACCGTACAGGAGGTCTCCGCCGTCATTTTCCGTAAATTCTACCTTAACCGACAGCTTTTCGGAAAGCTCATCGGGAGTCATCCCGCAAAGGAACAAATCGCCCTCGGCTCTCAGAACGTTTTTTGACAAGTAAAGACACTCACCGAGGTCACGGCCCGCCAGCTGTTCGGATATATCTTTTCCGGTGAGAAGGCCTGTCACGGTCACTTCTCCTCCGAAGAATCTGTTTTTTACGGGATACACATTGATTTTCATATCCGGGCACTCGTGACAAAGCTTTTCACAAAGCGCAGATATAAGTGCATACGATGCCTCGCCCGTGGCAACAGATACCTTTCTGCTGATCTTTTTTTCATCGTCGGACAAAGTATCGAGAGCACACATAAATTCATGCTCAAGAGAAGAAAGCATGCCGACACCGTTTTCGATCTGTGTGAATTCTCCCCAGTATTCATACTCGGGGAGAGGTGTTCCGCTTTTTACATAGAATTCGTCCGAGCAATAGAATATTCTCTCACCGAATTTTTCCATGCATCTGTTTCCGAATTCCGTGACCTGTTTTATAACGGCAGCGCATTCCTCAGCGGAAAAAGGCTCAAGATGATAAAGGCCTTCACGGTATCCGGTCAGTCCGGCGGGAACTACGGAAACGCTGTCCATCTGCGGGTAATAAGCGCTGAGATCTTCCATCGTTCTGTCAAGCTCCGCTCCGTCGTTCACCCCTTTACAGAGGACTATCTGACCGCGAAGCTTGATCCCTGCATCGGAAAGGGTTTTAAGATATGAAAGCGCCTCACCCGAATGCTTGTTTTTCATCATCATAACGCGCAGTTCGGGATTCGTTGTATGAACAGACACATTTACGGGCGAAATGTGCATGTCAATGATCCTTTGGATGTCTGCCGGTTTAAGATTGGTGAGGGTGATATAATTACCGTGCAGGAAAGACAGCCTTGAATCATCGTCTTTGAAGTATATGCTTTCACGCATGCCCTTCGGATTCTGATCAATAAAGCAGAAGATACACTTATTCTCGCAGGTATGCTTTTTATCCATCAACGGTGTGGCAAACTCAAGCCCGATATCATCGTACTCTCCCTTCAGAATGGAAACGTTGACGATTTCCGCACCTCTGTGCAGTTTGAGGTGCACCTCATGAGATGCAAGATAAAACCTGTAATCAAGTACGTCATTGATATCATGACCGTTTACCGAAAGAAGGATATCACCCGGCATCACGCCATGCCTTTCGGCGCGGGAATGCTTACGGACACTTACTATTTCAACCATATTATTCGGGTTTGAAGCTGTCTTTAAGAGATACGATGCGGTTATATACTCCGGGATTCTTTGAATCCTTTACAAAGTATCCGGTACGAACGAACTGGAATCTTGTATCCTCGCAGCCCTCAAGTGCTTTTTCGGCCTTGCATCCGGTGAGAGTTTTTGCGGAATCGGGATTCAGATAATCCGAATAAGTTTTATCTTCGGGAATATCACCGACGTTTCTGATGGTAAAGAGCTGTTCATACAGATTCACCGTGATATCGTCACACTCAGCGGCACTTACCCAATGAATCGTGCCCTTGACCTTTCTGCCGTCTGCAGGCATTCCGTTTCCGGTTTCAATATCAGCCGTGCAATGGATCTCAAGCACTTCGCCGTTTTCATCGGTAACAACATCGGTGCATTTTACGATATATGCACCCATGAGTCTCACCTCGCCGTCGGGCTTCATGCGGAAGAACTTAGGCGGAGGAACAAGTGCGAAATCGGCTTTATCTATCCACAGTTCTTTTGTGAATGGAACTTTTCTCGTTCCCATCTCGGGGCATGCGGGATGATTTGCAACTTCGAAATACTCTTTCTTATCTTCGGGGTAATTATCGACGATCACCTTAACAGGATCAAGAACAGCTATTCTCCTGGGTGCGGAGTTATTCAGCTCTTCTCTGATGCAGTATTCAAGGAGTGCGATATCTATAAGAGAATCAGTTTTTGCAACGCCGGCTCTGGTAAGGAATTCTTTGATGGAAGAGGGCGTATAGCCTCTGCGGCGAAGACCGCACAGAGTGGGCATACGGGGGTCGTCCCAGCCGTCTACGAGTCCTGTTTCAACGAGCTCACGGAGATAACGTTTGCTCATGACGGTATTTGTAAGATTAAGTCTTGCAAACTCGATCTGACGGGGCTTCTTTTCAAATCCGCACTGTTCGACCACCCAGTTGTAAAGAGGTCTGTGTGCCTCGTATTCGAGAGAACACAAAGAGTGGGTGATACCTTCAAGTGCGTCCTGGATGGGATGCGCAAAATCGTACATGGGATAGATGCACCACTTGTCACCGGTCTGATGGTGACTGATATGCTTGATCCTGTATATCGCAGGGTCTCTCATATTGAGGTTGGGGCTTGCCATGTCGATCTTTGCACGAAGAGTATGAGTTCCGTCCTCAAACTCGCCGTTTTTCATTCTTTCAAAGAGATCAAGGTTTTCTTCAACGCTGCGGTCTCTCCACGGGCTGTTTTTGCCGGGCTCCTTCAACGTTCCTCTGTACTCTCTCATCTGGTCCTTATCAAGGTCGCAGACGTATGCTTTGCCGTTTTTGATAAGCATTACGGCAAGTTCATAGCACTTGTCGAAATATGAAGAACCGTAGCAGCATTTATCCCAATCATATCCCAGCCAATGGATATCCTCCTGAATGGCATCCACGTATTCGGTATCTTCTTTCGCGGGGTTGGTATCATCAAAGCGCAGGTTACACTTACCGCCGTATTTTTCGGCAGTTGAAAAGTCAACGAACAGAGCTTTAGCATGTCCTATATGAAGATATCCGTTGGGCTCGGGAGGAAAACGGGTCTGAATCTTTCCGAATTCGTGTTTTCCCTCGGAAATCTCTTCGTCTATAAATTCATGAATAAAATTTGAAGCCATTACAGCACCTCTATCATGGAATTGATTCTTTCGATCACTTTATCTTTTCCGAGGATATGCATGACCTCATACATATCGGGGGAATTCATCTTTCCTGTTACGGCAACACGCAGAAACATACTAACGTCTGCTATATTGCCCTTATATTTCTCGGGCTCTGCCTTATATGCTTTCATATCGGTGCAGAAGCCGATGTTCTCGGCGATTGCCTTGATCTTATCAAACCATACCTGCTGTTCGTCATCCTCACTGTACGAAGCGCAGAAATCGGAAAGAGCCTTTTTAATATCGGACTTATCAAAGGTATCCGGGTATTCGTCGCAAACGGTGAATATCTCGTCAAAGAAGAAACCCATATAATCCTTTGCATCGCACCAGAGAGTGATATCTTTTCTGGGCTTCTTACCGCCTCTGCCGATGGCAAATGCTTTAACAGCGATATCTTTATTGCCGGAAAGGACACCGGCGAAATCAGCATCGAACTCTTCAGACCATTTGAGGACTTCGTCGTAAACCTTTTCGGCGGACATCCTGGAAATAACGTTTTTCGACACGTCGCAAAGCTTTGCCTCATCGAAAAGGCTGCCCGCGGGATTCATCTTCTTATAGGAGAACTTGAACTCATCGGTGGATGCATCCGGGTTCGCTCTTCTCCAGTCTTCAAAATTGGAATTGAGAACTGTGAGCAGGTACTCATAAACGGACTCGGTGGGATATCCGTTCTGTCTGTAATATTTCAGAGCAAGCTCGGGGTCCTTACGCTTGGAAAGCTTTCGTTTGGAATCTCCGTCCATCTTCATGAGAGGACCGATATGCAGATATTTAGGACATTTCCATCCTAAAGCCTGAAAAAGCTGTACGTGGAAAGGAAGAGTTGAAAGCCAGGAATCGTCACGAACTACGTGAGTGGTATACATGAACTTATCGTCAACAGCGTGGGCGAAGTGATAGGTGGGTATGCCGTCAGATTTGAGAAGAACGTGGTCTATATCATTTTCTGTCAGCTCCAGCTGTCCTTTGATAAGGTCTGTGAATTTGATCTTATTCTCGATAGAGCCGGTGGAACGGAAACGAAGAACCCACGGAGTTCCCTTTTCGAGTTCTGCCTTGATATCCTCAATAGGTCTGTCACGCCATACCGCCCATTTACCGAAGTATCCGAAATTGGCTTTTTCCGCTTCCTGCTTTTCGTGCATTGCGGCAAGCTCCTCTTCTGTACAGAAGCAGGGATATGCCTTTCCCTCTTCGGTGAGCTTTTTCGCAAAAACGTGATAAATTTCGACACGCTTTCTCTGACGGTAGGGTCCGTATAAGCCCACGTCCTCACCCTTGGTCACGCCCTCATCGAAATGGATCCCGTATATGCCGAGATAATCTATGAGAGTTTCGATAGCGCCGGGGACTTCTCTTTTTGCATCGGTGTCCTCTACACGGAGGAACAGCGTGCCGCCGGACTGATGACACATTCTCTCACTTGTGAGCGCCTGAATAAGGTTTCCGAGATGAACGAATCCCGTGGGGCTGGGTGCAGCTCTGGAAATTACGGCACCTTCGGGTACGTTTCTGGGAGGATACATTTTTTCAACGTCCTCGGGAGTCATTGTAACGTCGGGAAACAGAAGATCTGCCAATTCTTTATAGTCGATCATTATTTTATATTCCTTTCAGATATGGATTATAGTCAAATTGTTTTTGCATCGTTGAAAGTGATCCGTGTCCCGGATACAGTTCCAGCGCCGGATCGAGCTCTTTAAGCTTTCGCAGGCTTTCAAGCTGTTCGGAGGGATCGCCGCCCAGCAGATCAGTTCTGCCGATACCAAGGTCAAACAGTGTATCACCGGAATATACTGCAGTATCGGATATATAACACACGCTTCCCATCGTATGGCCCGGGGTATGCATGATCTTCAGCTGCTCGGTACCGAAATGAAGGATGTCATTATCATGAAGTATTTTCTCTGCAGGCTTTAATATAAGATCCTCACGGAAAAAGTACTTATACGCATTTTTCATGGGATCAGTAAGGCAATCAGCATCATACTCATGCACGGCAAGCGGTGCGCCGCTCACTTCACGGATATCATCAGCACCGGTGATATGGTCAAAATGGCCGTGCGTCAGCAGCACGTATTTCAGTTTTTTGACGTTAAGCCCCCGTTGCTCTATTCGCGAAAGCATGCTGTCAAGACCGGGAGACGGGTCAATGATCACGAATTCATCGCCGGATATTACGAGCCAGCAATTTGAGCCGTAACCCTCGGACGGTATTTTAACAGTTTTCATATTACACCTTTGCAGAAATTTTCATAATATTATATCACATTATTTTCTTCCCGTCTACTGAATTACCATTCTTTTTCTGTAAAACGCAACATTTTTTGAAAAAAAACACGATCGGAGGGTTATTTTTGACAAACCTCGTAAAAACGGCCGTGATCATAACGATCACAGCCGTAATACTGTTTATTCTGCTATGCGGAAATCTGATCGAATTCCGGATAATGATGAAGCTCGCAGGCATCATCTGAAAAGCTATCCGAATCAATCTTTTAAAACTCCGATATTAATTCCGTCGGACACAAAAGTGACACTATTCTCCGCGCAATAATAGGTTTCAACCCCGTTTTCGTCGAGGACTCCGGTGGTTTTCCGGTCCGCCGAAAGCGCGGGACACGTAATGACGGCATATTCCGGAGTTACTGAAGAAATGAGCTGTGATATAGAGGAGTTCCATCTGCCGTGATGCGGCATTTTTATAAAGTCATAATCCGTTTCATTGATACGGACAAATTCAGAAAGACGTTCCTTTTCGGCATCACCGCAGAAAAGGAACTTTTTTTCTCCGAATACTGCCGAAACGATCAGAGACGAATTGTTGGAGGAATCTTTTTCATACTCCTCTTTCTCCGGCGGATATACCGTATAGCTGACACCGTCCAGTTCAAATGAGAGCTCTTCCCTTACGGTCACGGAATCTGTTCTTGCATAGGACAGAGCTGATACAAAGTTATCATACTTATCCGCATCACTCGTGTAACAACTTGTATATACGTGAGTGACCGGATATTTTTTGATCACTTTAGAGGCTCCGCCTACATGATCTCCGTCAAAATGAGTGATGATCATATAATCTATACTATCCGTACCGTATTCAGCCAGTCTGTCGCAGATCTTTCCTCCGCAATCGCTTTCGCCGGTATCTATAAGGACCGTGCCGCCGGCAGTCGTCAAAAGGAAAGCATCGGCTTCTCCCGCCGCGAAGCAGTACACCGAAAAGTCAGGTGACACCGTACTCTTCTCCGTGCACGAGATAAGCGAGAATATCAGGCAGAACAGAAGAATTACAGATGTTAATTTTTTCATGTCATTTCATATACGTATCAACAAATTCAAAATGCTCTTCCGAGAAGCTTATGATCTGATTGATATTGTTGAACGACGGATTAGGCACTTTTATCCATTTCGTGCGTTCCATCTTTAGTACCATCGGAGTGATGGTAGCTTCATATTCGGAAAAAGTCTTTTCTACGTTATCAAGCGTGAATACGGAATTTCTCAATTCGTTGTATCTCGACCTGACTTTGTCATACATATTATCGTACAGTTTTGCAAAGAGAAGGTTTTTCCTTGTCCTGTTTCCGGGACATATGAGATTCGGCTTTGTAAACTCGGTACCGTAATCCGTGAGTCCCCACGTCATATCAAGATCATAAACGATGGGCGCCCATTTTTTACCGTCATACGTCGTCCACAGCAGGTTTTTGCCCAAATTATCGACGGCATTTTCAAGATAAAGTGTGATCATCGTATCAATCGCAACGTCAACGTCGATATACTCGCCGATTCCGTTTACGAAATCCTCGCCGTCGTTATTATTGATAAAGTAAATCATACGGTTGAAGCTGTCGGTAGCCCATTGGGTGTTCTCCGTAGAGCAATAGGTATACTCATATCCGTAGCTTTCAACGTCGTAGCCTAGTCCCTCTTCAAGGTATGAAGCGGTTGACCATGTATCGCAGAACAGTATTGCCTGTTCTCCTTCGCCGTCTTTAATATTGAACAGCCACTCATCTTTGGGAATATTCAAAGAGTAAAGACCGTGGAACTCGCCGTTGACATACACCGCAATGGGAAATCCGTCGATCGCGCCACCGTTGACAAGGTCTTTATATGCATCGTTTCTGGCACCTGTGCGGGCAACCTGGCCGTAAAGCTTGGCAGACACGATATTTCTCATCTGGGACGCATCGCAATAATTTGCTTTGAGGCAGTATTTACTGTGCTCGCCCCAGCCGGGTACCATTTCGACCTTATATTTTTTACCGTTATCTTTTTTGAGCTTGACAGTATAATTTGTCTTATCGAAGCCGGTAGACGTAGCGCCCTGAAGTTTGATGAGTCCGGCGCATTCAAAAGAACAATTTTCAGACGAATACAAAATTTCCGTATCCGTATAGCTGTTTTTGGTAACGGCCGATATATTGCCTCTGAGCTCGATCACGGGCATTCCCAGATCTGCATAGGTAGGAACAGAACTGCTTTCCGTTCCGCAGACGGTACATGTACTATGAAGAATACCGTTATCTTCATCAAGCTTTGCGTCCCCGAAAACGTGCTCTACGGTGATGCCCACTGACTGCTCATCGCCGCACCAGCATCTTCTGACTTTTTTACCGGGCTTCGCGCATGAAGCTTCGCTGACAACCGTCCAATCACCGTAATGATGCTCATGCAAGGATCTGACAGCAAAGAAAGCTATAAGAAGCACCAGAAGAGCTGCTGCGATGCAAATAACCGTGACTGCTGCTTTCTTTTTCGAGCTCGACAGATGTTTATATTTATCCTTCAGCACCGAAAAAACGCTTCTCTTTTTCGTACTGTTTGCAATGCTGATATCATTTGAGATCCTGCGAAACATTTTCTTCACGGGAGTTTTCTTTTTAGAATCAGCAACCGCTCCGCTTTTACTTGTGCGTTTCTTTGAGGATGAATCCGAATGATGACTGTGATGATGATGATGATGATGATGATGATGGTGGTGATGCTGGGTTTCCTCAGCAGATGATCCGTCATCGCTCAGGACAAAATCAAAATCCGTGTCCCGGTCATTGATATCAGTATTTGTGTTTTTCCCTGATTCGTTAAGATCCATTACGTTCTCCGGTCACATCGCAACGGTAACAGTATGCTTTTTACCGTCACGGGGATTGGGTATAATGCTTCCGCAGGGTTTGCCGTCAAATGTATATACCGTATCGTTTCCGGGACGTGCAAATCCCTTATTCTTGGTTACGGTTATATCGTAAGACGCGCCGTCTGCTCTGACGGTATACTCAGCTTTTTCAAGATCGAAGGGCAGAATCGGGATAAGGTCGATACCGCCGTCCACGTGTGATACACCGAGATATTCAAACGTGGTGAGTGCAAGCCAGCTTGCCGTGCCGGAAAGCATAGGCCCGATATTCTCTCTTGTTTCGCTGTTATTATACTGAGTGCAGAAGCGGGGGTTACCCTTGGTGATAAAGGGAGTTTTAAGTGTGGAATAAGGTACGACCAGGTCGACCATCCAGAATGCAGTTTCGGACAGACGTTCTGCGAGCTTTTCATCCTTTACGGTTTTAGCCGCTTTGAACATTGCCGCAGTCGCCATCATGGTCGCATGCTTAAACACAGCACCGTTTTCTCTGTCACCCTTGAAATAGTGATCCTGTGCCGTTGTAGACGATATTCTTTCCATAGCGCAGGGAGATGTCAGCGTCAGTCCCGAGGGGGTCTTTATGTACTTATCAATGGAATCGAGCATTATTCTGATCTGATTCTCATCGGCACATCCGGAAAGAACGGACCAGGAGAATGAATTCAGCCAATAAGAGCCCGGGAATGAAGGCTCGGAGGACATACCGTCACCCTTACCGCCGAGATACTCATATTTCATTGCGGGATTATTGATAAGGCAGCGGGCAAAGAAGTCTTCCTTCCATGCGTACTTCTGAATATTATCGTAAAGCTTATTACAACGCTCCGTAAGTACCTTTTTCCACTCATTTCTTCCGGTCAGTTCGGAGAGCTCTATCAGCTGATCGTAAGCAAGCTTGAGAAGGAATGCGTTCATAACGCTCTCGCAGAGGTGGTTCTCAATAGGCTCCTCGCCCCATGCGGCACCAGTTCTTTCAAGCTGTTCACGGTATGCGGCGATCTTTGAAGGACCGTTATATGCATCTCTGTCGAGGCAGAGGCAGTCGTTCCAGTCACATCCGTCAAGCAGAGGCAGTCCGTGTTTTCCGAGAGAAATACATCCGCTGTAAGTTACGGCGGCGATCATCGTATCGAACACGCTTCTTACCTTATCGCTTCCGGAAACGGGACATTCGTTATCAAGGAAGTCGGTGTCGCCGGTCAGCATAACGTATCTGTAAACTGCCTGCACGAGCCAGAGCTGGTCATCGGATGCACCACCTGCACCAGTTGCGTTCCAATAGAAATTATGGTTTGCATAGCCTTCTTCGTACACGTTTGCGGCCCACTGCTTTATCATATCCTTCGCAAGGGCTGAATTGCCCATGGCAGTCATATAGTACATGGAGGCATACATATCCTGTATCTCGCGGAAGCCGACCATACGTCCGCCCTTCTGTGTCCATGCAAACGCTCTTGTAACGAACGACTGGTAAAGCACCTGGAAAGGCAGGTTATGGCTGATATAGGAGTTCAGCATCTTATCATCGGAACGGAAATCGATATATGAAGCATAGCCGTCCACAAAATCGATGACGCTTTTATAAGTTTCAGCAAGAGCTTCGCCGCTCTTATATTTTGAAACGAAGCACTCAAACTGCTTTTTGAAGGGTTCATCGGCATTGACGGGATCGCTGACGATACCTGCGAAAGAATCTGCGGCAACGGTTTTACCTGCTCTTACCGTAATGCTCTTTGCCATTGCAAAGAAAGGTGCTGACTTTCTGGACTGGTGGGAAGAAAGATGAGCCACGTGTTCGGGATGAAGGATATCGCCGCTGCCCACAAGGTCGTTATAATCACAGCAGTATTCGTCCATATATTCGCCGTTTACGAACATAGTGGAAAATCTTCTTGCACGTTTGCCGTATGCGGGATTGAAGTGAGGCGACAGAGCTGCTACGTCATCGCCGTCAAGAACGATGCCGGACTCATGCACGATATTGACGTACACTATATCGCCTGCCACACCGTTCTGATCGAAAATACCGAACATACCGGTGAAAACGATTTTTACGTTTCTGTCGTTTGTTCCGAGGTTTTCAATCTCCACTCTCTGTGCCTCGACAGCTTCGGGCATACCCTCTTCCTGGGGCATGATGAAAATGGTACGGGTGATTCTGAGACCGCATTCGGTTTCATATGTAATGACGGTCCTGTTCTGCAGATGGCGGCATACGGCGGACTTTACGTTCTCGTGCGCGTTTGCGGAATAGAATATCTGCTTTCCGTTTTCAACGATATAGAACTGGCGGTTTACGGGTTCACCGTTCTCTTCCATTCTGAGAACGTATCTGTTCGCAAGCACCGTTGTTTCGGCGGCTGCTCTGAAAGAACCTCTGCCAAATGAATCGAGTGCTGCCTTGGGAGTTGTCAGAAGAGGATTATCGAATCCGACTCTGTTGCCGAGAAGGAGGTTTACATCAAAGTGAGATCCGACAGGATGCATTTTGAGGTCGATCACGTGAGCGCCCTCGTCGTCAATATATCCCGCACTCTTGTCGAGTACGCCAAGGGAAGCACTGATAGCCTCCTTGACGTTTTCGGGAAGCGCTTTTTCGCCGGAGTCGGTATAGTGTTTGATTTCACCGGAAACCGTGAAAAGGTTGTTTTCATCAGAGAACCCGCAAAGGTAACCCGATATTGTGGGATTATTGAGAATATAGAGGCAGAGAGGCATATAATACGGAAGCCCCGATACACCTACGGCAAGTGTTTTTGACGCATTTACGAATTCGGCATCACATTCGCCGCAGAATTTCCCGGGAAATGCGGACTGCATATGCTGTGCCGCAGTATAGGTCTTATCTCTGGAGTTTTCAAGTGTGAATTTCATATTTTTACCCTTTCAGTTAATTTACGTTGAACATGGAATACATAGAATTTTCGAACAGCCCGTTATACATATCAAGATATCTCTGAAGCGAAGATATTCCCGTGACCGTGTTTCGCACTGCCATAAACGTGCCGTTTGAAACGTAACTGTTTATTTCTCCGAAGGAATACGCGAAATCGTATACCGGATGCGCGAGAACCGCAGAGAGCATATCCATTGATACGTTATCTCTGAGATAATAGTACGAGCAATTCGTAACGAAACTGTCATTTGAGTATCCGTACGCCATTATATTGAGAGCTGTTATAACGTCAGCGACCTCACCGTAATCGGGTGCCGTAGACAAGCCTCCGAAGAACAAGGCATCGCCGTAATATGCAAGCGAGTAATAATCGCTCTGTTCTTTATTAAGCTTCGGGAGAGGAAGCACGCCCCAGTCAAAGGAAGTATCGGCAATCGATTTCATCGTTGATACTCTGTCAACAAGGAACAGCATCTTTCCTTCTTTGAAAGCGTTTATTGATTCAAGTGATGAGCCGAACGCTTTCTCCATATTAACGACAGACGAAACCTTGGAAACAGTTGCGGCAGGTGCTTCACCGTTAAGAGCAACTGACGGGAAATAACCGACCGTGCTGGTCACAAGTCTTCCGCCGAATGCAAAATAAAACAGATCTGAAATATATGGGCTGACGTTCTGCGCGCCGTATGAATAATAAGTGCCATCCAGATTTTTGACTCCGGAGCCGTACTCTATGAATTTATCCGCAGTCCACTCACCGTTTTTCACAAGTTCATACGGTGACGCAAGGCCGAGCTTTGAGACGATATCTTTATTAAAATAAACACAGCTGAGGCTTTCGGGGTCGAGGGATGCATATCCTGCAATAGCATATATATCATCGCCGCCGGTCCCTGCGGAAACTCCGGTCTGGTACAGATAACCGCCTGTGTAATCAAATCCGGGAAGGCTTCTCAGATTGATCAGCGCACCTCCCGTCACGTAAGCACCGATATACTTCTGAGGTATCATAACCGCATCCGCATAATAACTGCCGGACAGATTTGCCGCCTTTATCTCGTTGAGCATAGTATCCGGATTTACGTTTTTTGAAATGATAGATATTTCAAGGGCCCGTTCGACCGCGGCATTTCTCTCTTTCATGTCCTGCGAAATGACGTCGGGAGTATTATCCGTCGGAGAAACGAGATTTTTTCCTGCGGTAGCTATCTGAAAGGTACCGCCGTCATACTTTTTACCGGAAAGATCCTTCATGAATTCGGTCGCTTCTGTTTCATAATCGCTGACGAATTTGTCGATCTCGTCGGGAGCAGTTGTTTCATCAAAGACGGTAGTTTCTTCCTCTTTCTCTGACTCGTGGCTGAACGAAAGGATACCGCATCCGGACAGCATCAGCGGAAGTATCAGAAATACGGAAACCGTAAGTAATATATATCTTGATTTCATTATTTACTCCATTATAGGCATAATTACTCATATTACATCATATATAATACTACAAAGCTTTCCGAAAATCAATCGGATTTATACAATTATTCGTCTTTTTCCTACGGTTTACTGCGTTTCCAAGGAAATTATTTTGTGTTGTCCGTCCATTCGACCGATGTTAAAATATATCACGGTGGTACACCACCGGACAACCCGACGATTAAGAAAGGAAAACAGAATGAAAAACAGTATTAAAAAATGTCTGAGTTTCGTACTTTCCGTGCTTTTTGTATTGACATTGCTTATACCGTCCGTTTCCGCCAAAGAAGGACAAGCAATCAGTATCAGCATAGACGGCGCGAAATACAACGGTACCGCTTTTCTGAAGAATTCCGTTACTTATGTTGGTATCAGAGAATTCTCATCACGAATGGGTGCAGAATACATCAGCTGGGATTCCGGGACAAAAACCGCTTTTGTTAAAACGGACAACCTTGAGATCACATCGAAAAACACGAGCAATTACATAATTGCAAACGGCAGATATCTGTGGGCCGGGACAGGCATTATCATTATTTCGGGAACGATGTACGTTCCCGTGAGGACTCTTGCCAAGGCATTCAACTGCGAGGTCATATGGAACGGCAAGGATTACTCGGTTGATATAAAGAAAATAAAAGGAAGTATTGTATCGGGCGACGGATTTTACGATGATGACGAAGTTTACTGGTTGTCAAGGATAATCAGCGCAGAGGCCGGAGTGGAGCCGTTTCTCGGCAAGGTAGCCGTCGGCACCGTTGTTCTTAACAGAGTGCGAAGCGAATTATATCCGGATACGATCTATGACGTTATATTCGACAGAAAATTCGGCGTTCAGTTCACTCCCGCCGCCAACGGTACCGTATATAACGATCCCGACAGGGACAGTATCATTGCCGCAAAGCTTTGCCTTGACGGTGCGAGCATCGGAGAAAATCTTTTGTTCTTCGTCAACGATTCAATTGCGGAAAACACGTGGGTCGCAGACAACAGAGCCTACGTTACCACAATAGGAAGTCACAATTTCTATGCATAAAAAAAGAGCCTTAGGAGCCCTCACATAGGGAGAGAGGCGCCGCTGATTGTTCGTTCTGAATACCGTTGCCGTACAAAGGTACGGCAGGTGTTCAGAACGGACAAAGGAAAGATATAACAAAATGACCGAAACTTTCGTTTCGGTCATTGTTTCATTAGATATTCGGAAATTTTCCCACCGTTCTTGGTTTATTAGTCTTTTTTCTCTTTCCGGTTTTTGCTCTCT
>JAZUGU010000097.1:0-7926 GCA_045641325.1 Candidatus Avispirillum sp.
GTCGGAGGTCGCACAGAGAAAAGAGTATCTGGACTACCTGGTCAGCACCGTCGGTCAGAAGATCCAGGCATCCGAGGCGCTGGTATCGGAGCTTGATACCCAGATCGCCGATGCGGAAAAAGCCATCACGGAATTCGAAAGTTCCATCGAGGTCACCACGGAGCGCATCAAGGAGCGTATGCGCTTAAATCAGGAAACCGGAACGCAGAGCTACCTGGGCATCCTCATCGGTGCCGAGGATATCGGTGATTTCCTTTCCAGATTCGAGCGTCTCTCCAACATGATCGAATACGACAGAGAAAATCTGGCAAGCTATAAGGAGCAGAAGGCTGCTCTCAATCAGCAGGTGACCGACCTGAAAGCCTCCAAGGCACTTCAGGAGGAAACTCTGGAAAGCCTCGAGATAGATAAAGCCGAATCCGCGAGACTTGCGGAGGAAAGCGAAAACTATTGGAACTCTCTCCAGAACGATAAGAATGAATATCAGGCACAGTATGAGGAAGCAAAAGCACAGGAAGCCGCCCTTGACGGCGAACTGTCCTCACTGCTTGCCGCTATCGCCGAGCAGAATTCCTCTCAGGTAACGGCTGACGGCGAGTATATGTGGCCTCTGCCTGCAGGCGGATATATTTCCTGCTATTACGGTGACTCCGACCCCAACGGCTCACCCCATTATGCCGTAGACTGCGCAATTGCGGGCGGCACTCCCATCTATGCCTCCAATGACGGAACCGTTATGCGTGCCGAGTGGCATTACAGCTACGGCAACTACGTGCTCATCGACCACGGCAACGGCTGTGCAACACTCTATGCACATTGCTCGGCGCTTGCCGTCGGCTCGGGACAGAGCGTAGGCAAGGGCGACGTCATAGGATACGTGGGCTCTACCGGATTTTCCACCGGCAACCACCTGCATTTCGAGTTCAGAGTCAACGGCTCAAAGGTCAACGCCCTCGGCTATATGAACGCCGCAGTATAACTATAAGTCAGCAAGGAACCGATAATGGACGAAAACAATATTCCCGAAGAAAACGGGACTAAAAAAGAGCCCGTCGCTCCTACGGTGGAATATCTTCCCGACCTGAACGGAGAGGAAGAGGCGGCGGATAATACCCCCGCAGAGAGAACAGATAAAAAAGCAGAAGTGTCTTTCCCCGGGAAAGCGGAGAATAACGGAAAAACAGCCGCAGTACCGCTCTATACGAGAGGCATCCCCACCGGCGTGTTCATCACCGTTCTGATACTTGCGGTAGTCGCCACCTTCATGACGACCTTCGTCTGCCTTTCCTCCACCTTCCGGAGGAGGCTTTCGGATTATCAGACCCTGTATGCCCAAAGCGAACAGACGGATACCGCATTGCAGGCAAAGCTGAAAGCGGTAGACTCGGAGATCCGTTCCGCATACCTCTACGATATAGACGAGGAAGCGCTTTCCGACAGCGTTCTCAAAGGATATATGTGGGGTATCGGGGATAAATACGCTGAATATTTCAATAAAGAAGAAATGGACGAGCTCATCGCCGATTCCAATGCCGAAATGCAGGGCATCGGAGTGTCGGTAACTTATAACGCCGACGAGGGTGCGATCCAGGTCATCAATGTCTTTCCCGATTCTCCCGCAGGAAAAGCGGGCGTCCTTCCCGGCGACCTTATCGCATACGTCAAAGAGGACGGGGAATACGTTTCCGTCGCATCCCTCGGATATACCGTGGCACTCTCAAAGCTCCGCGGCGAGGCGGGAACTACGGCGGAATTCGCCGTGTACCGTGAAGGCTCCGCGGATCCCGTGGAATTCTCCATCGAGCGCGGCTACGTCACAGAATATACGGTCAGCTGCGAATTCTCCGAAACCGATAAAACGGTGGGTATCATCAATATTTCCTCCTTCGATTCCAAAACACCGGAGCAGTTCAAAAAAGCACTTGACGAGCTTATTTCAGGCGGCGCCGAAAAGCTTGTGTTCGACGTGAGAAATAACCCCGGCGGCGAGCTTGATTCGGTCTGCGCCGTCCTCGATATGCTCCTCCCCGAGGGCCCCGTTATCAGAACCGTCGACCGTGACGGCAACGAGGAAACGGTGTATACCTCGGATAAAGAAGAAATAAAAATGCCCATGGCTGTCATCGCCAACGGCAATACCGCAAGTGCCGGCGAGCTTTTCACAGCGGCACTGAGAGATTATAAAAAAGCCACGGTGGTAGGCGAAAACACCTACGGCAAGGGCAGTATGCAGACCGTCAAATCCTTCAACGACGGAACGGGCTTCAAATATACCTACCGGTATTATTGCCCGCCGTTCTCGGACAACTACGACGGCGTCGGCATCGCGCCCGACGTGGAGGTTAAGCTTTCCGAAGAAGCTGCAAAGAAAAACGTATACCTTCTGAGCCAGAGCGAGGATGACCAGCTCCGTGCGGCAGTCGAATCATTTAAATAATTCATCCCGAAAGGACATAAATATCATGGAAGAAATCACCTATACCCTTTATACCAAAGAAGGTTATCAGAAGCTTGTCGACGAGCTCGATTACTGTAAGGACGTAGAAGTCCCCGCCATCAAGGAGCGTCTTGCAGAGGCAAGAAGCCACGGAGACCTTTCCGAGAACAGTGAGTACGACGAGGCGAGAGACGCGCAGGCAAAATGCTATGCAAGGATCGCGGAGCTGGAAGAGCTCATCAAGCACGCAAAGATCGTTGATGAGACCGGCGGTAAAGCAGGCGTCGCAAATATCGGCTCCAAGGTCAAAGTCCATAATTCAAAGACCGATAATGACGAGGAATATACCATCGTCAGCTCCAACGAGGTCGATCCTTTCAATAATATGATTTCCGACCACAGCCCCATCGGCGTGGCACTCGTAGGCTCCAAGAAGGGCGATACCGTCACCGTTGAGACCCCCGCAGGTGAGTTCGAGCTGAAGGTCCTCTCCGTATCCAAGGCAAAGAAATAAGGTAGAATCATGGCAGAAAACATAAACGCACCCGAGCTTGACCTGAGCGAGCAGGCGAGAATACGCCGCGAAAAGCTGGCAGCCCTTCAGGAAGCGGGCAATGACCCCTTCGTTATAACCAAATACGATACCACCCACCACAGCACCGACATAAAAGAGAATTATGAGGAGCTGGAGGGCAAGACCGTATCCATCGCGGGAAGACTAATGTCCAAAAGAGTAATGGGCAAAGCGTCCTTCTGCACCGTGCAGGACCTCCCCGGAAAGATCCAGTGCTACGTGGCAAGGGATTCCGTCGGAGAAGAGCCCTATGCCTCCTTCAAGAAAATGGATATAGGCGATATCGTCGGCATCAAGGGCTATGTCTTCAAGACGAAGACCGAGGAGATCTCCGTCCATGCGGAAGAGGTCACCCTGCTGTCAAAGAGCCTGCAGGTCCTTCCCGAGAAATATCACGGTATCACCAATACCGATATGAGATACCGCCAGAGATACGTTGACCTCATCATGAATCCCGAGGTCAAGGATACCTTTGTAAAGAGATCGAAGATCATCACCTCCATCCGCCGCTGGCTGGATGACCAGGGCTTTATGGAGGTCGAGACTCCCATGCTCGTCACAAACGCGGGCGGTGCGGCGGCACGTCCCTTCGAAACTCATCATAACGCTCTGGACGAGGACTTCCGTCTCCGTATCTCCCTTGAGCTGTACCTGAAAAGACTTATCGTCGGCGGTATGGAAAGAGTGTACGAGATCGGCAGAGTGTTCCGTAACGAGGGCCTTGATACAAGACATAACCCCGAGTTCACTCTTATGGAGCTCTATCAGGCGTATACCGATTACCACGGCATGATGGACCTGACTGAGAATATGTACCGCCATGTGGCAGAGGACGTTCTCGGCACTACCAAGATCACCTATAACGGCATCGAAATGGATCTTGGCCAACCCTTCGCGAGAATGACCATGACCGAGGCTGTAAAGAAGTATGCCGGAGTTGACTTTGACGAGATCAAAACCCTTGAGGAAGCGCAGAAGGCCGCAAAAGAGAAGGGCATCGAGTTTGAAGCAAAGCATAAGAGAGGCGATATATTGAACCTCTTCTTCGAGGAGTTCGTAGAGGATAAGCTTATCCAGCCTACGTTCATCATGGATCATCCCATCGAGATCTCTCCTCTGACGAAAATGAAGCCCGGATACCCCGACCGTGTAGAGAGATTCGAGTTCTTCATGAACGGCTGGGAAATGGCAAACGCATATTCCGAGCTGAACGATCCCGTCGACCAGAGAGAACGTTTCAAAGCGCAGGATGCACTTGCGGCAATGGGCGACGAGGAAGCCAACCATACCGATGAAGACTTCCTGTACGCACTTGAACTGGGCATGCCTCCCACGGGCGGCATCGGATTCGGCATCGACCGTATGGTCATGCTCCTCACCGACAGCCCCTCCATCCGTGACGTCCTTCTCTTCCCGACAATGAAACCCATCGAATAATATCATTTCAGCCCGCGAACCGCGGGCTGTTTTGAAAGAACGAAACTTAGTTTTACGGAGGATATCAGTATGACTTATTGCGGCATTGACTGCTGTGCGGATTGCGGCAGATTCGCAGATTGCGGCGGATGTGAAAAATGCGGCGCGCATCCTTTCGGCGGAAGCTGTATCGCCGAAAGAAACAAAGATTTTCCGGAGCTGAAAAAGAGCCTGATCGAAGAGATCAACGCATTGGGTATCAGCGGATTACATGTGGACGATCTCAATTTGCTTTCCGGTGCATATGTGAACCTGGAGTATCCGCTTTCAAACGGAACTGCGGTCACCTTTCTGAAAGACGGCGACATATATCTCGGAAATCAGATCGAAAGAACGGATTCGGAAAGGTGCTACGGAGTCGTGGCGGATGAGACGTTTATCCTCGTCTGCGAGTACGGCTGTAATGGCTGTGACCCGGAAATCGTAATGTATAAACGCAGGGAAAAATGAGGCCGTTATCCGAAAACGGTTGAGAAGAGAAAAATACATAATGGTACATCTGGAATTCCCATACGGAAAAGAGAAAAAGTCCGTCGACCTGCCGGAGCACCGTTTGCAGGCGGTACTTGAATCCCGTATCACGGGCTACGATCCCGGAAAAACACAGCAGGAAATCGCAGAGGAGGCTCTGATGCATCCGGTCGGATCACCGGGGCTTGCGGAACTGAGCCGGGGGATGAGCCGTGTGACGATCATCGCAAGCGACCATACCCGCCCCGTCCCCAGTAAACTGCTTATCCCGCCCATGCTGCGTGAGATCCGCCGGGGAAACCCCGAAGCCGAGATCACTATTCTGGTTGCCACCGGATGCCATCGCAGTACCACACGGGATGAGCTGATCCGCAAATTCGGCGAGGATATCGCGGAGCACGAGCATATCGTAGTGCACGATTGCGATGACCGGGAAAATCTCGTCCTGCTGGGCACTTTGCCCTCCGGGGGAGAGTGCTATATCAACCGTCTCGCTTGCGAGGCGGACCTTTTGGTGGCGGAGGGCTTTATAGAGCCTCACTTTTTCGCCGGATATTCCGGCGGCAGAAAGTCGGTCCTGCCGGGAGTGGCAGGCAGGGAAACGGTGCTGGCAAACCATTGCGCGGAGTTTATCCACAGCCCCTCTGCCCGTGCGGGAACACTGAAGGGCAATGCCATCCATGAGGACATGGTGTGGGCGGCACGCAGGGCAGGGCTCCGGTTCATTTTCAACGTGGTGCTCAACGGAGAAAAAGAGGTCATTTATGCGGCGGCGGGAGAGCTGTGCCGGGCACATGAGGCAGGGTGCGGTTTTCTTGAAAAGCTGTGCGGCGTGGAGCCGTCACCGGCGGATATCGTGATCACGAGCAACGGAGGGTATCCTCTGGACCAGAATATATACCAGTCCGTCAAGGGAATGACTGCGGCGGAGGCAACGGTAAAGGCGGGCGGCGTGATCATCATGCTCGCCAAAGCGGACGACGGGCACGGCGGCGAAGCCTTCTGCCGGGAAATGTCCGGCGGAGACGACATGGATGCCCTGTATGAGGGAATCATGCATAGAAGCCGGCGGGAAACAAAGCCCGACCAATGGCAGGCACAGATCATGATGAGAGTGCTGAAGCGGGCACGCATCGTTTACGTGTCCGATGCCCCGGATGAGCTTGTGCGCCGATTACATATGATCCCCGCTCATTCTCTTGAGGAAGCCGTGAAAACGGCGGAGATGCTGACGGGAAACCCCGATGCCTCGGTAACTGCGATCCCCGACGGCGTGTCGGTGATCGTGCACTGAACGTGCGCTGTAAATATTTTCAGCCCTGCGGCAGCGGGGCTGTTTTTTTTAACAAAATTATGGCAAAATGATCGGAAATGTTGTATAATCAAATCGGATACCCATCCGGGAGGCAAGTATGAAAAAGAACGGAAAAGTGATAAGGATGCTGTCGGCGGCGCTTTGCGCGGTGCTCGTTTTCGGCATGCTGCCCGTTTCTTTCGCGGAGTCGGTCTTCACCCTCGGTGACGTCAATTCCGACGGCGCTGTCGATGCCCGCGACATATACGTTATCAAGAGCAATATTGAAAACAACGTCAGATTCTATTGCTCACAGGGTGATATCCTTTTCGACGGAAAGGTGAACGCCAGAGACTGCCTGTATCTGAAAGCTTATTTTGCGGGATGCCTCTCCCTTGAGAAATACTCTGAAGAGAGAGAGACCGTGCCCCTTGTTCCCGACGGCATCTTTTCCGATCCCGTCACCGATGAGATAAACGGCTTTCTCATAAAAGAAGGTAAGATCGCAGAGGATTATGACGGCCATAACTACTGCATGATAGGCTCGGTCTCCACGTTTGACCCGGCGGAGCAGTTCGCGGTCTACCAGATGGAGCATATGGCATTTCCGTACGTTCAGCGTGATATAAACAACATCGCATACGAAATCATGGAATCCTTCCCGGAAGATTCGGCGGAGTATGCGGAGTGCAAAAGTATCCGCAGCAGTCTTTCTTCCTCATTCAGAGCACTCCGTCAGAAATACGGCGCGTTTTCCGCGGATGGATTCCCGGAGGAAACCGTACGGACTCTGACCGGGGACGATAACTGGAAAACCTTTGCCGCAGGCATGGCACGGATGACAAAAATCGCAGAGGCAAACGGCCTTGCAGGTATGTTCACCTGCGGGATGTCGCCCTACGATACCTATGCCGTCGCCAAGCGGTGCTTTGAATACTATAAAGGAAAAACGCCGGAAACCGTCACGTGGGGGACGGGCGATACCGCCGTATCGTTTACCGTGGGCGACACGGGAACGGCACGCTTTGAAGAGCTGTTCCGTGCTCTCGCCGGGAGCGGCTTTGACGTATGGGTGTGCACCGATACGGAATGTGAGATACTTGAAGCGCTCCTTGACGTGTACGGCCTGCACGGATACTGTAAAGGTATCATGGGCATGACCCCGGAGCGTACCGCAGATGCAAAGAACACCTGCAGATTTGAAACGGAAAACAACTATCCCAAAAGAGCCGCCGCCTCCGGCTGCTGGCTCACGGAATATACACCGCTCGGCGTTTCCATGGCGGAAACGGCCCATAAGGTGACGGCCGCGGACCGCATTTCCGCGTACTACGGAAAAGGGCCTTCCGCCTGCTTTGATACGGATGACGGCCTCGGCACCCGCTTTTCGGATACGAAACTGTCCGTGCGGCTTTGCGCCGAAGACCTGAAAAATTCCGTCACCGTGACTCCCGCCACGGCAGAACCGCTGATCTCATATCCGGAATCAGCGAGAAGAGAATACACAAAGACCGTTGATAAAACGGTGCGCCTCAGTGTGTTTTCCCTCAACGTGCGCTGCGGCGATGACCCGGACGGCCATTCCATCGGCGAGCGCCGCCCGAGAATAAAATCAGAGGTGACAGCATCCGATGCCGACGTTATCGGCTTCCAGGAGGTCGTCCCTCAGTGGCT
>JAZUGU010000098.1:0-13856 GCA_045641325.1 Candidatus Avispirillum sp.
TTATTCCCAGTATAAAGAAAAAGCCATCCTCAGGAGCGTGCACATAGGGAGAGAGGCGCCGCTGATTGTACGTTTCGGAGCGGCGTCGCGGTACAAAGGTACGGCACACGTGCGAAACGGACAAAGGAAAATATAATAAAATGACGGAAAGTCTCGTTTCGGTCATTTTTTCATTAGATATTCGGGAATCTTCCAGTCGTGCTTGAAATATTATTCTTATTTTTCTTTCCGGTCAGCGGTGAAAAAATCCCTATGTGGGCGCTCCGTCACGGATGGCTTTTCTTTCTTGCACCGTAGGTGCGGGTTATTTATCTCAATACTATATTCTTTCCCGTGATCCTGGATTCCTCCGCGGCCATGGCGACCACATGGCTCTCCACGGACATCTCAACGGGGGTATCGGGCTCTTTTTCGCCCCTTGCCACACGCAGGAAATCAGCTACCAGCAGGGTGTCCGCTCCGCCGTGTCCGGAGGACTCGTGAGAAACGTAAATTTCCGTCTTGTTGCCGTTGGTGAAATCGTGGATAACGATGCTGTTCTTATAGAAATCGGCGTATATCTCGCCCTTCGTGCCCATGATGTGGGTCTGGCGTCCGCAGTCGGAAAGGCCGCACATGGTAAGAGTCGCGGTAGCGCCGCCCTCAAATTCCATGTTCACGGTCTGGTGATCCACCACGTTGTTGTCGCACTTGTATGCACAGCGGCCGTATCTGCCTTTTCTCATGGCTTCCTCCACGTCGGTGAAGCCCTCTTTTTCAACGGCAAGGAACTGCCAGCCTTTATCTTCAAAATAAGTCATGGCGTTGAAGGGGCAGGTATCCCCGTGGGGGCATCCGTCGATACAGCGGTCGGGCGCGCCCTCGGGGGCGTTCTCCGGTCTGAAATGAGTCAGCGAGCCGAAGGAGGAAACCGCACGGCAGTGCTTTCCCGTCAGCCAGAGGAGCAGGTCCGTATCGTGACAGCACTTGGCGAGAAGCATGGGGCTGGAATCGTCACGGCCCCAGTCGCCGCGGACGTAGCTGTGGGACATGTGGAACACGCCAACACCCTCGATGTGGTTGATGCAGAGGATGTCTCCCACCGCACCTTCCTCAAGCTTGTCCTTGAGAGTGCGGAAAAATCTCGTATATCTGAGCGAGTGGCAGACCTGCACGGTTGCACCGTATTCGTTGGCGACGCGTACCAGCTCGTTGCACTTTTCAATATCCTTGTCGATGGGCTTTTCCACCATCAGGAATTTATAACCCGTCTTTATGGCTTCGATTGCGGGCTCAACGTGGTCGTTGTCGTTGGTGCAGACGAAAAGCACGTCGCCGATAACGCCGCGGGCGAGAAGCTCGCGCCAGTCACGGAAAAGGTTTTCTTTCGGGCAGGAATATTTCTCCTCGGCTTTTTTAAGGAGATATTCGCGGGGCTCTGCCACCGCCGCAATTTCGTATTCGCTGCCGTGGCCGAACATGTAGTCGGAATAGCCCTGACCGCGTCCGCCGAAGCCAATGATTACAGCTTTCATTTTACTCATGATAACACCTTCCTTCAGCTGTGATCTTACGGAAAGTATACCACGGCAAAAAACGGAAAGTCAAGGGAAAACGGACATTTTGCGGCGGGGATTTTCTCCGTATGCGTGCTGGATTTTGCGGGAAAAAGTGAAGCAAAAAATCGCGGTTATATATATGTAGAATTTTTTCAAAAAAAGGTATTGACAAAAGTGAAAGCATTTGCTATAATAACTCTACCTCTGATTGAGGGCTATTTTTTTGTGCCCCGGAGGGAGGTACATGGCGGGTGTCCGCCAAATTCACGGACTGAGTCCGAATACACAGGAGGTGCCGAAAAATGAGAGTTAAAGTCACTCTCGCATGCAGCGAATGCAAGCAGCGGAATTACGATTCTAAGAAAAACAAGAAGAACGATCCCGACAGAATTGAAATGAACAAATACTGCCGTTTCTGCCGCAAGCACACTCTGCACAAAGAAACGAAGTAAAGGAGTAAAGCAATGGCTGACGAAAAAGTAACCAACACCGCCGAGAAAAAGGCTGAAAAACCGGTCAAGGCGAAAAACTCCAAGCCTTCCGTTTTCAAGCGTTTCGGAGCATGGCTCAAGAGCGTTAAAGCAGAGCTTAAGAAAATCGTGTGGACCAGCCCCTCGGCTGTTCGTACCAACACGATCATGGTCATCGTCGTTATGATCGTATTCGCAGCACTTACAGGTCTTGTAGACCTGATCTTCGGAAGATTCATCTGGATCCTCGGAAGACTTATTTAAGGGAGCTGTCCCAATGAGCGACATAAACGAGATGAATGCCGGAATGCGCTGGTACGTAGCGCACACATATTCCGGTTATGAAAACAAGGTAAAGACAAGCCTTGAAAAGATCGTCGAAAACAGAGGCGTTCAGGAGCTCATCGAAGAAGTCCGCATTCCCATGGAGGTCATCACCGAAGGGGAAGGCGAGGAGATGAAAACGAAAGAGTCCAAGCTTCTCCCGGCATACGTTCTGATAAAAATGATAATGTGCGACGAAAGCTGGCACATCGTCAGAAACATCACGGGCGTGACCGGATTCGTAGGCCCCGGATCAAAGCCGGTACCGCTTACGGACGAGGAAGTTGAATCCCTGCTCGGCGAAACTGCACATAAGGCTGGCGGCGATGAGTTCGTCATCGGTGACGAGGTCAATATCGCAGAGGGTATCTTCTCTGGATACAGCGGCCGTCTTGCAGAGATCTCCGACAACGGCGAGGTCACGGTCATCGTGTCCACAGTCGGTCGTGATATGCCCATCAAGGCAAACATCAAGGAGATCAGACACATTTCCAAATAATCTCCCCCGGGAGATACGTGCCCTGCGGCACATTCATTGTGGGAGGGAGAAAAATTTATCTGAGTTCTCCCGTCGTATAACCACATACGGAGGTATTTAATACTATGGCAAAGAAAATTATAGGCTATATAAAGCTCCAGCTTCCCGCTGGTAAAGCTACTCCTCAGCCCCCTGTAGGTCCTGCTCTGGGTGCATACGGCGTAGCTATCCCTAACTTCACCAAAGAGTTCAACGAAAGAACAAAGAACGATATCGGTCTGATCATCCCCGTAGTTATCACGGTATATGCTGACCGTTCCTTCACATTCATCACCAAGACTCCTCCCGCAGCCGTTCTGATCAAGAAGGCGGCAGGTATCGAGACCGCTTCCGGTACTCCCAACAAGACCAAAGTGGCTTCCATCACCAAGGAGCAGGTTCGCCAGATCGCCGAGACAAAGATGCCCGACCTGAACGCAGCTTCCATCGAAGCCGCTATGAGCATGGTAGCAGGCACCGCACGTTCTATGGGCGTAACTGTTGAGGAATAAGGAGGGCGACTGAAATGTTTAAGGGTAAGAAATACAAGGAAAGCGCAAAGCTTTTCGATAAGACCGTAGCATACGATCCCGCAGATGCAGTAAAGCTCGTCTGCGACACTTCCAAGGCTAAATTCGACGAGACCATCGAGCTGCACGTTCGTCTTGGCGTTGACTCCCGTCACGCAGACCAGCAGGTCCGTGGTGCAATCGTTCTTCCTCACGGAACCGGTAAGACCGTCCGCACCCTCGTATTTGCGAAGGGCGACCGTGCAAAGGAAGCAGAGGCAGCAGGCGCTGATTACGTCGGCGAGGCTGATCTGGTTGAGAAGATCCAGAAAGAGAACTGGTTCGAGTTCGACGTTGTTATCGCAACCCCCGATATGATGGGTACGATCGGTCGTCTCGGTAAGGTCCTCGGTCCTAAGGGTCTGATGCCTAACCCCAAGGCAGGTACCGTTACCATGGACGTTGCGAAAGCAGTTCAGGAGGCTAAGGCCGGTAAGATCGAGTACCGTCTTGACAAGACCAATATCATCCACTGCCCCATCGGAAAAGCTTCCTTCGGTGCAGAAAAGCTTATGGACAACTTTGACACCCTTATGGGCGCTATCATCAAGGCGAAGCCCGCTGCAGCAAAAGGCCAGTACATCAAGAGCTGCGTAATCGCTTCCACCATGGGCCCCGGCATCAAGGTTAACTCCGCGAAGCTTGGCTGACAGAGTGAAAATCGAATCTGATACGTCACTCGTACAGTAAGAATATAACGGTATCGGTGGGCGTTTTCGTCCACCGATATTGACTTTTTTTGAGGTACTGATATGAGAATCATCATCGTAGGATGCGGAAAAATAGGCGTCACCGTGATAGAAAGCCTCCTTGCGGAGGGACACGATATAGTCGCCGTAGACAATAATCCCGAGGTCATCCGCAAAATAACAAATATTTATGACGTAATAGGCGTGTGCGGAAGCGGTACCGACTATACAACTCTCGCTGAGGCGGGCGTTGAAAAGGCGGAACTTTTTGCCGCCGCTACCGGTGCTGACGAGGCCAATATGCTTTCCTGCTTCATAGCGAAGAAAATGGGCGCAAAGCATACCGTGGCAAGGATCAGAAATCCCGAGTATAACGACTCTTCTCTGGGATTCATCCGCCAGAGCCTCGATCTTTCCATGTCGGTAAACCCCGATCTTCTTGCGGCGCAGGAGCTTTATCACGTTCTCAAAATGCCCGCCGCCGCCAATATAGAGACTTTTTCCCGCCGCAATTTCGAGATGATAGAGCTGAACCTCAGAGAGAATTCCGCCCTCGACGGGATGAAGCTCATAGATATGAGGAAAAAGTATCCCTATAATTACCTTATCTGTGCAGTCCTCAGAGACGGAGAGCTTTATATCCCCGACGGTAATTTCGTGCTCCGCTCCGGAGACAGGATCGGCGTTACAGCCACCTTTGCCGAGGTGCAGAAGCTCTTCCGCGATATAGGCATCACCTCAAGACAGGCGAAAAACGTCATGATCGTCGGCGCATCCCGCACCGCATTCTATCTCACCAAAATGCTTATTTCCGGCGGAAGCGACGTGAAGGTGGTCGAGCAGAACCATCAGCGTGCGCTCAAGCTCCGTGAGCGTAATCCCAAGGCTGTGGTCATTCAGGGAGACGGCGCGGATCAGGAGCTCCTTCTTGAGGAAGGGCTTACCTCCATGGACGCATTCGTATCCCTCACCGGCATCGACGAGCAGAACATCCTCATGTCCTATGCCGCAGCCAACGCAGGTCTTCCCAAGGTCATCACCAAGGTCAACCGCCCCGAGTTTTATTCCATGGCGAGAAAACTGGGCCTTGAGACCATAATCAGCCCCAGAAAGCTGATTTCCGACGTATTCGTAAGATATGCGAGAGCGCTTGAAAACTCTCTCGGTTCCAATATAGAAACCATGTACAAGCTCATGGATGACAGAGCGGAGGCTCTGGAGTTCATAGCAGGTCAGGAGTTCAAGTATTTCAATATCTCCCTCAAGGATATGAAACTGAAGCCCGGTCTTCTGATAGCAGGCATCATCAGAGGCAGACGTGTCATCATCCCCAACGGTGACGACGTCATCATGAACGGCGACAGAGTGGTCGTCATCACCGAAAAGCAGGGCATGAACGACCTGTCAGATATTATATTGTAAACGGAGTATCATATGAACCGTAGAATGGTATTCTACACCGTCGGGCAGATGATTTGCATAGAAGCGGCGCTTCTGTTCCTGCCTCTTGCGGTGTCCTTCATATACGGCGAGTGGATCGCGTCAAAGGCTTTTGTCGTCACCATTGCGGCGGCGGAAGTCCTTGGCTGCCTTCTCCTGCTCGCCTGCAGAACGAGAAATAAAGTGATATACGCCAAGGAGGGCTTCGTTATCGTTGCTCTCACATGGGTCGCCGTGTCCGCTATCGGCGCCGTGCCCTTCGTTATTTCCGGCGATATCCCCAATTATATAGACGCCTTTTTCGAAACCGTCAGCGGCTTCACCACCACGGGCTCGTCCATTATCACCAACGTGGAGGTGCTGTCCCATGCGGCTCTCTTCTGGAGAAGCTTCACCCACTGGGTCGGCGGTATGGGAGTTCTGGTGTTTATCATGGCGATCGTGCCCAACGTGTCCGACCGCTCCATCCATATAATCCGTGCGGAAATGCCCGGACCTATCATCGGTAAACTGGTGCCCAGAGTCAAGGATACGGCGAAGATACTGTATCTCATCTATATCGGCATCACCGCCGCGGAAATTATTTTCCTGTGGGCGGGAGACATGAGCTTTTTCGAGAGCGTGGTCCATTCCTTCGGAACTGCCGGCACCGGCGGCTTCGGAATAAAGGGCGACAGCATCGGCGGCTATTCGGCGTACAGCCAGTGGGTCATCGCCGCATTCATGCTCCTGTTCGGCGTGAACTTCAATCTATATTACCTCATCCTTGTCAAAAAGGTCAAGGACGCGCTGAAAAGCTCCGAGCTGTGGACGTATATCTGCATCGTTATCGCCTCCGTGGCAATAATCACGACAAATATCTACCATCTGTTCGATAATTTCTCGGATGCGATCAGACAGGCATCGTTCCAGGTCGCATCCGTCGTCACCACCACGGGTTATTCCACCACGGACTTCAACATGTGGCCGGGGGTATCCCGTGCGCTCATCTTCCTGCTTCTGTTCCTGGGAGGCTGTGCGGGCTCCACTGCGGGCGGTCTGAAGATATCCCGTGTAATGCTCCTTTTCAAGATGATGAAAAACGAGTTTCTGCACCTTATCCACCCCAGATCCGTCAGCGTAGTCAAGCTTGAGGGAAAGCCGGTGGAAAGCAGCGTGCTCCATTCCGTCAGCAACTATTTCTCCCTGTACATTCTCTGTATGGGCGTGATATTCTTCATCCTCAGCTTCGACCCCGGCTCATTCGATCTTGAAACCAACATCACCGCCACGGTGACCTGCTTCAATAACGTAGGCCCCGGTCTCGGAAATATCATCGGCCCTGCGGGCAACTTCTCCGCATATTCGGGCGTTTCCAAAATAGTTCTTTCCGCGGCAATGCTTTTCGGACGTCTTGAGATCCTCCCCATGATGATAACGTTCATCCCCTCTACCTGGACGAAGAGATAAGCGGCAAATTCCCTCTTGACAAAAGGGAAAAACGTACTATAATTAAAATATAAAGGCTGTGACGGAAAGAGTAACGGATGAAAGCTCAGAGAGAGACGGAGCCGCAGGCTGAAAGCCCCGTTGTGCAGACCTCCGTGAAGACCACTCCCGAGCCGCACACGATGAGTGTGCCGTTGCCCTCGTTACGGGCCAAGAGTTAAACTCAAGGTGGAACCGTGTATAATTGCACCCTTGCGAAAGCAGGGGTGCATTTTTTATTACGTCAACCCAATAAATCAAGTATATATACCGGAGGAAACATGAAAAGAATTATTTCCGTCATTCTGGTCCTTGTCATGCTGACCGCCCTCTGCGTTCCCGTCTTTGCCGATGACGGATACTGGAAAAGAGAAGATAACCTGAAAATAAACCAGTCGTTCTGGAAAACGGATTCGTTTTCCGTGGGCGATGCCGACGATGACGGCACGGTCAATTCCCGTGACTCGCTGACGGTAGTCAGTAAGATCGCAGGTTATGACGTTTACGTCAACGAAAGCGGCGCCGATATAGATGCCGACGGAAAGGTGACCGCCCGTGATAACCTTTACCTCAAGGCATATTTTGCAGGTGTAGTTGAACTTTCCGATTTCGAGAACGGCGAAAGAGTATACAAGTTCACCATCGGCGGAAACGATATTTCCGGATATGCTCTCGTGCTTCCCGAAAAAGCCAACTATAACGACAACGTCTATTTTGCATACGAGCTTCTGCTGAAATATATCGCAAAGATGACCGGCGTCACCCTGCCGAAAGTGTACGGCGATTACGGGGGTAAGGCGATAAGACTCCACAGTGTTCCCCTCGATACCGAAATGGGCGAAAAGCTGGGCGACGACGGCTACGAATATAAGGTCGTTGACGGAAATCTCGAGATATACGGCGCAACAAGAGGAAATATGTACGCCGCATACGATATCATCGAAAAATATCTTGGCGTGTTCTTCTGTAACGTCAGCTATTCCCACAGCGAAAAGCTGAGAGCCTCCGATATTCCCGAGGGCACCGACTTCTATTTCAATACCCCCACCGTGTGCCGCTTCTGCATGCACACCTTCGGCAACGAGAGCACCACCGAGTACTACGCGCTTGCCCGCCATCAGAATAACCTGAACAGGGTGCTCAACCCCGAGAGCTACTACGGCTACTACGTGGGTGCCCAGATGCTGAATGCCCATTCGTTCTGGTACTATAAGTGCATGGGTGAGGGGATCATGCCCGAGGAGGGAACAATTAATCCCGACGGCACGGTCATGTCTCTTGCCGACAGATATTATCAGAAATTCTTAAGCGGCGGCGGTGACACCGTGACCGATTCCAACGCAGGCCAGCCCTGCGCATCGGACGACGCTGTGTTTGAAATTCTGTATTCCGGCATGCTTGACGTTATCGAAATGCTGAAGGCGAGAGGAAAAACTCTCAATTTCGCAAAGAACCGCCATATGCTCTCCTTCTCCATAAACGATAACGCCGACTACTGCAAATGCTCTCTCTGTAATGCGAAAACCAACGGCGGAACGGTAAAGCTCCGCGGCTCGCAGAAGGACCACCTCGCAAACTACGCCGGATACTATGAATTGTCCGCTGACGGAAGAAGCGTTACCTTCAAAAAAGAGAACACCTGCGGCACTTATATGGCGATGATAGACCGTGCCGCCGACAGAATAAAGGAAATATATCCCGACGTTCAGATATTCTCCATTCTGTACGACGGCAGAGTTCCCGAAAGCGTCCGTCCCAGGGATAACATGGTGCTCTGCTACTGCGACAACATCTCCGGATGTACCAAGTGCCGCCTGTCAGATCCCGATAAATGCTCTCCCATCAACTCCGATACCCACGCCGCGAAATTCGATGCGGAAGCGATCAGCAACTGGGGCAAGATCTGCCGCGAGACCGGTGCGCAGCTTTATTCCTGGTACTACCCCGAAAACTATACCTATTATATCGTCGACAGCCCCAAGTTCTTCGATATCTATTACGATATCAAATGGATGAGCGAGCAGGGCGTTGTAGGCTTCTATTACGAGGGCGTACAGTCAAACGGTCCGGAATATACCCTCTGCGATCTGAACGCTTATCTTGCCTCCGAGGTCATGTGGAATCCTTCCATGACCTTTGACGAATACGTAGGTCTTATGAAGAAATTCCTCCGTGTGAAGTACGGAGCGGGATATGAGCATATGTATAACTACATCTGCATTCTGGATGCGGCATCGGAGCAGTGGTCCGATAACTGCTGCGGCGCATTCTTCTACCGTCCTTTCGACGTGTATTCAAAGTCCTATCTCAACGCTCACTACGAGGAAATGAGAGCGGAGATCATGGCGGCGATAGACGAGTGTGACAATCCGGATTGCAGCTGGAATCTTAATAATATGCTGATGAACTGCGAGTTCTTGGGACTGTCCGCCGCATATGACAGACTGTATACAAACGGTGATGCATCCTCCCGTGCGCTCTACGAGGAGAGATACACCTGGCTCTATAACTATATCAAAGCAAATGTATCGAAACTGACCGGTACGGATAACGCAGGCTCTTTCTACCTGCCCGGCTCCATCAGCTTTGAGAAGTCCCCGCTGGTGCAGATATATAAAAGCGAGCGCCGTTGGGGCTGACGGTTAACGTATAGTAATTAAAACAATATACCGGAGAAAAAACATGAAAAAATTGATTTCCGCGATCCTCGTCACGGCAATGCTTGCGGCAATGTGCCTGCCCGTGCTCGCTGTTGATTCGAAAGGTGAAGACAACCTCAGAATAAACCAGCCGATATGGCAGACCGATTCATATAAGACGGGCGATGCCGACGATGACGGCGCGGTCAATTCCCGAGACTCTAAGGCAATTGTCAGCCGTGTCGCAGGTTATGACGTTTACGTCAACGAAAGCGGCGCCGATATCGACGCCGACGGAAAGGTGACCGCCCGCGATAACCTTTACCTCAAGGCATATTTTGCAGGTGTAGTTGATCTTTCCGATTTCGAAAACGGCGAAAGAGTGTATAAGTTCACTATCGCCGGAAACGACGTTTCGGAGTACTCTCTCGTGCTTCCCGCCGGCACCGGCTATAACGAAAATATATACTTTGCCTACGAGCTTCTTCTGAAATATATCGAGAGGATGACCGGCGTCACCCTGCCGAAGGTCTACGGCGAATACGAAGGAAAAGCGATAAGACTCCACAGCGTTCCCCTCGATACGGAGCTCGGCGAAAAGCTGGGCGCTGACGGCTACGAGTATAAGGTCGTTGACGGAAACCTGGAGATATACGGCGCTACGAGAGGAAATATGTACGCCGCATACGATATCCTTGAGAAGTATCTGGGCGTGTTCTTCTGCAACGTCAGCTACTCCCACAGCGAAAAGCTGAGATGCTCCGATATCCCCGAGGGTACGGATTTCTTCTTCAGAACTCCCACCAAAAACCGTTTCTGTATGCACACCTTCGGCGGCGGCAGCACAATGGAATACTATTCACTTGCGCGTCACATCAATAATATCCACGTTGAGATAACCCCCGAAAGCTACTACGGCAGCTTTGTGGGCCCGCAGATGCTCAATGCCCATTCGTTCTGGTACTATAAGCCCATGGGCGAGGGCGAAATGCCTCCCGAGGGAACGCTCAATCCCGACGGCACGGTAATGTCTCTTGCCGACAGATACTATCAGAAATTCCTGAACGGCGGAGGAGCGAGCGCCGCCGATTCCTCATCAACACAGCCCTGCGCTTCCGATGACAGTGTGTTCGAAACGCTTTATTCCGGCTTGCTTGACGTTGTTGAAATGCTGAGGGCGAGAGGGAAGACCCTCAATTTCGCAAAGGATTGCCATATGCTTTCCTTCTCCATAAACGATAACCCCGACTATTGCAAATGCTCCATGTGCAACGCAAAAGCCACCGGCGGAACGGTCAGACTCCGCGGCTCACAGAAAGAACATCTCAATAATTATGTCGGATGCTACGAGCTGTCTGCGGACGGAAAAAGTGTGACCTTCAAAAAAGAAAGCTATTCCGGCACGTATCTGGCAATGATAAACCGCTGCGCCGACAGAATAAAGGAAATTTATCCCGACGTTCAGATATTCTCCATTCTCTATGACGGTACGGTTCCCGAAAGTGTCCGTCCCCGCGAAAACATGGTGCTGTGCTATTGCGACAACATCTCCGGATGCACCAAATGCCGCCTCACCGATTGTGACAACTGCACTCCCATCAATGCCGATACCCACAGCGCAAAGAGGGATGCGGAGGCTATCGTAAACTGGGGCAGGATCTGCCGCGAGGCAGGCGCACAGCTCTATACCTGGTACTATCCCGAAAACTACATGTTCTATATCGTCGATATGCCCAAGTTCTTCGACATCTACTACGATATCACGTGGATGTGCGGACAGGGCGTCGTGGGCTTCTATTACGAGGGTGTCCAGTCAGGCGGCCCCGAATACACCCTCTGCGATATGAACGCGTTTCTCGCCTCCGAGGTCATGTGGAATCCCTCGATGACCTTCGACGAGTACGTGGCGCTGATGAAAAAGTTCCTCCGCGTGAAATACGGCGCAGGCTACGAGCATATCTATAACTACATCTGCTGTCTGGACGAGGCGTCCGAGCAGGATGATACGGTATGCGGCGCATATTTCTACCGCCCCTTCGATGCGTACTCGGAATCCTATCTCAATGCTCACTACGAAGAAATGAGAGCGGAGATCATGGCGGCAATAGACGAGTGCGACAATCCTGACTGCGTCCGGAATCTTAATAATCTGCTCATGAACTGCGAGATGCTGGGCCTTTCCGCCGCGTACGACAGACTGTATACCAATGGCGACAGCGCATCCCGTAAACTCTACGAGGAAAGATACACCTGGCTTTATAACTACATCAAAGATAACTCTGTAAAGCTTACCGGCTCCGAGAATGCAGGTGCAATGTATCTTCCCGCCACAATAAGCTTTGATAAGACCCCCATGGTGCAGATATATCTGACCGGACACCGCTGGGGAACAAAATGATTTTTGAAAGTAAATAATTTACGATAGGAGATATAAAAATGAAAGTTATCATGCATGACGGAAGTGTTGAAGAACACTCCTTCGAAGAAGAAATCGGCGCAGGCGCCCTCAGACACACGGCGTCCCATATTCTTGCACAGGCAGTCAAGCGCCTGTACCCCGCCACCAAGCTGGCGATCGGTCCCTCCATCAAGGACGGCTTCTATTACGACTTTGACCGTGAGACGCCCTTTACCGATGAGGAGCTCGAGGCTATCGAGGCCGAGATGAAGAAGATCGTCAAGGAAAATCTCAAGATGGAGAGATTCACTCTCCCCCGTGCCGAGGCGTTAAAGCTCATGGAAGAGAAAGACGAGCCTTACAAGGTAGAGCTTATCAACGACCTCCCCGAGGACGAGGAGCTTTCCTTCTTCAAGCAGGGCGATTACGTTGACCTGTGCGCAGGCCCTCACGTGACCTATACCTCCGCTGTCAAGGCGTTCAAGCTTCTCAGCGTTGCGGGCGCATACTGGAGAGGCAGCGAGAAGAACAAGATGCTCACGAGAATCTACGGCACGGCGTTCTCCTCCAAGGCCGATCTTGAAGAGTACATCACCAAGATCGAAGAGGCAAAGAAGCGTGACCACAGAAAACTCGGTAAGGAAATGGGTCTGTTCGCCCTCCGTGACGAAGCACCCGGAATGCCTTTCTTCCTGCCCAACGGCATGATCCTCAGAAACACCCTTCTTGACTACTGGCACGAAGTGCACGACAAGTGGGATTATCTTGAGATCTCCACTCCCCAGATAATGAAGAGAACTCTGTGGGAGACCTCCGGCCACTGGGATCACTACAAGGAAAATATGTATACCACCGTTATCGACGAGGAGGACTTCGCGGTCAAGCCCATGAACTGCCCCGGCTCCATTCTCGTATATCAGCTGGAGCCTCACTCCTACAAGGAGCTTCCTCTCCGTTACGGCGAGCTGGGCAGAGTACACCGCCACGAACTTTCCGGCGCTCTGCACGGTCTGTTCCGTGTCCGCTGCTTCACGCAGGACGATGCTCACATCCTCCTTGCTCCCGAGCAGATAAAAGATGAGGTCATCCGCATCGCACAGCTGTTCGACGAGGTATATTCTCTGTTCGGACTGCCCTACAAGATAGAGCTTTCCACCATGCCCGAGGACCACATCGGCGACGAGAAGGACTGGGAGATCGCAACGTCCGCACTGGCTGATGCCATCACCAGCATCGGCAAGGAATATATCATCAATGAGGGCGACGGCGCATTCTACGGCCCGAAGCTTGACTTCCATATCCAGGACAGCCTGGGCAGAACGTGGCAGTGCGGTACCATCCAGCTTGACTATCAGCTTCCCGGCAGATTCGGCCTTGAGTATATCGGTTCCGACGGCGAGAAGCATTGCCCCGTAATGATCCACCGCGTTGTATTCGGCTCCGTTGAAAGATTCATCGGCGTCATCATCGAGCACTTCGGCGGCAAGTTCCCCACGTGGCTCGCTCCCTGCCAGGTAAAGGTGCTTCCCATCACCGACAGAAATAACGAGTACGTTGACGAGCTGATTGCCAAGATGAAGAAACTGGGCATCCGCTGCGTATCCGATAAGCGCCAGGAGAAGACCGGCTTCAAGATCAGAGAAGCACAGCTCTCCAAGGTCCCCTATATGCTCATTATCGGCGATAAGGAGCAGGAGGACGGCACCGTTTCCGTCCGCCGCCGCGATACCGTCGCAAACGAGGTCATGTCCGCAGACGACTTCATCGCAATGGTGGCAGAGGAAATCGAAACCAGAGCGAAGTAA
>JAZUGU010000099.1:0-2431 GCA_045641325.1 Candidatus Avispirillum sp.
TACAGAGCGGAGAATTCCCAGAGGGGAAGACTGCGCGAGTTCATCCAGTGCGATATAGATATCATCGGCTCCGCGGCTCCCGAGTCCGAGGTCGAGCTTATCCTCACCACCTCCCGCGCCCTCACGAAGATCGGCATCGGCGCGTTCACCGTAAAGATCAACGACCGCGCGCTTCTCCGCGCCGTCATCGAAAAGATCGGCTTTGCCGAGAGCGATTTCGAGAGCGTGTGCATAACCTTCGACAAGCTCGATAAAATAGGAGCGGAGGGCGTAAAAGCCGAGCTTCTGGAAAAGGGCTTCGACGAAGAGGCGGTGGAACTCTTCGGCAGCTTCTTCGCAAAGTCCCCCATCACCATGGACGACGTGAAAGAGCTTGTGGGCGAGAACGAGGCTCTCGGCAGACTCTCCTATATCATGGATACCGTCACCGCAGTATCCGACGGAAAAGTGAAGCTTGATTTCGATATCTCCCTTGTCCGCGGTCAGGGCTATTATACCGGCACCGTCTTCGAGGTCAGAAGCGATGAGTTCTCCGGCGCAATTGCCGGCGGCGGCAGATACGATAACCTCATCGGTAAATTCATCGGTGAGAGCATCCCGGCTGTCGGCTTCTCCATCGGCTTTGAGCGTATTTTCGCCATCCTCAAGGACAGAGGAGATTTCGCAGTCCCCGGCGGCAGAAAGAAGGTCGTGGTGCTGTACGATAAGGAAAACTGCGTCCCCGCCATGAAAAAAGCGGACGAGCTGAGGGCAGAGTACGACGTCACCCTCTGCGAGAGAAACAAGAAAACCGGCAAAATGCTCTCAAGATTTGCCGAGCGAGGATATAACTATTTCTACACCTTCGGCCAGTCCGAAGAGCTTCAGGAACTGAAATAAGAAAGGCGGGCGGCTGTGAAAAAGGAGTCGAAACTGAAAAAAGTTCTGCGCTTTCTCGGCAGTGCCGTCGTACTTCTGTTCGGAAACGCCCTGTACGCGCTGGCGGTAGAGCTTTTCATAATCCCCTCGGGGCTGGTCACAGGCGGCGTCACGGGAATATCCATCATGCTCCGCCACATGAACGTCCCCTTCAACGTTTCCTATATGGTATTCGCACTGAACGTGGTGCTCTTTATCATCGGTGCCATATTTTTGGGCAAGCATTTCATGATAACCACAGGTGCTTCCACCGTGCTGTACCCCCTGTTCCTTAATATTTTCGAGCGGCTTGCCGAAAAATACGATCCCAGAACGCTCCTCCCCGGAGTCCACGACGATCTGGTGCTGTGCGCCGCCGCCGCGGGTATCGCCATAGGTGTCGCCGTCGGTGTCCTCGTCCGTATGGGTGCATCCACGGGCGGCTCGGACATACCTCCTCTGGTGGTCACCAAGCTCACGGGCTTTCCCGTGGGTACTGGTATGTTCATTCTTGACGGTGCCATCATCCTTTCCCAGCTCATGGTGTCCGATATCCGCCATACCCTCTACGGGGTAATAATGGTCATAGTGTATTCCTACGTCATAAATCAGATTTCCGTCATGGGCGCCGCAAAGGTGCAGATAACGGTCATGAGCGACAAAACGGAGGAGATCCGCCGTGCCGTTCTCACAACGGTGGGACGCGGTATCACCTTCCTCTCAGCCACCAAGGGCTATACCGGCGAGAAAACGCAGATGGTCATGACGGTGGTCTATAGCCGCCAGCTGGCGAGAGCAAAGAGGATAATCCTGGATACGGACCCCGCGGCGTTCATGGTGATAACGAGAGTCAGCGAGGTCAACGGAAACGGATTTTCGTTCTTCAAAGGCGATAAAAAGCTTGACAATTCGGATATAATGTAGTAGAATTTCGTGGGAAATCGGACTGCCGCGTGCGCGAGCCGAAAGGGAGCGTATGAGGAAAGTCCGGGCATCGCAGGGCAGGATAACGGATAACGTCCGCCGAGGGTAACCTCCGGGAAAGTGCAACAGAAATAGACCGCCTGATTATTCAGGTAAGGATGGAAAGGCGAGGTAAGAGCTCACCGGCACGGCAGGTAACTGCGTGCAAATGTAAACCCTATCCGATGCAACACCGTATGCGGAATGGCTTCGAGCCGCATTTGCCCGATGATCCGCGGGTGGCTTGAGACGTGCAGTAATGTACGTTCGAGATAGATGGCAGTCGATAACAGAACCCGGCTTACAGATTTCCCATCAAAAAAGCGCCTTCGGGCGCTTTTTTCAGTTTTAAGCTTTAAGAGTGTGGAGTGTGGAGTTCCTCATTCATAACTCCAAACTCCACACTAATCCATAATATGATTGCATTTTCATAAAACCTGTGATATAATTACCTTGAGTTTGTATGCATTCGAAAAGGAGTGACTGCCCGGTGAAAAAAAGAATAACGTCGGCGCTTCTTGCCGCCGTCATGTGTATGTCCATGGCTTCATGCAGCGGGGCGGGCGCTCCG
>JAZUGU010000100.1:0-48697 GCA_045641325.1 Candidatus Avispirillum sp.
CAATTTCCGTATCCGCTGTCACAACTATCGGCACGGTAACGCTCAATATTCCCGAGCCAAAGGCCAACTACCGTCCCGCAACCTCTGCCGGAAACGACGTTTTTTCAGCAACTCTTACCTGGACTGACGTTACCGACGGAACAACTCTGCCCTCGACGTCAGCTTTCGTTGCCGGACACGTATACAAAGTACGCGCAACACTTAAAATCATTGATTCTTCATACGCTTTCTCTTCATCCTTGAAGGTCGTAATCAACGGAACAACCGTAACCTATAACGCAAGCGGAAAATACTGTGAATATACATTTGCGAAAATTCCCGGAACTGATCCCGGAAGTGACGTTATCACAATAGGCTCTGTTTCTCTTGATATTCCTGTTCCCAAATTAAATTATCTCCCCAGTACGGACGTGGACTCTACCGTATTTGATGCCACTCTCACCTGGACCGATTTGACCACAGGCACCGTTATGGATACCACCAAGCCCTTCCAGGCAGGTCACCAGTATAAGGTAAAAGTCGTTATCAAACCCGCTAGCTCGAAATATGCCTTTTCATCCTCTCTGACAGTTACCATCAACGGCGAAAAAGTGACTTATAATAAAACCGGAAGCTATTGTGAATACACTTTCCCCAAGCTTCCTGATGCCGATCCGGGAACAGACGTGACGACCATAGCTGCCGTAACAATGACCATCCCCGAGCCGAAGGCTGATTTCTATCCCGGCGGAGTGATCGAATCCGGCGCTTTCAAAGCTACCCTTGTTTGGACTGACATAACCGACAATAAAGAGATCGATTCTGCAACACCTTTCTGCGCAGGACACCAGTATAAGGTCAAGATCGTCATCAAGCCCATAAGTTCAAAGTACGTGCTTGCCTCCGATCTTGAGGTGACCGTCAACAATGAGGTCGTCCCGTATAACGCAAGCGGCAGTTATTGCACAGTCACTTTCCCGAAGATCCCCGACGCACCGAAAAAATATACGCTTACTATCGCCGTTACTGCCGCCGGCAGTAAGTTGGACGATACCAATATCACTCTGCTTTCCGGGACTGAAACGCTTATGTCCAATTCTTATGCAGGATCGAAGTTCAACCTCAAGGTCGAGGGCCTTGTTGCAGGCGACTATACTGTCAAGGTGTCCAAAAAGGGATGCGTAGATGCCACCTATAAAGTAACCATTAAAGGCGACACGACTCTTGAAGTGAATATCGAAGAGGAAAAGCCTCTGCTTCTCGGCGATGTCGACGGAGACGGTAAGGTAAATGCGGCAGACTATAATGCCTTCAAGAAAATTGCACTCGGAATAGTGGCTCCCACTGCGGATCAGATGAAGACCGCTGATCTTAACGGAGACGGAAAGATCAATGCTGCGGATGCGAACATTCTGAAAAAGCTGATACTCGGAGTAATGTAAATCTGAATAAGCGCCCGATAATGGCGCTTATTTTTTTGTAAAATTCGGTATTTTATTGAAAAATAAACCCCGATATGATATAATTAATATGTATATTTGTAACAAAATCATCAGGAGAGAATCATGCTTAAAAGATCACTTGCGCTTGTACTGACGTTAGTACTGATACTTACATCGCTTCCCGTGAATGCAATAGCCGCATCCAAGGGTAATAACAGTATCATTTCCGACGCCGGTCAGAATCCCGCAAACCTTCCCGTTTCGCAGGAGGATATCGTCCTGAAACCCGAGAATGCGGAGATCGACTATGACGAAAAGTGGAATAAGCTGTATCCTTACGGCACCTTCGCTTTCGCCGATGCCGGATCTACCATATGTGAGGGAGCAAAAGACGGCAGCAATACCGCCTTTATTCCCGTTTACCGTATCGGCGGCACAGACGGCACGGCAACGGTAATAGTCAAATATTCCCCTACCGTATATGCCATTGATGAAAATCATACGTCATTTTCATGGGCAATTTCTTCAGAGGACGATATAGAGCTTTCCTATGAGAAAGCAAGTCCTCTGACCGATTATCAGAAAATTTCCATGCCGGAAATCGTGCCCGCACCTGCAGGTGCCGAGATCGGTGCCGACGTTTATGACGGTGAGGGCGCCGAGAACAGCGAAAAGCCTGTTAAGCTGTATCCGGTCTTTCCGGAAGGCAAGGAAGTGAAATGCATAGATTATCAGTGGCAGTATCATATAAACGGATATTCCGAAAGAGACTGGGTGTCTCTGGATAACGCAAAAGATCCTGCGCTTATTATCGATCTCTGTGATATTTCCGATGATAACGGCGACCCCATGTACGATTACCGTCTTATCTATCAGACCGAAGACGGTTATTTCTGCACGCCCTCCCTGTTTGACGGAAAAACGTTTGATCCCTCCTCTTATGATGCTCTTGATGTTCCCGATGATATCGACCTTACCGATAACGGTGAATTCGAAAAGCTTGTGCCCTCCGAAAAGTTCGCCGGATACGAGTTCCCCATAACCTTCGGTGACGGCGAATGGGTAAAATATATAAAGGCAACCGCTCTCGATAACAGCGAATATGAGCTGGACGAAATGGGCGTGTTCACTCTCTATGAATGCATCGGCGGTCAGACGTCTGATTTGTGTAATACTTATACGATCACGATCAGCGACGATGACGATAACGACATAAGAGAGTCAACTATCGGTTTTGAAACTTCAAAAATCAGCGTTTCCGCAGATGAAGACAGTGTAATGCTCGAAGTAAAAAGGACCGGAGACCTGAGATATATGACCACCGTGTCGTATACCACCGAGGATGGCACCGCCAAAGCCGGCAAGCAGTATGCACAGGTGTCCGGCGATCTCATGTTCGGTCCCGATAACGATACCGAGACAATCGAGATCCCTCTTATATCTGGTGACAGCAGAACGGAAGAAATGACCTTCTCCGTTTCTCTCTCCGCCGTCCGCGGCGGAAACGGTGCGTGCACCGTTTCCGAAACTGCAGGCAAGGCAGAAATCACCCTGCCTTCGACCGCAAAATCCATCAATACAAGACAGTACGGAATGCTTGGCGCAGGGAATAATATATCCTCCGTCCTTGCAATGCCGGAAAATGCTGAATTCATAGAGTCCGAAGAAAGCGAAACTCCTCTCCTTTATGACGGTTCACTTGAAGGCTCCGTTTCCTCTCCCGATGACGACATCGAGCTTATCGAGGCAGCAGGTATTAAAGAAGGAAGCTTCGGAATATATGACTATGACGCAGTAAGCCTCCGCAGAACTGCCGATTATGCGAACAGCTCGATATACTGGAAAAACAACGAAACTCCTTATTACAGCGACCCCGCGTCTTCCGTAAACGATTCGGTAAATTACATACTTCGCGGTGCGACCTTCAATGACAAGGGCGAGCTCAAGCCCAAGTCCGACGGTCTCGGCATCCTCAGCGCAAACTACGATACAAAGACCCCCGCCGCACTCGATATAAAGAATGCGGGATATCTTTTCTCGCACGTTCAGTATAAGTTCGACGTCACAAAAGTGGCGACCTGCGGACAGTTCCTCGGTATAGGCTATAACTATACCATGCCCTGGCTCAACGTAAAGATCGGCCAGAATAAAACGTTCTGTGATTTTGACCCGCAGGACAGCGAAAGCCATCCTCTCAAAAAGATGTCTTTCTCCAATGAGCAGGATCTCTCATTTGCTCCCGAGGATTTTCATATCGATATGAATATGACTCTGAACGACGCAGGTGAAGATTCCACAAAGCATGAAAGCTTCGTATACGTTCCGGGTGGCAAGACCGTGCTTCAGCTCAGCGATCTTGATTTCACCCGCCGTCAGATGACGGGAACTGCGAACATCGCTCTGCGCATATTTACCGCCAACGACGATGATTCCGATAACTACGTTCTCGCAAAAGAGGTTTATAATTCTCTCCGTCCCAAGGTGACCCTCGTGCCCGGTGCATCCGGCGTAACCGAGGAGGGCTTCCTCTATGCGGGCTCCCGCATCTGCGTAACACTCGGATATGCGGCTTCTTTCCGCGCATATAACAAGGGCGAAAACCCCGACAAAACTGTTTTCGTAACAAGACTTGACGGCACAGCCGTTCCCGCATCGGTGGAATCCTCTGACGGAAACAGCTATTATATAACCTTCCTCTGGGATAATATCACGGAGGCGGATCTTGCCGCAGAATACCGTATCAACGTTGTATACGAAAGAGCGCAGAATATCTCCTTTGATATTTCTCCGTCCCTTGAGCGTGACCAGGCAGGAAATGTGCGCACCGATGCCGAAAGCGTCGGCCACAGCTGGGAAAACGTGTTTAAAAACGGCTCGAAAGAAACGACCGTAAAGGTAACTTACAGTAAATACGATCCCACCGCCGGAACTGACAGCGGCTTTGTAACGAAAGAACTGTCCATGCCTTTTTCCGAGATCATTGCCGATACTTCAACCCCGAAGGGCGTGATCTCCGCTAAAGATACAGGCGTCACGAATATTCAGTCCGTCAATTTCGGACTTCCCACGGCAGATGTTATCCTCTTCAACGGCGAACAGTACGCCGGTGACGAAACCATCCTTCTGTGCGCCGCAGAGCTGACAATGCCGGAGCTTACGTTCACCTTCTACGATGAGCAGTACCTCAACGTGGAAAATATCATGAATCTTTCCATCTCCCATAAGGAGCTGTACTGCGATACCAATGCAAACGGAAAGATCGACGGTTATTACGACCAGGCATCGGGACTCTTTATCCTTGATGAAAAATCGGGCGATACCTTCTGCGGAATCGTCGGAAACGAAATCCCGGATGACGTGCTCCAGCCCATGATAAATATAAAGGGCAACGTGGCACAGTACTTCTTCAAGGTGTACTATACCATGACACCCCGTGCTCTCCGTGACGGAGAGGGAACAGCGCAGATAATCCCCGCATTCGTTCCCCAGAACACGGATGCCGTGTCGCTTTCAAAGCTGACGTACGAACAGAAGAGCTACCGTATGATAAAAGCCGGAGCTACTGAAATAGCCCCGTTCGATAAGAGCACCGGAGAGAGAGGGAAGGCTTATTCCGTTCCCGATACCTCCGAGGGACACGCTATGTTCGGAGCGGCCGCAACAAAGCAGACCACCCTCGATATCCCGCTCGGCGGTGACGTACGTTCCTTCAGAAAGGTTAAGATCAACGGCATCGAAAAAGCTCTCGACCTGCCCGATTATGCAGGAAATCTCAAATTCGGATTTGCCGATCCCGAAACCTTTGTTATAACGAACCTTAACGGTGATTCCGAAGAGATCACCGACGTAAACGGATATCTTGGCTCATTTATCAATAACACCTCGTTCGTTGTAGGTGTCCAGGAAACCCGGGAGATGAAGAGTCAGGACGACTTCAACGCCGAATCCGTAACCAACGGTGACGTGTACGCCGTCCCCGCAAGTAATACTGCGGCAATAGCAGGCGCAACAAAGGACCAGGATGCGACGGTAAACGTGGGCGGTACCGCCAATATGGCAACGGAGCTTGCCGATCTCGATACCGAACTGCTTCTGCCCACCATGTCGCTCAGCGCCCTGGGCGTATCGGCAAACTACCTCAATAACAATCAGTTGTTGGTCTCCTTCGGATTGACTCTGTTCCAGACCGATTTTCTGAAAAAGGATACCCCCACCGAAACGAAAACCGAGGTTGAGGGTGACGAAAAGAAAACCACCGAGACCGAGAAAAAGGAAGACGGCACCGTTGAAAAGGAAACGGTGACGAATAAGGATAATAAATCCGTCATTTCCGAACAGACCACCGTAAAAAAAGAGACCACGGTCTCCGACGGCGAAAAGGAATCGGTAATAGAGCAGTCCTTCACCCAAAAGGAAAACAAGGACGGAAGCAAGGAAGCTTCCATATTGATCGAGGATAAGACTACCGGCGATAAGCTGGAGATCAAGGATGAGGCAAAGGCAGGAGAAGAGCTTGAAGTTCTCGGCGAGGGCTTTGAGAAGAAAGTGCAGACCGAAAAGTCCGGCTATTTCTCCGATTATCTTAAGAAAAGCCTGGCCAATTCCTTTGACCTTGCCGACTATATCGATGCAATAAAGGAATACAGAAAGAACAAGACCACTCCCTTTGACGAAATCCGGAATTTCGATAAGGCAAGCAATAAGTGGAAAAAGTCCTTCACGTTCACTCTGATCCTTCAGGCATATGCTGTCTTCGAGTATAATCCCCTTGAGGGCGGATGGGGCATTGCCGCCGCAAACGCATCGCTGACCGGCGTGCTGGCATTCAGCGCAAAGGTGCGCATTCCCGTGGCGCCTCTGTTCTATTTCTTCGTCAACGTGACGATCACCGTAAGTGCCGGCGCTGACTGGGAATTTGCAAACGATTATAAAACCGTCGACGAGATCGTGCCCGACGGCATGACCGCATCCGAAACATACAGCCTCGCAAATACCGGCGACAGTATCCTGTTTGAGGTGGATACAAATAAAAACGATGCCGACGGCTTCAGAATGAAGCTGAACGGTAAAGCGTATATGAAAGTCAGCACCGATCCGGATTTCGATGAGCTTGCTCTGAAGGGAACTCTCAATTCTGACGGAACTGACTATACCGACGTAAATCTCGAAGATTACGGCAGTCACCTGTACGTACTTCTCACCGCTAAGGAAGACGGTGTCAGCATAAGCGAGCTGAACACGGTCAAGTGTTCTCTTGAATCAAGCATAGATAACGGAAGCCTTTATGCGGAATTCAATTTTGAAATAGGCCTCGGTGCAGGTATTGACCTTGCAAAAGCCGAAGCATATTTCAGGATCAATGCCAAAGCGACATTGCCTTTCAGACCTACGCTGTTCGTAGATAATTTCACTCTCCACGGCGCCGTATCATTCAGAATAAGACTTCTTATGTTTGAATTCTCCATGTCCCTTGTCGGAGTGACCTTTACCGGAAGCAGAGAAAACGGTTACGGCTCACCTATGGAGTATAACACCTATTTCGAAAAATTCGGTGACAAAGAAAGATTAAACAGCACCGCGGATGAAGTGGCAGTCGGTGTAAGCGCACCCACCTCTTCCGCATCCACCCAGGAACTCTTCGCATCCTATACTCCCAGAGAGGGCGAAAATGCATTCCATCCCACGGATACGGACGTAAAATTCGAGCTTTCCGGATATTCCGGAACGGGTGATGCCTTCAAGCTGGCAGATCATCTCAACGGCGGCTATACCTATAAAGGCATCGAGTATAACGGCGAGACCTATATCCTTTATATGATAAGCGACCCCAGATGCAGAGATAACACACTCAACGCATCGAGACTTGTTCTCAGTAAGGTCGTAACAATAGGCGAAAATCCCGGTATACAGAATCCCTTCGATGAGAACTCCGATACACCGTATGTCATGGTGGATTCCCAGAGCGATCCTCTGCTTCGCACCGGTGACCTCTCGTTTGACTGTACCGTCAAGGACGGAAAGCTGACGGTAGTATATACCTGCTATGATACTCACTTCACCTCCTCGGATGTTCTTTCCGTTGAGGATGCAGGAAAGCATACAGTAGTAAAGAAAACGTCAGTCGACCTGTCCGATCCCGCATCTGCAGCATTTGAGACTCCCGTGAAGCTTACGGGCCATGCGGAAACGTATCGCTTTATGCCCGTTTCCACCGAGAGCACAGTATTCTACGGCGAAACCGTAAATGATACAACAGTATCACAGCGTGATGCCGACCTGCGTGCCTACATGAAAGCAGTATACGGTATAAACGATGAAGACTATACCGATAAGGACGTTGACGCTTCAAAGGCGCAGATGGTATACCGTTACCTCACACAGAAGGCACAGAGAGACCTTTTGGGTGATTCCAGCAGGATCGCCGCCGTCAAAGAGGACGGAACCGTTGTCAATTCCGATTTCGGAACAAAGAGCGGTGAAATACTGACACAGCTCAAAGCCGTGAAGATCGACAGCAGATATGCAGTATTCTACATAACCGAGCAGGATGCATATTTCGGCCCTGACGGAAAGACACAGACCGCAGACCAGTTCGATGAAAATACCGATTATGCCGTCATAACACGTCTGTATATGAACGTGTTCAACGGCACCATCTGGCATACGGCAAAGCTCTTAAGACAGACGGTCAATTTCGAGCATTTCACTTCATCCAGCTCCGACGATTGCATGCTGCGTGACGGAGTTTACGAAAACGGCTCACTTGTGAGAGAAGTGGTCGATCCCTCCATCAGCAATATCGCATTCCTTTCCGCCGATCTTGACGGCGAAGGCGTCAAGCCCGTATTCACGGTGGAGATGGACGATAATACCTACCTCATAAACAATGAGAACATCCTCCGTCTCGTGAACGGCAGGACCTATACCATGCAGCCCATATTCTCGGCCGAAACGGGCACGGGCCTTACCATTGCCGCAGATAAGAACGGTAATATGGCAATGGCATACATAAAGGTCATGGACGGCACGGACAGTAACGCCGTGTACTGTGCATGGTGGGATAAAGAACTCGGAACGTGGGGAGAGGGCAGTATCCTTGCCATGAACCACCTGTCCGTGTACGAGAATTCCGTAAAATACAGACTTTCCGCAGAGCAGCTTGAAAAAGCTTATCTGGGCGATCCCACCGGCAATGCGGAATACGATGAATACACAAACGGCGAAAACAGCGAAAAGGGAGCGCTTGACAGATTCGTATTCTCAAGAATACAGATGCTCCCCTCCACTCAGACCTATAAATTCGGAGACGGAAGAACCGAGGAGAGGGAACAGCTCATCCTTCTGACGGACGGTACTTATTCCGAACTGGAAAAAGGCACCCACGAGGTAGACGGCGAAGAGGAAGAGTATCTCTACGAGAGCGAGAATTACGGAAACGGATTCTATGCGATCTCCTTCGGCAGCGGCGAACAGGCTGTGGGCAATGCATCGGTAGAATTTGATTCCGGCAATTTCTCCTGCGGAACCGTTCTCACCGGTACCGCGTCGTTCACAAATATCGGCAGCGCCGCTATCAGAGGCTCAGCCGACCAGCCCGTATCCGTAAAACTCATCGCGGTGAGCGATGACACGGGATACTATCAGGTGCTGGATGAGTTCAACGTGAACTATATGATCCCCTCCGGCAGTACCGTGTCGCTCGATTTCAGCACACAGCCTCTGCAGGAGAATCTCCCCTCTGGTACTGAATTCGTTCTGTACATCAGCGAGGATGCCGAGTATATTTCCGGCTCCGGCGGCACGGCATTCAGCTCCGTGACAGATCCGCTCTATACTATCCGCGGCGGTGCCGATATCGGTATCGAATCTCTGGAATATGAGCTGATCTCCATGGACGATGATTTCGTTACCGTAGGCACGGAATTCGTCGTAGTCAACAGAGGAAATGAAACTGCTGACGGACTTTTCGTTCAGTACAGCGCAGTGGAGAATAAGGGCGATGAAAGCGAAAAGCTTTACCCGCTGGATCTCACGGGCAGCGAACTCCGTGTCAGCAACGAGACCGTTATCACCGAAAATTATTCAAATGACGTGACAAACGATATCGGTGCCGGTGTCATAGCACTTGTCGATGAAAACGGAGACGATCACCTGTCAAGCGGATATATGCGTACCGTCACCGGAACTCTGAAAATAGCAAGAGATGACTTCTCACGCTTCGGTGATAAGGGACTTGACCTTCGCTGCACGCTGTATTCCGACAGCGATAACTTCACCGTAAATAACGATCAGTACGAGAAACTCGGCACAAAAGAAACGGCGAGATCCGATAATGCGGTGACAAAGCTTCTGTCCCACGATACCAGCTTCTCGGTGCCCAGCAATATTTCCATGAACCTGGATAATACTCTGCGTGTGCCGATAGCATTCACCTCCACAAACGTAGATAATGACGTGGTCATCAGAGAGATCACGGACGGAAGCGAATCATGGACGTCTCTTTTCAACGACGTGTATTTCGATGTTTCTCATAAGTCGGTTGTCGCAACTGCGAGAAAGACCGGACATACCATAATCCAGATTGAGGACAGAGAGACCAACTCGTTCCGTGAAATCGCGGTAACTGTCAAGAACGACGGCTACGGCATCAATATATTCAATGACGATAATTCGTTCACGTTCATGAACGCAGACGGATCCGATGTAAAGGACGATCCCATCCATGCCGATTGGGACTTCCGCTCCGATACGAAAACGTGGAGCGGCGACTATAACGTCCCCATGTCGGAGGACTATTGCTATGCCAATAAGGCCGGCGCATCAGTATCGTTCGAAACCGTCGGAACGACACTTACCGTACATTACAGCGGTAAGATCGAGGTCACATCCGACCTGTATCCCGATAAGGTGTTCACGGGTGATAACACAGGTAAAACCGATGAGCCTCTCGTGATCCGCTTTGATAACCTTGACGGTAAGCGTCAGACGGTAACTATCAAAGCACTCACCGAAGGCACGGAGCTTGATAAATATACCGCGGCGTATCCCGAGGATACGGGCGTTATCACCAAGTCTGATATGACGTCCCCCAATATCTATTGGTCACGCAGCTTCCCCAATACGGCATCTGTGCTGAACGGGGAAGAGATCGCCATTGATTATTTCGCAGCAGACGAAACGGGCGTTGCATCAGTCACCGTCAACGGTGTCCCCGTTGAGATTTCAGAACCCGGACAAAGACTTATAAAGCTCAGCCACGTCTTCTCCGAAAACGGCCAGTATACGTTTACTGTAACCGATATCGACGGTAATACAACAAAGCATTCCTTCGGTGTCCATTGGTTCGGAGACCATATCAACAAGGATGCCCTCAGCGAATGTCCCGATTTCCGTGACAGCGACGTTAAGGTCCTTGACGGGGGCGAGCACGAGCTGGGAGAAAAAAGGGCAGAGCGAGTCATCATAGCAACGTCATACGATCCCGATGAACTCGAGGGCGAGCTCTTCCGCGGATATACAAACGGAAACGGAACGGTAAGTATCCCCGAAAACGAAGTAAACGTTGCGGAGAGACCGTTCTCCGATGATAAGTATACCGCAGGCATAGATGCAAAAACCAACGGCTTCTACATCATGCGAGTTGTCGCAGAAAACGGCACGTGGAGCCAGACCGTGCTCGACATAGACAATCTCATTACGGCGGAAACCGCTCTGAATGTTGAACTGTCAGAGGACGGTAAAGCGCTCGAAATAGAGGTTGATGCACAGAAGACAGGCGTTGTACCGCTTTACGTAAAAGTAAACGGCTATAAGCTTTCTCCCGCACCCACCGAGCTTCTGAGCCGCTACGTGTTCCCGATAACCTGCGGCGGCACCTATGAGATTGAAGTGTTCAACGGCACGGATACTTACCGCGCGAAAGTTACACCCGAATGTAAAGTGACCCTTGAAAATGACGGAATTATTGCCGCTTCTCCCGTACCGGAAGGTGCAGAGAACGGACTTATAATGGCAGATACGGAAAAACTCTCCGGAGGCACTTATGATCCCGCGCTTTCCGATCCTGCAAAGAACGTCTACAAGGTAAACTACGAATTCGCACTCGTTGAGGGCGAAAAGGAAACCGAGCTCAGAAACGGCACGGCAGGCACGTGGGGTGACGAAAATATGTTTGAAAACCTCAAGGCCAGCCGCTATACACTCGGTATCCGTGATAAGAACGATCCCGATAACGTTTACGTCACGTTCGTCACCATCGGCAAAACTCCGAAGATAGACGGTGAATTCACCATTGACGGAGAAATGTCGGCGGGTAGCAAAGTAAAAGCGGTTTTATCCGAAAAAGATTATCTCGGCACGCTCAGCTATCAGTGGTACCGTACAAAGGACGGCACCGAGGAAAAGATAGAAGGCGCAGATCAGGCTGAATACACGGTAACCGAGGATGATTTCTTCTGCTATCTCAGCTGTAAGGTAACAAGCTCTTACGAGACCGGTGTCCTTTCGGCATCCGGTACAGACCTTGTGACGGTAGGCGCTGAAGGCTGGGACGGCGAGTACGACGGAAAACCTCACGGGATCTCGGTCAATAAGACCGAAAGGGAAGACGTTACGGTGTCCTATACCGTGACGGATACCGTTCCCGGAAAGGCTCCCACGTTCACCGACGCAGGTGAATATACCGTTGATTATTATCTGGTGACCAATCCTCCCAGATATATACCCGGCACAACGAGATATTACGGCGATATGGTTGCTTCCTCCGAAAAAGTGACCATCGCAAGAAGAGATATATCCTCCGCAAATATCGTTTTCGAAAACGTCACTTATGACGGCACCGAAAAGCAGTTTAAGATAAGATCTATCACCGCAGGCGGTGTCAACGTCACCAATTACGATATCACCGGAGAGTTGTCCGGTGTCAATGCCGGAAAGTATACCATAACGGTCACCGGCAAGGGCAACTTCTGCGGCAGCATCACCCTTGATTGGGAGATCCTTCCCAAGGATATAAGAAATGCGGAGATCACCCTTGAGGAAACCGCGCACGTGTTCGATTTCACGGAGCAGACCTGCAGCGTTGAAAAGGTAACTATCGGTGCGCTCACGGTCGATACCTATACGGTTTCCGGCAATAAGGCGACCGATGCCGGCGAATACACGCTCACCGTTTCCGGAACGGGCAACTATACCGGAAAAGCGGTTATCACGTGGACCGTCGCACCTCTCGATATTACCGGGGCGGAAATCAAACCCGCAGAGCATACATTCCTTTACTCCGGCGAAAATATCACGATCGCTCCGGAAGACCTTACCGTAACGCTTGACGGCAAGAACATCCCCGTGGATGCAAATGCTTCCGTAAGCGGAAACGAGGGCACGGATAAGGGCCTCTATACTCTCAGTATTGACGGAAGCGGCAACTATACGGGAAGAGCAAAGACCGATTGGAGAATAGTGTCCGATGACTTTGCCAATGCAGTCGTGACATTTGAGGAAAAAGAGATCCTCAGAGACGGTAAAGAGCATACTCCCGTGATTAAATCCGTGACTGTTGACGGCATCCCGCTCGACCCCGATGATTATACCGTCAGCGGTCAGACGTCGGGATCCGAGGCAGGAACCTATGAGATCACCCTTACGGCAAAAGAACCCCTGCACGGCGCCGTTACCGCAGAGTGGAAGATCCTTTCCAACGATATCAAGGATGCCACCGTGGTATTCTACGATACGACTTATAACGGCAAGGACCAGACGTGCCGTGTGAAAGATCTTTATATGGACGGCAGACGGATCACGAGCTATACCGTCACCGGAGAGAAGACCGCAAAGAACGCAGGCGATCACCTCGTCACGATCATCGCATCCGGCGCATATGAAGGAACGCTCAATGCATACTGGACGATAGATCCCAGGGATATCACCTATTGCACCGCCGTTCCCGAAACGTTCATTTATAACGGCGCACCTCAGGATCTGAAGTTTGTCAGCGTAAAGGTTGGAGAGCTTGATGCCGAGTACGACCTTATGGGCAAGATCCGTGAAACCGATGCAGGTACTTACGATGCAGTCATCGTGGGTACGGGTAACTTCTGCGGACAGAAGAAAGTGGAATGGACCATCTCTCCCAAGGATATAACGGGCGCTGAGGTAAAACTCGGTACGACAACTTATAATGCAAGGATTCATAATCCTCCCATTGAGTCCGTGACAATAGACGGCATGGATGTAACGTACCGTATTTTCGGCGAAACGCAGAGCATCAGCGCCGGCAAACACGTATTGACCATCGAGGGCACAGGAAACTTCTGCGGTCAGATAAATACCAAGTGGGAGATCCTCCCCTGCGATCTTTCCGAATGCACTATTACCTCAAAACCCATCGAGTATTCCGGCGGCGAGGTCATGGCGCGTGCGTACATCAGAACGCCCGACGGCCAGACCCTCGATACGTATACCTATTCTTCCGACTTCAACGTAAAGAATTATAAGGCGACCGAGGTAGGCAATTACGTAATGACAGTGACCAGCAGAGGCAATAACTTCTCCGAGGGCACCTTTGAGGTACCGTGGGAAATAATCCCCAGAGATATTTCCGATGCAAGAGTAAACCTCGAAAGATCGAAGTTCGTCTATACCGGGGAAGATGTCACCTGCAATGTACTTTCCGTATATGACGGAACTACAAAGGTAACCGATTTCGAGGTCACCGGAAACGTTGAAAAGGATGTAGGAAAGCACCTGCTGACGATCACAGGACATGGCAACTTCACCGGAAGCGTGACCGCGGAATGGCAGATAGCTCCCGGAACGTCGGCTCATTTCCTCACCTATGCGGATTACGAGCTCGATGAGCCCACCTATAACGGTAAAAAGCAGACCTGCACGATCAGAATATTCGTCAACGGCCAAGAGGTCGACGATTATACGGTATCCGGCAACACAGGCACAGATGCAGGAGAATATGAGCTCACGGTATACGGTACCGGCAAATATGAGGGCGAAGTATTCAAGATCCCGTGGAGGATCGCACCAAAGCACGTTGACTCGTCCGATATCATCGTTGCGGCAGAAGATCCTGTGTTCAACGGAACAAAGCAGACCTGTGCAATAAAGAAAATCACGGTAAACGGTGTCGAGATCACCGATTATGACGTAGTGGGCAATACGGCATCCGCACCCGGCGAATACGAAATGACAGTAACGCTCAAAGGCAATTACAGCGGCAGCGTCACCGTCAAATGGTCGGTGCTTCCGTCAGTATCGGATGATCCCGTTCCCACCCCTGTAACGGGTGATACTTCATCAGCGGCAATGTGGGCAGTATTGATGCTCGTATCGGCAATAGGCATCCTCCTCGCATCCCGCAAACGCAAAAAGAATTATTAATATCCGCGGGGCAGGTAAAACTGCCCCGTGCATACCGTAAAAGCGGAGGCAAATATGAAAAGGACTACTTATAAAGGAAAAGCTCTTGAGAATATCTCGTTTCCTCTCGGCGGAATAGGCACCGGATGCATAGGACTTGCGGGCAACGGAAGCCTTGTGGACTGGGAAATATATAACGGCCCCAATAAAGGCTCCGATAACGGATTTTCCCACTTTGCCGTAAAGACGGAAAAGGACGGTAAAGTCGTAGATGCAAGAGTGCTGAACGGCGACAGAACGAAAGACCTTCTCGGTCAGCTGGGCAAGGGCTTCGGCCACGGCATGTCAAACGTTACCATGGCAGGCTTTCCCCATTTCAGAGACTGTACGTTCACCGGAGAATTCCCCATAGCAGAGCTTACGCTGTCGGATGAGGATTTTCCCGGCTGTGCAAAGGTCACGGCGTTCAATCCGCTGATACCTCTTGATTCGGATTCTTCAAGCCTTCCGGTCGCCATGTTCAGCATAGAGCTTGAAAACACCACGGATTCACCTCTCTGCTATACCTTGTCGGCAGTTCTCAGAAATCCCCGCTGGAAATCCGTCAATAAAGCAATACGCAAAGAGAACATGACGGGTATATTCCTTGACAGCGCAGACAACAGGGAAGACAGTACGGACTATTGTGAAATGACGCTGGCAACACCCGATACGGAAGATGTGTTCCCGGAGGAATACTGGTTCAGAGGTATGTGGTATGACCACATAGAAACGTATTGGAGAGAGCTCACGACAGCGGGATTTCCCGCGGAGCGTAAGTATGACACTCCCGGTACCAACGACCATTCCACGCTTTTCGTGAAAAAGAGTGCTGAGCCCGGTGAAAAAGTGATTTTCCGCTTCGTGCTCTCATGGAATAAGCCTCTGTTTGAAAACTGGTGGCTGCCTCCGAAAAATCCCGACGGCACGGAAAACAGAGTGAAGCTTAAAAATTATTATTCCACCCGTTTCCCCACCTCAAAGGACAGCGCGGAGTATGCCATCACAAACTGGGAAAGACTCTGGAACGGCACGAAGAAATTTCACGATGCGCTTTTCTCCTCAACACTTCCCGAAGAAGTGATAGACGCTGTCTCCTCCACGGTGTCCGTGCTGAAAACGCCCACCTGCCTCCGCATCGGTGAAAAGGGCGATTTCTGGGGCTGGGAGGGACTCGGCGAACACGCCGGCTCCTGCGAGGGTACCTGTACCCACGTGTGGAATTACGTGTACTCCACCTGTTTCCTGTTCCCGGATATTGAAAGAAATATAAGAGAAAACGATTATAAATATAATCAGCAGCCCTCAGGTGAAATGAGTTTCAGAACAAAGCTTCCCTTCGGAAGCGAGCCCGGTACCAACAGAGGCTGTCTTGACGGCACCATGGGCGGCGTCATGAAGACCTACCGCGAGTGGAAACTCTCCGGCGATGACGAATGGCTCCGCAGTATATGGGGAAGTGTAAAACGCTCTCTCGAATACGCATGGAGCGAAGAAAACAAAGATGCGTGGGATCGCGACCGTGACGGCGTTGCGGAAGGCCGTCAGCACCATACACTCGATATGGAGCTTTTCGGACCTTCCTCCTGGCTTGAGGGCTTCTACCTCGGAGCGCTTAAAGCGGGCTCCGAAATGGCACGTTATCTGGGAGATCCGGATGCCGATCTTTATGAAGAGCTCTTTGAAAACGGCAAAAAATGGACTCGTGAAAACCTTTTCAACGGGAAATACTTTATTCAGAAACTCGACCTTAACGACAGAAAGCTTCTGGAAAAATACTGTAACGGTACGGTAGATATATTCGGCAACGATGCCACGGAATCGTACTGGAACTCCGAAACCGGCGAGATTAAATATCAGATCGGAGAGGGCTGCGAGATAGACCAGATGCTTGCACAATGGCACGCAGATATCCTCGGGCTCGGCGATCTTTTCGATCCCGGGCAGGTGGATATCGCATTGCACAGCATGTATAAAAACAATTTCAAGCCCGATATGAGAAAGGTTGCCAATCCTTTCCGTATCTTCGCTCTCAACGGTGATGCCGGAGCCATCATGTGCGATTTCCCCGAAGGCGCAAGAAGGCCCACTATCCCCATCCTCACCTCCTGCGAGACCATGCACGGATTTGAGTATTCGTTCGCAGGGCTTCTCATGAGCCGCGGACTTATCGATGAGGGCCTTTCCGTGGTACGGGGCGTCCGTGACAGATATAACGGCGAAAAGAGAAACCCCTGGAACGAGATCGAATGCGGCTCAAACTACGCGCGCAGTATGTCAAGCTTTTCGTTCCTGCCCATCCTTTCCGGCATGAGCTTCGATGCCGTGAAATACCATCTGGGCTTTGAGCCGAAGCTGAACACCGACGATTTCCGGGTATTCTTTTCAAACGGAACAGCCTGGGGAATATACGAAGCCACGAATAACACGGCAAAGATTACCGTCCTCGGCGGAGAGCTGAAGCTGAAAACTCTTAAAGCGTCCGCGGCAGGGAAGGTGTACGCTGACGGAAAGGAAGTCAGCACATCTTCAGTTGACGGCACCGTTGTGTTCGATACCGCAGTATCGGTTAAGGAATCTTTGATTGTAAAGGAATAATTTATGCCGATCACATTCTACGAGGAACAGAGAATATTCAAGCTTGATACAAAAGATTCGTCATACGTCATAAGCATATATGACGAGGGGTATCTTCTCGGTCTGTACTACGGAAAAAAGATCCCGGACGTTCCCTTTGACGGTCATGAGAACAGAGGCCTTTTCGCCTCTTTTTCTCCCATGAACGAAAAACTGCAGGATAAGCATTTCTCACCGGACGTTCAGCCCGTTGAGTATTCCGGTATCGGAACGGGAGATTTCAGAAAGCCCGCCGTTGTCATAAGGAATGCTGACGGTAATACCTGCACCGATTTCAGATATGTATCTCATAAGATTTATTCCGGAAAAAGTGAGCTTCCCGGTCTTCCGTCAACTTTTTCCAAAGAAGACGGCGATTGCTCCACCCTCGAAATAGAAACGGAAGATAAAACCACCGGTGTCAGAGCAAATCTTTGCTATACTGTTTTCGAGGACCATTCCGTTATGGCAAGGTCCGTGAAAATCGTGAACGGCTCCGGAAAAAACGTGGATATCGAAAAAGCATACAGCGCATCACTTCAGCTTCCCGATATGGACTTCGATATGATCCACCTGTACGGAAACTGGTACGAGGAAAGAATGTATGCGAGAACGGCACTCGATCACGGCACCTTCTCCATCTCATCTTCCCGCGGTGCGTCAAGTCATTTCCATAACCCTGCGGCGATCCTTGCACGTAAGAACGCCACCGAGGATACGGGCGAGGCATACGGTGTAAACCTGGTTTACAGCGGAAGCTTTGACATTTCGGCGGATTGCGATTATTACGAAACCACAAGGCTCAATATCGGCATCGACCCGGATACGTTCAAATGGCATCTCACCCCCGGTGAGAGCTTCCGGACTCCCGAAGCGCTGACCGTATATTCCGATGAGGGAATCGGTGGTGTTTCGAGAATATATCACCGCTTTTTCAGAGATCACCTTATTCCTCCGAAATTCGTAAACGAAAAACGCCCGCTTCTTATAAATTCCTGGGAAGCGGCATATATGAATATCAATACCGATATCCTCGTCTCTTTTGCCGAGAGGGCAAAAGAACTGGGTATCGAGATGCTCGTCATGGACGACGGCTGGTTCGGCAAACGCAATAACGACCTTTCGTCGCTGGGCGACTGGTACGTGAATGAGGAAAAGTTCCCCGGCGGCCTCTCCGAGCTTATAGGAAAGATAAACGATCTCGGTATCAAATTCGGCATATGGTACGAGCCTGAAATGATATCCCCCATATCGGATATTTTTGAAAAGCATCCCGATTGGGCGCTGGGCGTCCCCGGACGTGACCGCAGTATAGCACGCCACCAGTACGTCATAGATATGACGAGGAGTGACGTCAGAGATGCGATCTATTCGCAGATGTACGACGTTCTTTCAAAATATAATATCGAGTATCTCAAATGGGATTTCAACCGCAATATCACCGAAGCGGGAAGTGCTCTCCTGCCGTATGAAAACGGCGGGGAAGTAATGCACAGATTTATTCTCGGCACCTATGACCTTCTGTCAAGACTGCGCCGCGATTTCCCGGACCTCCTTATAGAAAGCTGCTCGGGAGGCGGAGGAAGATTCGATGCGGGAATGCTTTATTATTCGCCGCAGATATGGACGTCGGATAATACCAACCCCATACAGAGAATAGATATCCAGTTCGGAACGTCTCTGTTCTATCCCGCATCCACCATGGGCGCTCACGTTTCAATGAATCCCCGTGATAATTTCCCGACAAAGGGCAACGTCGCACTTTGGGGCACCTTCGGTTACGAGCTTGATCCCAATCTTCTTACCGATGAGGAAAAAGAGACCGTCAAGGTGCAGATAAAGGAGTATCATGAAACTTACGGCCTTATCAGAAACGGCGACCTTTACAGGATCATATGTCCGTGGGATAATGATTACCGTGCGGCATGGGAGATAGTATCCGGGGATAAGAACGAGGTGCTGTTCACCCACGTGACCATGCGGTATTTCAGACTGTGGAAGCACATCGTAAAGCTCCGCGGACTTGACCCGGATAAAGTATACCGTGACCTTGAAACGGGGAAGAAATATTCCGGCGCATTCCTTATGAATGCGGGCCTCAATCTCACGGATTATCCGAGAGGAAACGGCGACAGCTTCAAAATACACTTAAAGGCAGAATAAAAAATAGCAGCCGGAGCGACCGGCTGCAAAATACATACAGGGAGAAAAATATGAAGTATACCATCAACGGCGAGCCGCTGCCCGTAGTTATATGCGAACTCGAAAACGGCGAAAAGATCATCAGCGAGGGCGGCTCCATGTCATGGATGAGCCCCAATATGCAGATGGAGACCTCTGCGGGCGGTGTCGGTAAGGCACTGGGAAGAATGTTCTCCGGGGAAAAGCTTTTCCAGAATATCTATACCGCGCAGGGCGGTGCGGGAAAAATCGCTTTCGCAAGCTCTTTCCCCGGATCTATCCGTGCGGTCGAGATAACCCCCGATAAGCCCCTCATAGCGCAGAAATCTTCATTCCTCGCAGCATACGGTAACGTAGAGCTTTCCGTCCATTTCCAGAAGAAGATCGGCGCAGGCCTTTTCGGAGGCGAAGGCTTCATCATGCAGAAGATCAGCGGCACCGGTATCGCATTCCTTGAGATCGACGGCTCCGCAACGGAGTATGAACTTGCCGCAGGCGAGAAGCTGATCGTCGATACAGGCTATCTCGCAGCTGCCGATGCAACGGTCACCATCGACGTACAGACCGTAAAGGGCGTTAAGAACGTTCTGTTCGGCGGCGAGGGCCTCTTCAATACCGTGCTCACCGGACCTGGAAAAATCACGCTCCAGTCCATGCCCATGTCAAACTTTGTCGGCATGATAGCATCCAAATTACCTAAAAGCAATAACTGAAAAAAGAGCGGCAGCTTTAAGCTGCCGCTCTTTTTAAGTATATCTTATTCTGCTTTCTGGAGAGCCACTATGAGCTGACCGTCACCGAACTGTACCGCAGCGGTGTTTCCGTCGGAATCGGTGCCGTTGAACATGATTCCTTCTGCGCTTTCATCTTCATTTTTGGTAAAGCCTGCGCTCTCAAGTTCGGAAACGTAGGACTTGAAATCGTCCTCGGTCACGTCCTTCAGAACTGCGGAGAACTGACCGTCCTGCACCATGGAGAGACTCACGGTCCCGGGAGCCTTGGGAATAAGTGCGGTAAAGGAGTTGTCGGGCCATCCCATGGCACCGGTGAAATCCTGGTAATCCTCGCCGGGAGCGGGAAGAGTGGGAACGCTGACGTCAGAACCGCTCTTGAAAGAAGTGACCTCCATGGAGGCGAAGCTGCTGTCTTCTGCGCTGTTCATGTCAAGCCCCCACCTGAGGGTGATTCCCAGTTCATCATCCACACATGCGTTCCAGATGACGGAAGCATCGAGTGCGGAAACCTCATATTTATATATGGTACAGCTGCGTCCCGCGATCGTATCGTGACCGTCTTTTTCAAGGCTGTCCTCAAAGGCGTTTGCAAAGAACAGATAAACGGTATACGCAGTACCGTAGATGCTGATTATATCATCAATGTCCTGACCGACAAGGTTTGAGGAAATAGTCCATTCCGTGCCGTCATATTCGTATGTGGTGACGCCCGTATCTCCGTTCTGCATGCATGCCATGCCTTCACCGCCGGATAAGGTCCACCAGATGTTTTCTTTTCTGCCGGTGGTGTATTCGGTCACGTCTCCGCCGGCTTCGGTCACCTTGAAGGAGATCTCGTAGCCGTCTTTTTCACCAAGCTCTGCAAGCTTTGCCTGGGCTGAATCTTTGTCGTAAGTAAGACCTTCGTCTTCGTTTTCACCGTCGGAGTCCTTTTCGGTATCCGCAGCATCGGTGATTTCGTTTTCAGATCCGGCATCTTCATCCTCGTTCTTTCCTCCGCATGCGGTGAAGAGGAAGGATGCGCAGATGAGAGAGATCACAAGTAAGATAGCAAGAAGTTTTTTCATGGTTCTGTTCCTTTCTTATGATGAAAAGTGTGTTCGGGAATCTGCTGAGAATATTGTATCACATTATCGTATAGCAGTCAATAATAAACGACAAAAGAAAAGGCGGGGTCATATCCCGCCTTTTGACGCACGTTCCTCATGCCGTATAATATTAACAGTTCCTTTGCCGTTGGTAAGCTCTTTTACAAGAGATGTGATTTCTTCTTCACGGTCGGATTCTATTGCCGCCGTAACGGTCACTCCTTCTCCGAAGTCTGCGCCGTCTTCGTCGGCACCGATGCTCTTTAGCTGTACCGTAAGCTTCTGATAATCGGGATATCCCACCTCGATCTTCATGATAGAGTAATCCTCGCAAACGGCGATACCCGCCGCATCAATGGCGGCTTTTGCCGCAGCACCGTATGCACGTACCAAACCGCCTGCACCGAGAAGCGTTCCGCCGAAATATCTGGTCACCACGATAACGAAATCCGTAGCGCCCGACATTTTCATAACGTTCAGAACAGGCATTCCCGCCGTGCCCTGAGGCTCTCCGTCGTCGGAATACCGCGCACGGGCACCGTTGTCGATGTAATATGCCCAGACATTGTGGGTGGCATCGGAAAATTCTTTCTTTTTTTCTTCGATTATCGCTTTTGCTTCATCCTCGGTCGCAACAGGTGCGGCGTATCCGATGAAAACAGATTTCTTTTCCTCAAATTCTGCGGAGGCGGCACACCTGAGTGTCACTCTTTTATTCATAAAGATAATCCTTTATTCTTCCGTACAGCTTTTCGTCACAGGTGACGGTCACTTTTACGGTGTTTTCGAGATAATCTGCCGTAACGTTTTCGCCGTCACGGTATATAAGATTCAGCAGAGAACCCGCATCCTGCGGAAGCAGAACGGTGACACGTTTCTTCCCGAGCCTGCACAATCCTTCCAGTTCTCTTGCGAAATCATCGATACCTTCGCCGGTGAGCGCGGATATAAATACGAACTTCGAACCGGATGATGCGGCGATGCGCTTCATCTGATTGAGTCGGTCGGTGTCCTCCACCTTGTCGCATTTGTTGAAAACGTAAAGCGTGGGCTTGCCGGATGCATTCAGCTCGGAAAGCAGATTTTCCGTTATTATCATTCTGTCGGCAAAATCTCCGTCATTGGCATCGCACACTATAATGAGTATGTCGGCAAGGCTCGCCTCGTCCAGAGTACTGCGGAAAGCCTTTATAAGATGGTGCGGCAGATTTTTGATAAATCCTACCGTGTCGGTAAGCAGTATCTTTGTTCCGCCCGGCAGCTCGTACTGTCTCGTGGTGGGGTCGAGCGTCGCAAAAAGCTTGTCCTCAGCCAGAATGCCCGCACCTGTCAACGTATTGAGAAGCGTTGATTTACCTGCATTCGTGTATCCCACGATGGCGCACTTCGTAATGCCGGAGCGCTCTCTGGCCTGCCTGAGTGTGGCACGGTTCTTTTCAACCTTTCTCAGCTCTTCCTCAAGCTGTGCAACTCTTGATTTCAGACGGCGTCTGTCGATCTCCAGCTTTGATTCTCCGGGGCCTCTCGTACCGATACCGCCGCCCAGCCTTGACATGTCCTTGCCTTTTCCCATGAGACGTGGGGCTGTGTATTTCAGCTGAGCCAGCTCGACCTGCAGTCTGCCCTCGGAGCTTTGCGCTCTCATGGCAAATATGTCCAGTATCAGCATACTGCGGTCGAGAACGGAAACCTCTGCATCGATCGCATTTTCTATTTCGTTTATCTGTGAGGGTGTCAGCTCAAAGTCAAATACAACGAGCTCGGCACCGGTATTCCTGCAGGCATCGGAAAGCTCGCCCATTTTACCGCTTCCGATACCGAATCTGGCATCGGGGGCAGGCCTCATCTGAGTCACGATCGCGGCGACCTCAGCCCCCGCCGTGTCAAGCAGACGGGATAGCTCCTCGAGAGAGGAAAGGCACTCCGCTTCGCCGCCCTGAGGGAAAATGGAAACGGTGACGGCTTTTCTGCACGTATCGGGGGACAGCTCGTGCATCCTGTTCTGCTTGCCTTTGATCTCCGGCTCTTCCTCTATATTTTCAACAGTCTGATATACTTCTATATAAAAGGGAAGACCGTCGGGTATATTATTGTTATTGTCCATAAGCCTCCAATGAAAAAACCGGAAAAGGGCAAACCCTCTTCCGGTCTTGTTTGATGCGTAATTATTTTACAGATTCGAGACGCTTCTTGAACTTGTCAACACGGCCGCCGGCATCAACAAACTTCTGTTTGCCGGTGAAGAAGGGGTGGCACTTGGAACAAACTTCAACGCGGATCTCGCCGTTTGCATCGCCCTTTGTGGAACGGGTCTTAACAGTCTCACCGCAAGCGCAGCGGATCGTTACTTCCTTGTAATCGGGATGGATACCAGTCTTCATTATTTTATCTCCTTGAGTAATTTTCACAGTACATCGTATTCTATCATATTATTCCCGATAAGTCAAGACCATTTTTGAAATTTTCGAAAAAGAAAAGCATTGATAAAAAAGAGAGTGTGTGATATACTGTCTGTAAGTGAAAACGCCGTAAAATGGTGAAGAAAGCGATGGTAAATAAAATGAAGGATTCAATGTATTATTTCCGTGAAATATGTAAAATACCTCACGGCTCCGGAAATTGCTCGGCGATCGCCTCCTACGTGGAGAAATTCGCAAAAGAGCGTTCTCTCCGTTGTATCCGTGACGGTGCCGATAACGTGATAATTTTCAAAAATGCGGCAAAGGGCAGAGAAAACGCCCCCGCCGTAATGCTTCAGGGACATCTGGATATGGTCTGCGAAGCAGAGAACGGAACTGATTTTGATTTCCTGTCCGAAGGTATAAAGCTCGTTGAAAACGGGGATATCATAAAAGCGGACGGCACCACCCTCGGCGGAGACGACGGCGCGGCAGTTGCTCTCATGCTCGAACTGCTTGATGACGAAAGTCTTGATGCACCTGCTCTCGAGTGCGTGTTCACCACCGATGAGGAAATAGGCATGCTCGGAGCGGACGTTATTGACCTTTCAGAGTGCAGTGCCGGGTATCTCATCAACGCTGACAGCGAGGAGGACGGAGTCTTTACCTGCGGATGCGCAGGCGGCACAGGTCTTGATTTCTCGATCCCCGTTGAAAGAGAGAAAAAGAGCGGAGAATTCGTATCAGTAAAGCTGTACGGTCTCCAGGGCGGTCACAGCGGCACTGAGATAAATAAGGGCAGGCTCAACGCCATAAAGCTTCTGGCAGGGCTTCTTTCCCGGGATGACAGGATAGTTGAGATCTCCCGTGACGGCAAGGATAATGCCATCCCCGCAAGATGCGATGCCATAGTGCTCGGAAACGGCGAAGATATAAGAGAAAGATTTGAAAAGATAAGTGACTGGGGCAGCGAAAAGGACGTGAAGCTCGATATCATTCCCGTGAACTGCCGTGAGGCTGACGTGCTCACGGAAGAATCGCAGGAAAGAGTGCTCTCGTTTTTGCAGAACGTGCCTTACGGCGTCAGAAAAATGTGCGAAGAGCCCGCGGGCCTCGTCCATACCTCCGATAATATCGGTATCCTTAATTCTTCCGATGATAAAATCACCGGAACTCTCTCCGTGAGAAGCATCAGCACAGCCTCCCGGGATGAGCTGACAGACGAGATATGCAAAATGGTTAAAGCTGCCGGAGGCACCACCCATGCCCATGGTGCGTATCCCGGATGGGATTATAAAAAGGACTCTGTCCTCCGCGATACCATGGTGAAAGTCTACGAGCAAATGAATGGTAAAACTCCCACCATTGACGTGATCCACGCGGGCCTTGAATGCGGAGTGATCCTCTCCAAAATGCCCTGCCTTGATATAGTATCCATCGGATGTGACCTTCGTGATATACATACCCCGGACGAGAGAATGAGCATATCCTCATTTCTCCGCATGGGCGAATTCGTGCGTGAAGTGCTTAAGGAGTTAAAGTAATGGTTGAAAAGACAGGATTCGGTGAAGCAGAACTGTATAGGATAACAGACGGCGACTACAGCGCAGAGATCATAACCTACGGTGCTGTTCTCAAAAAGCTCTGCGTGCCTGATAAAAACGGTAAAGTCGAAAACACCGTATGCGGATTTGACACCCTTGCTGATTATAAAAAGAGCGGCTCGTATTTCGGCGCATCCGTCGGCAGAGTCTGCAACAGAATAAAAGGTTCCCGTTTCACCATTGACGGAAAGGAATACGTCCTGCCCGCAAACGACGGAAAAAATCAGCTCCACGGCGGGCCTATCGGCTTTTCCAAAAGGATATGGGATGCGGTCTGCGGCGATGATTTCGTGGAGCTGACATTAGAGAGTCCCGACGGAGATATGGGCTTTCCCGGAAACGTTACCGCAAAAGTCCGCTATACCCTCACCGGAGGCAAGCTCCTGATAGATTATTTCGCCGTGACGGATAAGCCTACTCCCGTCAATATGACCAACCATTCGTATTTTGATATATGCGGTGCATACAGCGGCAGAACGGCAGAGGCATATCTTATGCTCAATGCGGACTGCAAATGCGATTCTGATCATGAGCTGATCCCTACGGGAATTTCATCTGTCGAGGGCACACCCTATGATTTCAGAGATCCCCATAAGGTTTCCTGCGGTTTTGATGCCGATGACGAAATGCTTCGCTTCCTCGGCGGGTACGATACAAACTATTTCATAAACGGAGAAGGCATGAGAGAGGCGGCAGTCCTCTCCGATCCGGTATCCGGCAGAAAGATGACCCTTTATACAGACCAGCCTTGCGTCCAGTTCTATACCATGAATTCCGTGGGAGAGGGCGAGCCGGACTTTTCCGGCGGTATCCCGCAGAAAGTCCACAGCGGTATCTGCCTTGAGACCCAGGCCATGCCCGATGCGGTCAACCACCCGGAGATCACGGACGTGATACTTCGTCCCGGAGAGGAGTACAGACGCCGTGCCGTGTTCGATTTCACAGCTTAAAGATATTCTTTCATCAAAGAAACTGTTTATTTTTGATCTGGACGGTACCGTGACCGATACGGAGCCCTTACACCGTCTGTCGTATGACAGAACGCTCCGTGAGCTCATTCCCGGCGAAACAATGGAGCACGATGATTTCCTCACAAATTACGTGGGCCATTCCGAATCGGAAATATACCGTCTGATGAAAAAGAACAGAGGAATTGATTTTGATGAGGACCTGTTTTTCAAACGTCGTATTGAAAATCTTTTCGAGATAGTAAAGGAAACAGGGCTTGAGACCGCACCGTTCTATAAGGAACTGTGTCTCACTTTTCCCGATAAAAAGTTCATAGCACTCACCAGCCAGCGTACTTTCGTGCTTGACGGATTCAGAAAGCTTGTGGATTACGGTAAGATTGAGGAATTCATATCTGTCGCAGACAAGCCGTACGGAAAAAAGGAGGTCCTTTCCGATACGAAAAAGTATCTCGGATTTGACCGGAACGATTGCTTGATCTTCGAGGATTATAACGAAACACTCCGTCATGCCGTGAAATGCGGAGTGCTTGCCGTCGGCGTGAAGCATACGCTCAACGCCCTTACCGAGAAAGACTGCGATATACTTATAAATATTGACTGCTGAAGGAGAATGACATGGGTGATATAATAAGGATCGCCGCCATTGTGGCGTTTGCCGCAATAGTCGGATATATCGTCTTCGGTATTCCCACGAAGAACGAAGAGAAAAAAGAAGAAGAGCAGGAAGAACTACCGGAGCCTCAGTCCGTCAGAGCAACGCTGATAGAAAAAGCATGCGGAACTCAGCACATTGGAAACCCCTATATCACGTCAACGCTCCATTACGAGAGCTACGAGGTGATGTTCTCCTGCGAGGACGGCGAAGAACGTGCCTTCCAGGTTGAGCCGGACGTCTTTTCGGAGCTGAAAGAAGGCACCGAAGGCCTGCTCGTCTATCTGGATAATACGTTTTATGCTTTTGATACGGAAGCGTCTGAATAAAGGTACGGCAGACGTCCAAAACGGAAAAAGGAAAGATATTATAAAAAGACCGAAATTTTAGTTTCGGCCTTTTTTTCATTAGTGAAGCCCGTAATCCTCCGTGGTCTTTTTTTATCTTGTCCGAATATATATTACTGTGAAAAGGAGGCGAAACGAAATGGAAAGAACAAACTACACGGAAGAATATGCGATAACGTATCTGCCCAAAAGAATAGCGGAGTCCGTCAGAAAAACAGCGGCTCTGTATAACGGTAAGATCAGCGAGATAAGATTGCGTTCCTCCTGTCCCGTGTATATAACGGCAGGGGAGAAAAACGTTTCCTGCTCCGTCAGCTGTACTGCGGACGAGATGTATGAAACCGTGAGAACTCTTTGCGGTAATTCCATGTACTGCCATTCCGAAACCATAAAGGAAGGCTATATATGTACCCCCGGCGGGATAAGAGCAGGTGTCTGCGGGAGAGCTGTAACTGAAAACGGAAAAATCAGTGCCGTTACCGATATAAGCTCGGTGGTAATGAGAATACCTCACCGTTTTCCGGGCGCTTCCGACAGCCTTTGCAGGCTCATCTGCCGTGAGAATTTCAGAGGAATGATAATATATTCGGAGCCGGGGAAAGGAAAGACCACGGCTCTGCGTGAAATATGTGCCCGGCTCGGTGCCGCACCGTACAGTATGCGGATAGCGGTAATAGATACGAGATTTGAGATATGCGGTGCTCTGGGAGGCGAGTATACTCTGGATGCCTTGTACGGCTATCCCAGAGCGCAGGGGATAGAAACCGCTGTCAGATGCCTTTCTCCGGAGCTTATCGTGTGCGACGAGATAGGCAATGCCTCCGATGCGGATGCCATACTCCAGAGCATGGGAGCAGGTGTCCCCACGGTGGTCAGCGCCCACGCGGGAAGTGTTGAGGAACTGAAAATGAAGCCGTATATCAATATGCTTCTTGAAAGCGGAGCTTTCAATTATACGGTTGGCATCGAAAGAGAGGGGACCGACGTTTCATATATTGTGAAAGAGCGGGAAACGGTGCCGTGCTGAAATTCGCGGGATGTGCGGTAACGGTCTTCTGCTCCGCAGTATGGGGATATGAGAAAAGCAGGTCTTTGAACAGATCACTTCAGCTGGCAATATCGCTGACAGCTCTGGTAAAACGAATAGGCAATGACATAGATACTTTGAAAAAGCCCCTTAACGACATCTATGCGGATTACGTTGACGAACTGCTTGAAGAAGCAGGATTTCTCGCAGACCTTCGTGAGAGAGGATTCCGTGAAGCATTGGAAAAAGTAAAAAAGTCCCTGCCGGATGGAGCGTATGACGTTCTTTATCCGTTTGCCGTGAGGATCGGCGGCATGGATAAGGAAACGGAATCTGCTCTTTGCAGGGGCACAGCCGCCAATCTTGAAGGTATAATAAACGCTGCAAAGGAAAAAATGCCCGAAAAAACGAAAATGTACAGATTACTGCCTGTTCTTTGCGCTCTTTCGGTGGTGATACTTATAATTTGAAATGGATATATCTTTTCTTCTCAAAACGGTAGGAGTCGGAGTAATAGTTGCGATATCGGGGTATATGCTCCAGAAATCGGGGAGAGATGAGCAGGCGATGCTTGTAACGGTAGGCGGTGCCATAGCGGTGCTTTTGATGCTCGTAACGCAGATGGGCTCTCTTCTCGACGAGGTCAGAAAGGTCTTCGGTCTGTAATGCTGAACATTCTGAAGCTGACCGGCATCGTAATAACGGGACTGTTTGCCTCACTCCTTTTCAAAGAAAGCAATCGGACCGTGTCCGCGGTGACCGTAATATGCACGTTTCTGACAGCGGTGCTTTTCTCCGTGAGAGGCGGTATCAGTGAGGCTGTCGGTGCTCTCAGCGCCAACATGGGAGACGAGCTTGCCGAAAAGGCAGGCGTGCTTCTGAAAGCCGTCGGTATATCGTATATCACGGGCATATCCTGCGAGCTGTGCAGCTCCGCCGGGGAGGGAACGCTCGCTGATGCGGCGGGATTTGCGGGAAAAACCGAAATAATCCTGCTTTGTGTTCCCATGATATCGGAACTGCTTTCGATCGCCGGACAAACTATATGAAATCAATATTAAAAGCGCTGACGGTCATGCTGCTTCTTTTCATATTCATTTTGCCCGTTTCCGCCGAAACGTACAGCTTTGAATTCGATGAGGGAAGCGGAGCTGAAAGCTTATACGATGACTACGTCGGATCGCTCCCTCATGACGTTAAAGAAAAACTGCATGACGATACCTCGGAATACGATTTCGGATATTTCGCGGATGAGATCGTTTCAGCGGTTAAAGAATCCGTCGGTAAAGCGATGGGGATGCTTTCGAAGCTTGCGGGAACCGTTGTGCTCGCATCTGCCGTCAATATAATGTCAAAGCATTTTGAGGGGCACAGATCCCGTGCATTCTCATTTTGCTCGTCACTTTGCGTGGTACTTCTCATATGGGATGTTTTCGTATCAGTCTCAGATATGGCAAAAGTGCTGCTTGAAACGCTTTCAAATGCAATGCTTATGATATCCCCTGTCATGGAGGGAATGCTGATATATTCCGGAAATATAACGGCGGCATCCGTTTCGGGGGCGGGAGTCGGCGTAATGATCACCCTGGGAGAGAACCTTTTCTCAAAGGTGCTTTTCCCGTGTGCGGTCATATGCTTCTTTCTGTCATCTGCCTCGGCAATAGCGGAAAACTCAGGGATTTCCTATATGTCAAAGCTTCTGAAAGGTCTGGTGACAGGAGGCCTTATCGCATCAATGGCTCTTATGTCATTCGTTATAGCGATACAGAACACGGCAGCGACCGCAGCTGACTCTCTTGCGGCAAAAACGCTGAAATTCGCAATAAGCAGTTATCTTCCCATAGTCGGAGGAACAGTTGCCGATTCATTTTCCTGCCTTGCCGCAAGCGTTCAGGTGATAAAACAGCTTTGCGGCGTCACCGGGATAGTGGTTCTTGTGATCGTGCTCATACCGCCCTTCGTTATGCTTTTAGCAGACCGTATCGCCATAGGTGTCGCGGGGGCTCTTGCGGGGATGCTCGAATGTGAGCGGGAAAAGACCGTGCTCGATGAAGCAGGGAGCATTTGCACCGTTATGATAGCGGTATGCGCGGGGGCTTCTGTCATGTATATGATAGCATTGGGAATATTCTGCAGAACGGCGGTGGCGATAAGCTGATGAAAACGTATGTGTATTCCGTTATCTGTGTAACTCTTTTCACAGCTGTGATGAAAGTCATAGCACCGGAAAAGAACGGAATGTCAAAGTACGTTTCGTTCATATGCGCTCTTGCCGTGGCGCTGACGCTGCTGTCACCGCTGTGCCGTGATATCACGGAAATATCCACGGATGAAAGCATATTGTCAGGCGCGGAGCACAATGGGGAACAAGCCGAAAAAAATGCCGGGAATTACGCAGGAGCCGCAGCTGATATGCTTTCGGTAATGTCGGGTGCGGATAAGGAAAGGATCACCGCGGATGTTGACACAGATGCAAACGGAAACATTCTGCAGATAAGATTGTACTGCGATGAACAAATCGGTGAAAATAACAGCTACGGAGAAAGCCTTTCCGATATTTTTGATACTGAAATTATCGTAATTGGCAGTAAATAGGATGAATTTTAGGATAAAAAACAAGAAAATATGGCTTGCAGTCATAGCATTTGCGGGAGTCATCATGATCATATTGCCATCGGTCATCCCCGATAAAAAGGAAACGAAAGAAGAGATAACTTATTACAGCGAACAGCTTGAGCAGAGAATAACGGATCTTATTTCGGACATCGACGGGATCGAAAACGTGTCGGTGATGCTGACTCTCGATTGCGGAAACGAATACGTTTATGCGGAAAATACGGATTCTACTGCAGACAGGACCGTGTCCGACTACGTGGTCATTTCGTCCGGCGGCGGTGAAAGCACCGTTCAGCTCAAAGAGATATATCCCAGAGTAAGGGGCGTTGCCGTAGTCTGCACGGGCGGCGATGCTGTCGGGATAAAAAATAAGATAACAGAGCTCCTTTCCTCTTCCCTGGGAATACCGACAAACAGAATAACCGTGTGCGGATAAGTCATACTTGTAATTCCCGTGAATATTATTTACCAAAGAAATGAAAGGTGGTTGCGATGAATAAAGAGAAAATCAAAACGATAGGTGAAAAAGCCAAAAATTTCGTACTTAAGCTGAACAAGAAAGCCGTCATATCGGTAGTTGCGGTTCTTATCCTCGGCACGGCGGTCCTCTTGAATTTTCTGCTTGTACCTCAGAACGGCGTTTCTGCAAAAAAACTCAAAACAAAGCTTGATCTGACGGATGTTTCCGCCGCGGTAGAAGAAAAGGAAAAGGCAGAGAAGAACGAAGAAAAAGCAGATGCCTTCGCCGAAATGAACCTTACCCGTCAGCGCTCGAGAGATGAGGCGATAGAGGTGCTGAACACAGTCGCCATGAGCGATACGGCAGTAGAATCCGTAAAGACCGATGCCATGAACGAGATTCAGCAGATCGCCCGTGATATCGAAAGCGAAGCCAATATAGAAAGCCTCGTGAAAGCCAAGGGATTCGAGCAATGTGTGGCTGTGGTGAACGGCGATTCCGCCAGTATCATTATCAAAACGGACGGCCTTTTGCAGAACGAGGTCGCGCAGATAAGCGAAATCGTCTATAAGGAAGCCGGAGTAAAACCGGATGATCTGAAAATCATCGAATCGAATTAAACAAAGCCGGCGATCGCCGGCTTTATTTTGCAAAATGGAGATTATCATGAAAAAAATAATCAGTCTTATTCTGGTTGTAGGTATGTTTTTGCCTTTTTGCTGTTCAGTCAGCGCGGAAGAAAAACCGTTTGATGTAAATGCCAAGAGCGCAATTCTCATGGAAGCATCCACCGGACAGGTGCTGTATTCAAAATATCCGGACGATCCGCTGCCTCCTGCATCCGTTACAAAAGTCATGACTCTGCTGCTTGTAATGGAAGCAATAGACCGGAACACTCTCGCTATGAGCGATACCGTGACCGTCAGCGAATATGCGGCATCTATGGGCGGATCACAGGTGTATCTTGAGCCGTTTGAGGAAATGACGGTGGAGGATATGCTGAAAAGCGTAGTAATAGCATCCGCAAACGATGCGGCCGTCGCCCTTGCCGAAAAGGTTGCGGGAAGTGAAGAAGCCTTCGTGAATGACATGAACGAAAAAGCAAAGAAGCTCGGTATGAAAAGCACCAGCTTTGAAAACGTGACGGGACTTGATGATGATACCAAAAACCACGTAACAAGCGCGAGAGATATAGCTATCATGTCACGGGAGCTGATAACGAAGCACCCTGCCATATTAAATTACAGTTCCATATGGATGGACAGTATCAGAAACGGAGAATTCGGGCTGACCAATACAAACAGACTTGTGCGGTTTTATAAGGGTGCAACGGGCTTGAAAACCGGATCAACGTCAAAAGCCGGATTCTGTATGAGTGCCACGGCTGAAAGAGACGGTATGGATCTTATCGCGGTAATTATGGGAAGTGACACGAGAGATACGAGAAATGCCGCCGCGGCAACCTTGCTTGACTGGGGCTTTGCAACTTATTCGGTATATAAAACGGAAAGCGAAACTGCCGGGAGAATAAAAGTCACCGGCGGATGCGAAAAAGACGTGGAGGCAATAATCCCGCCTGCCGGCTTCCTTCTGAAAAAAACCGGCGGGGAAGTCGGGAAAAAAGTCGAGCTGAACGAATGTGCCGAAGCACCGGTCAAAAAAGGAGATGTCCTCGGCAAGATCACATATGAATGTAAAGGCACGGTAATAGGTGAAAGCGAGATTACCGCTGCCCGAGACGTAGAAGGTATATCATACTTCGGCGTATTGATTAAAATTATCCGTTCATGTTTTTGTCTGTGAATTGAAACACCGGTTTTGTCGGTCTTGACAAATCTTTCTTGAAAAGTATAATAATATACAGAGAATATGCCAATTACGAAAGGAAGTAAATCATTTATGAAAAAACTCGTTTCATTAGTGCTTGCCGTACTTATCCTCATTCCTTCCGCGGTGCTGTCCGTGCTTGCGGAGGAGACCGTGCATACTCACGCGGGTGCGCTGGTCCAGATAATGACCGAAAACGTAGACGGCATTGACTTCTGCGGAAAATTCCATTGCGATTCCTGCGGAGAGGATTATTATGCCCCCGTGACGTACGAGGACGTAGGGATGCCTATCATCAACATTTCCGGCTCGCAGGAGGGAATGAGTAAGGAAAACGAGGTCCTGCTGAACGTTTCCTATTCTTCCGAAAATGTGAACTTCACATCTGCCGCTTCCTTCAAATGGCAGGGCGGAACGTCCGTTGACTTTGATAAAAAGAACTATACGATGAAACTCCTCAAGGACGACGGATCCAAGAACAAGATAAAGATCGTCGATGAATGGGGCAAACAGAGCAAATACTGCCTCAAGGCAAACTGGGTAGATGCATCCCACAGCAGAAACATAGTGTCCGCAAGGATATATAACGAGATAGTCCACTCAAGATGTCTCGATGACGAGCTGGAAGCCCTTCCCAACGGCGGTGCTGTGGACGGTTTTCCCGTTGCGCTGTACGATAACGGACAGTTCTACGGACTTTATACTCTCAATATTCCCAAGGATAACTGGGCATGGGGTATGAATGATGAAAACCTTCGCCAGGCTCTCCTTTTCGGCGGCTCGTGGACGGAAAGCGTCAGACTTAATACTCCCATCGCCGACGTAAACGATCCCGCGGCATCCGGCTTTGACATTGAGTACTGTTCGACGGAAGACGATCCCGAGGTAGGCTGTACCTGGGCAGTTGAAAGCTTCAACAATTTTATCAACTTCCTGAGAAACACTACCAATCAGAGCACCTTCCGCAGCAAAGTGGGACAGTATACATCAGTTGAGCGCGCCATCGACGTGCTGATATTCTCATATTTCATCCATGCAGACGATAACCTGGCAAAAAATATCGTATGGGCGACCTATGACGGCACAGTCTGGATCCCTTGCATGTACGATATGGATGCTACGTGGGGCCTTTTCTGGGACGGCACAATGAACGTTTCCGCAAAGGGAATGTATTTCGGCGGAGGAAATCTCCTGTTCAACCGTCTTCTCAGCTTCTACAGCAGCGAAATAGAAGCACGCTACACCGAGCTCAGAAAGGATATTTTCTCAAGGAAAACGATCGAGCATTATTTCACCGATTTCTTCGATTCCGTTACCGATGTTGTCAGAAATGCCGATGCGGCTAAATGGCCCGGAGTACCTTCAAGAAGCACGAACAACTATAACAGCATATATTCTTTTGCGACAACCCGCATGGCTGATTACGATAATCACTATTTCGGTACGTCAGTAAAGGAAAACACCCGTTGGGACGAAAAGGTATCGTTCAATACGACGGGTGGATGTAAGTTCTATGTCTATCCCTATGAGGATTATACGGTTCAGCCCACAAGATCGATAGCGGCATATCCGGTCGATTCAACGGGAGCAGTTGTCAGAAAAGGCAATGAGGTCAATTTCCTTGTAGTGCCTCCGGAGGGAATGCTTATTGACAGCGTTTCGGTGCGTGGTGACAGCGGCTATTCCGAAATACTCGGTCCCGATGATACGGGCGCCGAAAACGTGTACAGAATAGTTGAAGTATCCGATTTTATTGATGTTGACGTTGCATTATCCGAGATCCCCAGCGGTTATGACGTAACTTTCGATGCGTGCGGAAACGCCGATATTTATGTATTCCCGGGAAGTGACTATACTGCTTCTCCCGTGCAGAGCACAAGCACCGTATCCGTTGACTCTTCTACAGGAGTCCCGACAAAGAGCGGCGACGGACAGGTCAATTTCATGATAGTACCTCATAACGGCTATACTATCGGTGAGGTGACCGTGTCTCCCGCAAATTATAAAAACCTGAAAACTCCGGATGATACCGAAAATGAAAATACTTACAGGATCACAAAGATAACCGGAGATCTGACCGTAACCGTAACGCTTATCGAGGGGCACGTGCATAATTTCATCTTCGGAAGATGCATCGAGTGCTTCGAGCGTGATGAGGATTACACCGGAAGACCCATCGGTGACATAGACGGTGACGAGAAGATCACGGCAAAGGACACGAATCTTCTGAAAAAGGCGATCGTCGGCGCGTATTTGATTACGGGCGACGATGTATATGCCGCAGATGTCTACGGTGACGGAAAGCTCACCGTCGGCGATGTCAACCAGCTCAAAAAACTGATAACCGGATCTGCAGGATAAAAAGCAGTTTTTTGCAAAAAAAGCCGGATTTCTATTGAAAAAAGAAGATAAGGGTGTTAAAATAGCTTAACACTAAAAAATGTGCCCGAATAAGGCAGAACGGAGATTCAAATGTCAATCAAGTTAAACGAAAAATTTACCAAGGGCTTTGTTTCCGAATGCGATATCAAAGCCATCACCCCCGAGATAGAAAAGGCTCTCGAAACCGTTAAAAACGGTACCGGAGAGGGAAGCGATTTTCTCGGATGGCTGACAAGGCCTGCCGATTACGATAAGGAAGAGTATGCACGTGTCAAGGCTGCAGCACAGAAGATCAGAAAGATCTGTGATGTATTCGTAGTCATCGGTATCGGCGGTTCGTACCTTGGTGCCCGTTCTGCAATCGAATTTGTCAACGGCAATAAATACAACACTCTCCGCGGCGATTCTCCCGAGATCTATTTTGCGGGAAATGATATTTCCTCCACCTCCGTTGCAGAGCTTCTGAAGATCTGCGAGGGACGTGACGTGTGCATCAACGTTGTTTCCAAGTCCGGAACGACCACCGAGCCCGCTGTTGCTTTCCGTATATTCAGAGGTCTTCTGGAACAGAAATACGGTGTTGAGGGCGCAAGAGAGAGAATATTCGTAACCACCGACAAGTGCAGAGGCAAGCTCAAAGAGTTCTCCGATCAGAACGGATACGAGACTTTCGTAGTTCCCGACGATATCGGCGGCAGATACTCCGTTCTCACCCCCGTAGGTCTTCTTCCCATCGCCGTTGCAGGCATCGATACCGATGCAATGCTCAAGGGCGCCGAGGATGCAATGAATACTTACGGTAAGGCTGACGTTGCAGAAAACCCCTGCCTCAGATATGCGGCTATCCGTAATATCCTTTACCGCAGCGGTAAGACCATGGAGATCCTTGCAGCATACGAGCCTGCAATGCAGATGACCTGCGAGTGGTGGAAACAGCTCTACGGCGAGTCTGAGGGCAAAGATACCAAGGGTATTTTCCCCGCATCCGTTATTTTCTCCACCGACCTCCATTCACTCGGTCAGTACATCCAGCAGGGCCTGCGCAATCTCTTCGAGACCGTAATTGATATCAAGAAATCCAATGATACCGTGATCGTTCCCGATGATCCCGCAAATGTTGACGGACTGAACTTCCTTTCCGGCATGGAGCTCAACGAGATCAACCATTCCGCAATGACCGCGACTCTCTATGCTCACTTTGACGGCGGCGTGCCCAATATGGTGCTCGAGATCCCCGACAGAAGCGCATACACCTACGGCGAAATGGTATACTTCTTCGAGCTGGCGTGCGGCGTTTCCGGATATACTCTCGGAGTCAATCCTTTCAACCAGCCCGGTGTTGAGGCATATAAGAAGAACATGTTCGCTCTTCTCGGAAAGCCCGATCCCGCTCTTGATGAGCTCAAAGCAAAGCTTGCCGAAAGAATGAAAGAGAACTGAATATGAAAAAGGGCTGCTTCGGCAGCCCTTAATTATTAAAATTTTGTTTTCGCTATTGCAATTGTCTCAATGATAATGTATAATAGACAAAACGGGTGTATCCCGAGATAAGCAAAGAGAGGCACAAATATGCTCAAATTAATCATTGGTGTCAAGGGCACCGGCAAAACCAAACAGCTGATAGAAATGGTAAATGCTTCACTTCTCACCTCGAAGGGCGACGTAGTGTGCATCGAAAAAGGCGATAAACTCAGATTTGATGTTAAGTATCAGTGCAGACTGATTGATACGGAAAGCTACGGAGTATCCGGTGCATGTGCGCTTTACGGCTTCGTTGCCGGTATCCTCGCAAGCAATCACGACGTTACCGATCTCTATATAGACTCCGCTCTTAAGATCTGCGATGACGACAGAGAGGCTTTCGACAACTTCATACAGAAGCTCGCTTCTTACGCCGAAACGAGCGACGTCAATTTCGTCGTTACTTCATCTCTCGATGTTGCGGAAGCAAGCGAAACGATCAAAAAGTACATCTGAATCAAAGCGGGCTTAACGCCCGCTTTACTTATTATGAGGCCGATATGAAAAGAATCCTGACATCTGAACAGATGCGTATCTGTGACAGAAATACGATTGAATCCGGAACGCCTTCCTCCGTTCTTATGGAAAGAGCCGCAAAAAAGGTTGCGGAACTTGTAAACTGCAATTGCGTCCAAGACCTTGAAAAGGTCCTTGTGGTATGCGGAAACGGAAATAACGGAGGCGACGGTATACTTACGGCATTGATGCTTGCGGCAGATGAAGATTGTGATTGCAGTATCATGCTTATAGGTGACCGTGAGCATATCTCCCACGAAACCGCGAAAAATATAAAAATTGCGGAAAGCCGGGGGATTCTGTTTGTTGATAACCCGGATTTTAACAGCTACACTCTCATCATAGATGCCATTTTCGGAATAGGCCTTTCAAGACCTGTCGAGGGAAGAATAGCTGAGGTGATTGAAAAAATCAACCGTGCTTCTGCTCCCGTCGTGTCTATTGATATTCCGTCCGGCATATCCGCAGATACGGGAAGAATACTGGGAACGGCAGTTAAAGCAGACGTGACCGTGGCAATAGAAACCGTAAAGACCGGACATGTTACCGGTGAAGGTATCAATTGCACGGGAAAGCTGTACGTGGCACCTATCGGTATCAGTACCGATATCGCAGGAGACGGGATGCCCCTCGTTGTGACGGACGATGATCTTAAACTGATACCCAAACGGAAAAGAACGTCCAATAAAGGCGATTTCGGCAGAGTTCTTGTTATCGCCGGCAGCGTTGGAATGAGCGGTGCGGCATATCTGTCAGCCGCTGCCGCATACCGCTCGGGCGCAGGCCTTGTTGAGATTTATACGCCCGAGGAAAACCGGCAGATCCTGCAGATCCTTTTGCCGGAGGCAATAGTAACCGCATACGATAAGGATGCCCCCGATATGTCCGCTTTCCGTTCCGCACTCGCCCGTGCAGCTGTTGTCGTAATAGGACCGGGGCTCGGTAAAAGCGGAACATCCGAAATGCTTGTCCGTGAAACTTATAAGCTGGCGGATGCACCTTTGATAATTGATGCAGATGCTCTGAATATTACCGCAGAAAAAGAGCTGGAATTCCCGGCTGACGTTCCCGTGATAATAACCCCGCATCCCGGCGAAATGTCAAGACTGACAGGCGCCGGCATAAAGGAAATGGAGGCATCTCCCGTGACCTTTGCAAGAAGCTATGCCGCAGAGAATGAGGTCATCTGTGTTCTGAAATTCGCAAGAACTGTGATAACCGACGGAACAAAGACTTTCGTAAATATCAGCGGCGGCCCTTCAATGTCAAAGGGGGGCTCCGGCGATGTGCTGACCGGAATTATTGCCGGCATGCTTTGCTGTGACCTGTCACCCATCCATGCGGCGGCACTCGGCGCATACGTCCACGGAGCGGCCGGAGATATTACGGAACAGCATACGAACGAAGTCTATCCCACAGCGCGTGATATACTGGACTATCTTCCTTTTGCCCAGAACGGTAACAGATAATGAAAGAACAGAAAACAAATGTCATGCGCATACTTGATGCGGCAAAAATACCGTATGAGCACCACGAATACGACCCGGATATAACCGAGGGCGTCAGCGTTGCGGAGCTTATCGGGCAGGAGCAGGAAAAAGTGTTCAAAACTCTTGTCACCGTGTCCGGCAAGGGCGTGAATTACGTGTTCGTTATTCCCGTTGCAGAAACGCTTGATCTGAAAAAAGCCGCCAAGTGCGTGGGAGAAAAATCAATTGCCATGATAAAGCAGAAGGATCTCCTGCCGCTGACCGGCTATATTCACGGCGGATGTTCTCCCATAGGTATGAAAAAACCGTTCCGCACGGTCATTCACGAAACTGCGAAGGAGTGTGATGCTTTCTGCGTTTCAGCGGGGAAGCGCGGAAACCAGATCGAGCTTTCACCAATGAATCTGGCAACTCTGATAAATGCCGAGTTTGCGGATTTAACGGAATAAAAAAACGCAGGGCTCTGTTGAGCCCTGCGTTTTGAATTTATAGACAAGAATAGAGAACGTTTCTCAGTCTGTTTGCCGTATACCACTCCTGATTGTTCAGCATATGATGGGCATAGAACATTGCCAGTTCATTGTCCGGATCGATCAGCTCGTATGCGCCTGCGGCTCCCGTCCAGCCGAATTCGCCCACGGGCGAAGGAGAGCCGGATGCCGCGCGGTCAACCATCGTGCGAACTCCCAGGCCGTATCCGTATCCCATCAGAGTATCCCAGTCAAATGTTGAAAGCTGGGCGGGTGAAAGCCTGTTCGTGCGCATCATATCGACCGTCGAAGGAGCGAGTATCGCACCGCCGTCGGGCGTTTTTCCTTTCATGCTCATGGCACACGCAAATTTCGCCATATCATTAACGGTCGAAACGATGCCTGCGCCACCGCTGTAAAAATCACTGCCCATTATAAAATAATTGCGCTGACTTTCACGGACAAACATGCCTTTTTCGTCACTGTATGTATACTGTACCGAAAGGTTTTCGGGTATTTCCCATCCGCCGTAAAAGGTTTCGTCCATTCCAAGCGGGTCGAATATCATTTTCTTCGCGTAATCTTTCAGTGAGTATCCGGAAATTACCTCAACGAGCGCACCTATAACGTCGTGGGAAAGGCCGTAATTCCACCGTTCTCCGGGCTGGAATATCAGCGGATCGCGCCCCACCGCGTCCATCAGCTCAACGGTATTGCATACGGGATATGCCTTTTCCCGCGCCGCAGAAAGGGAAGGCCTGTCTGTGTTGTAGTCAAGCCCTGATGTCATTGAAAACAAATCGCCGATAGTGACCGGGCGTTCAACGGGAACGAGCTTTTCCGAGCCGTCATCGTTCTTAATAAGAACTTTCATATCCGACCATCCGGGCAGATAATCCGATACCTTGTCGTTTATGAGGAATTTGCCTCTTTCCCAAAGAGTAAGAGCCGCCGCACAGGTTATCGGCTTCGATGCCGAATACATGTACATAAGGCAGTTCTTTGACATTGGTATCTTATTTTCCGCATCGGAATACCCCGATGCGTATTCAAAGACCTTCTCACCGTGAAGATGTACAACGGCGGCGTTGCCGGGTATCCTCCACGATGTGAACTGATCCATCAGCTCTTTTAACTTCTGAAAATCCATTTTGACCTTCCGTTATCAGTCAAGAACGTAGACTGTTACATATCTGACGCCGTAATCCCAGTACGCAGGGTTATCGGAATCGTAATAAATATCAATGAAATTGCCTTTGATCACACCGCCGGTGTCAGCGGCAGTCCTTATACCCACACCCTCAATATAGACTCTCGATCCGAGGGGGATGACGGATGGGTCTACGGCAATGACGTCCTCAGAAGCGGGAATTCCGCTTGCCGTGTTGCCTCCGCCGGAATAAACCGTGGACTTGCACTCAAACGTGCTTGAATAGCTATAATATGTACCGCCGATGTTTACCATACCGCCTACACCGTTGTATACGATCATGGTGACGGGCTCGAGAGAAACGTATTCGTCGGTCTTCTCACGCTCGATCTCAACGCCGTTAAGATATGTAACGGTGTATGTAACCGTCCTTATACCCTCGTGACCTTCCTGGTGCACCTCGGTGGTGCCTTTGGGGATGGATTCGGAGTCAACGTATTCGATCTCATAATCGATCTCGTACTCCTCGGTCACGGTCTCGTATGAAACGTTGTCAACGTTGATATCGGTATCCTTGTTGATGACAGCAGAAAGGTCGGTTTTTGTTTTCTCGTTTTCATCAAGCTGAATTCCGAGAATGTCGATCAGCTCGCCGACGGTCCTTTCGGAAGTAGTGCACTTGATGTTGTCTTTTTTGTAAAAAGTAAACGAAACATCGTATTTGTCATCGTACTTGGGAACACTTGCAACAGCGGTTTTTGCCGCTTTGGAGACAGCGGTCGATTCACCGACGGTGAAATCTGCGGTCATAGGCTCCTTTTTATCGTCCGAAGGGGTAAAGATCATAACAGCGGCCGCTCCTATGATACAGACAAACAGAACTGCAACGGCAATGGAGACGTTTCTGATAAAACCTGCTGAACGCCTCAATGCACCCTTTGGACCAATATTCGGTTTTGGTGCCTGACGCTTCGGACCCGTTTCACGTGAACGTGAATTGAGTTCGGACATGGCGTTGTTTTTCTTCAAAATATAGACCATTCCTTTGTAGTTTTTCTTCGCATGTTCTTCAAATTATACCATATTTTATGCAATAAATCAAGTATTAATTCCTATAGGCGTATTTCGCTTGACATATACCATATGTTGTGGTATTATAACTATGTATGTTATGTTTTGGAGGCAAATCTTGGAAAAGGTAATAAACGGGCTGAAAATAGCATATAACGACACAGGCTCCGGCGAGGTCATCTTCCTGCTCCATGGATGGGGCTCGAAAAAAGAGCTGTTCGCTCCTGTAACGGCTGCCATGTCCGAAAAGTACCGCACGGTAGCTTTTGATCTGCCCGGCTTCGGCGGGTCCGATGAGCCGCCGGAAGTGTGGGATGTGGATGCTTTCGCGGATCTCTGCATCAGTTTCATTGAGTCCTTCGACGAAAAAAAGGTCATTCTGCTGGGACATTCCTACGGCGGCAGAGTTATTATAAAAATGGCATCCCGCAAAGAACTGCCTTTCGAAATATCGAGGATTATTCTCGTGGATTCTGCGGGAGTTATGCCGAAACGTGGTCTTTCGTATAAAATACGTGTGAAAACGTATAAGCTCGGCAACAAGATCCTTTCCACACCTCCCATGAAGAAGCTTTTTCCCGATGCCGTGGAAAACAGAAGAAAGAAAAAGGGAAGTGCCGATTATTCCGCAGCATCTCCCATTATGAGAGGCTGTCTGGTTAAGGCTGTCAATGAGGATCTTACCTCACTTCTTCCATGTATCCCCTATGAAACCCTGCTGATATGGGGAACAGCCGATGATGCAACGCCTGTCAGCGACGGTGAAACAATGGAAAAGCTTATGCCTGATGCAGGCCTTGCCAAAATACAGGGCGCGGGGCACTTTTCGTGGCTTGACAACCCTGCAACTTTTGATGCAATAATTCGTTCTTTTCTGAAAATATAAGGAGAACTTATGGAGCTCATATTATTTGCCGTTTCCACAGCACTGTTTCTGTGGGCCTGCGTGATGTCATTTACAAAGCAGACACATATGTTTCAGCTCAATTCGTATGATGCCGCAACACACTTAAAATGGCTTGCGAAAAATCCCTATCACATAGTATCCAATATATTTGCTCTTGCGTTTCTGGCAATAGCAGTATTTTCAGATATCATATTCGATCTTCCTGCCAAGGTATCTGCAGTTCTTCATATTGCATCTGCGCTTGCATTCTTCCTGTTTGCTCTGTCTAATTCACAGAAAACAGCAGAAAAAACTCCTCTTGTCTATACTGCCAGAGTCAAAAGACTTATGGTCACGTTTCTCATTATCTGTGTGATCGCGGCTGGCGCGGACTGGTATCTGTGGTTTGCCGGCTACGAGTTCATCGCTTACGTTGTTCTTTTCTCCGTGTATGCTCTCCTGCCGGTCATTCTTCTGATTTCAAATCTGATCAATGCTCCCATAGAGCATGCAGTCAAAAGATATTATCTGAACGATGCATTGAAAATGCTCAGATCCTGCCCGGATATGACCGTTGTCGGAATAACCGGCAGCTACGGAAAGACCTCGATGAAGCATTTTCTGTCAACGATACTTGAACAGAAATATAACGTGCTCATCCCCCCGAAGAATTATAATACCCCCATGGGTATCGTCAAAACCGTCAGAAGCGAACTGAGAGGCTATCACGAAGTGTTCGTGTGCGAAATGGGAGCAAAGAAGGTCGGAGAGATCAAGGAGCTTTGCGATATAGTATCTCCGAAATACGGTATTATCACGTCCATCGGCCCCCAGCACCTTGAATCGTTCAAAAGCATTGATAACATTATAAAGACCAAATTCGAGCTTGCAGATAACCTTAACGGCGGCAAGCTGTTCGTCAATCTCGATAACGAGTATATAAGAGAGAAAAAGCCGGAAAATGCCGTGACCTACGGTCAGGCTGAAGACGCTGATTACAGAGGCACCGATATATCCGTGTCAAGAGACGGAACGAGCTTTACAGTAGTGTATCCGGACGGGGCGGCACATAAATTCGAAACCGTTCTTATCGGCGCTCATAACGTCACAAACCTCTGCGGTGCGATCGCCATGGCAAAAGAACTCGGTGTCGATGATGAGGATATCGAAACGGGTATCATGAAGATAACTCCCGTTCCTCACCGTCTCGAGCTCAGCAGAAATGGCGGCATCACCATTATAGACGATGCATACAATTCAAATCCCAACGGCTGCAGAGCGGCACTTGACACCCTCGGCTATTTTGATTACAAGATCATCGTGACGCCCGGTATGGTTGAGCTCGGTGAAAAAGAAGAAGAGCTTAACCGTGAATTCGGTACGGAAGCCGCAGCTGTATGCGATTTTGTCATCCTTGTGGGAGAAAAGCAGACGAGACCTATCCTTGCAGGTCTTCACGATGCCGGATATCCCGATGAAAAGATATACGTAGCGGAGAGCCTTAACGACGCTATGCAAAAAGTATATTCTATTGAGACAGACCGTGAAAAGTGCGTTCTGCTTGAAAACGATCTGCCGGATAATTATTGATATTGGAGGCTGTATGAAAACAAAACTTGCCGTTCTTTTCGGCGGAAAAAGCGTGGAGCATGAGATATCCGTCATTTCCGCTCTCCAGGCTATGGAAAATCTCGATCTTGAAAAATACGATCTTATTCCCGTTTATATTTCCAAGAACGGAGATATGTACACGGGAAAGGATCTTACCTTGTCCGAATCATACCGTGATATCCCGACTCTCCTGAAGAATGCCGTAAAAATCACGTTCGTTTCCGATAACGGAAAAGTGTTCATTGTCCGTTATCCCGGTAAAAAGTTCGGTAATAACGTTATTTCCGAGGTTGATGTGGCATTCCCCATCGTCCACGGAACAAACGTAGAGGACGGAGCGCTTCAGGGATTTCTCAGGACTCTCGGTCTTCCTTTCGTCGGATGCGATGTGCTGGCTTCTGCCGTAGGCATGGATAAATACGTTATGAAATCCGTTCTGCGTGACGGCGGTTTCCCCGTGCTTGACAGCATGAGACTGAACGGAAAAATCATCAAGCATAAGGAATGCGTTGAAGCGATCGAGGGCAAATTTGATTATCCCGTTATCGTGAAGCCCGTAAACCTCGGTTCAAGTGTGGGCATATCCGTTGCTCACGACAGAGAATCTCTTGAAAAATCACTTACCGATGCGCTGAACTACGCGGATACCATCCTCGTTGAAAGAGCAATTGTCAATCTCCGCGAGATCAACTGCTCCGTTGTCGGGGACCCTTCATTCGCAGAGGCATCGGAGTGTGAAGAGCCCTTTATGTGTGACGAGATCCTCAGCTATCAGGATAAGTATATGAGCGGCGGCTCCAAAGGCTCGAAATCCGGCGGCTCCAAGGGAATGGCAAGCCTTAAGAGAAAGGTCCCTGCCGATATTTCCCCCGAACTTCGTGAGAGAATAAGAAAGATGGCTGTCGATTCTTTCCGCTGGCTCGGATGCTGCGGCGTTTCCCGCATTGATTTCATGATAGACGCAGATACGGATGAGCTCTACATAAACGAGTTCAATACTATCCCCGGCTCACTTTCTTTCTATCTCTGGAAGCCTCTGGGCATAGAATATAAAGAACTTCTCGATAAGCTCATCTCTCTTGCGTTCAAACGTAAAAGGGAAGCCTCCGAAATCACTTTCTCATTCGATACCAACATCCTCGCCATGGGTGCTCCTACCGGCGCAAAAGGATCCAAAGGAGCAAAGAATTAAGGAGAAATCATGTTAAGGATCGAACATTTAACAAAAAAATACGGAGAGAAAAAGGCCGTAGACGACATCTCTCTCCACATTCTTCCCGGTGAGATATACGGCTTTATAGGCCATAACGGAGCAGGAAAGACCACTACCATTAAATCAGTCTGCGGTATCCTCGGATTTGAAAACGGCGATATATATATCGACGGCGTTTCAATAAAGGATGACCCTATCACCTGTAAGAAAAAGATCGCATATATTCCCGACAACCCCGATCTCTATGAGTTTATGACGGGAATTAAATACCTCAATTTCATCGCCGACATTTTCGGCGTCGGTGCCAAAGAGAGAAACGAGCGTATCATGAAATACGCCGAGCTATTCCAGATAACGGATAACCTTTCCTCTCCCATTTCGTCTTATTCTCACGGTATGAAGCAGAAGCTCGCCGTTATTTCCGCACTTATACATGAGCCCCGCCTTATTATCATGGACGAGCCTTTTGTAGGCCTCGATCCCAAGGCATCTCACAGCCTTAAAGAAATGATGCGTGAGATGTGCAACAACGGCTGCTCCATATTCTTTTCCACCCACGTGCTCGAAGTCGCAGAGAAACTCTGCGATAAGATAGCCATTATCAAGGACGGTAAGCTCATCAAGTCCGGCACTATGGAAGAAGTCAAGGGTGACGAAAGCCTTGAGGAGGTATTCCTGGAACTGGAGGACGACAATGCTTAAAGCTCTGTTCAGAAAGCAGATGTCGGAAATCGGCGCGTTCATGTTTACCAACGTGAAGACGGGAAAGCGCCGTTCAAGTGCGGGTATTGCTGGGTATGCCGTTCTTATGGTATTCCTTGCCATAACGCTGATGTTTACCTTCGGCATGATAGCTTTCACCATCGTTCCTCTTTGCGAAGTCGGTCTCACATGGTACTATTTTGGTATCATGACTCTTGTAGCCATCGCTTTCGGCGTTCTCGGAAGTGTGTTCACCACATATTCCGGGCTGTACCTTGCCAAAGATAACGAACTGCTCCTGTCAATGCCCGTAAAACCCATGTATATCCTTTTCGTAAGGATGTCCGGCGTTTACATTATGGGCCTGATTTACAGCGCAGTCGTTATGATTCCCGCACTTTTCGCATATTTCACAGAGGCGCCCCAGACCGTACTGACAGTCATCTTCTCGGTAATGCTGATATTTATAGTATCCTTTATCGTTCTGGTGCTTTCGTGCGTCCTTGGGTGGGTAGTGGCACAGATCGCATCGAGACTGAAAAACAAGAGTATGATAACAGTCATCATATCTCTTTCGTTTATCGCCGCATATTATTACTTCTACAGTAAGGCTATCAACCTTTTAAGTTCTCTGGTTGAGAACGGCGCACAGTCTGCAGAGGCGTTCCGCAAATGGGGATACGTTTTCACAGTCCTCGGTAAAGCCGCTGAGGGTAACGTTATTGCATTTGCATTAGCTCTCAACGGGTCTTTGGCGCTCGTCCTGCTCTGTCTGTACGTGCTTTCTCTGGGTTTCACGAAGCTTGCGACAATGAACCCCGGTTCCGCAAAAAAGAAAAAGCTGAAGATATCGGATAAAAGCGGAAGCATCGGAAAAGCACTGCTGGGGAAAGAAATCAAAAGATTCACCTCCAGCGCCAACTATATGCTCAACTGCGGTCTCGGCATCGTATTTTCTCTGGTGATCGCAGTCGCCGCTCTCATAAAAACCAATACCGTGAGAACCGTGGCATTTTCCTTGTTTTCCGGTGGATATGAGGATCTGTTCGCACTGATAATATGCGCCGCATCGTGTATGATGGCAGCGACTGTTGATATCACTGCTCCCTCTGTTTCTCTTGAAGGAAAGAATATATGGATCGCGCAGTCTCTCCCCATTGATTTCTACGAGATTCTTAAAGCAAAGCTTTCCGTGCACCTTATTTTCGGACTTATACCCACTGTATTGTGTACCGTAGCTCTTCTGTTCGTTTTCATGGTTGATATCGCTTCGTCTCTTGTGACCATCGCATCGGTGATACTGTTCACGGTCCTCTGTGCGGAATTCGGACTGTTCATAAATTTGAAACTGCCCAATCTCAACTGGACCAACGAAGTGGCTCCCATAAAGCAGAGCGCTGCCGTAGGAATTGCACTTTTCGGCGGATGGGGAGTTGTTGTAGTGCTCGGCGTTTTGTATTATCTTATCAGCTCTTACGTTTCAGCATTCTTTTACCTGTGCGCCGTGTCTGCCGTATTTGCGGTGCTTACGGTCATCCTCAATATATGGCTCAGAAATAAAGGCAGCAGAATATTTGCAAGTCTTTGACCAGAAAGGCAGCTCGGGATATGTCATATTCTTTAACAGTACTCACCCCGTTGTACAATCGCCCCGAATTCATAGATAAGCTGTACGAAAGCCTCAGTGCACAGACTCTGAAAGATTTTCAGTGGCTCGTTATCGATGACGGAAGCAGGGAATCGGCTGAAGTTAAGTTCCGTGAGCTTTCGGAGAACGCTCCGTTCTGTATTGAGTATCACTATAAAGAAAACGGCGGAAAGCATACTGCGCTGAACTATTCTCATCCGTATATCAAGTCGGATTTCGTGCTTATCCTCGACAGCGATGATACGCTGACACCGGATGCAGTTGAAACGGTAAAGAAATATACCGATAAATACTGCGATAATAAGGATATAGGCGTTATCAGCTTCCAGCGCGGGACCGATGCGGAGCATCCTCTCGTCGATTATTCGAAAGATGAAGAAGTATCCGACCACATAACTTACAGGCTCAACGGAAACCGTCCGGGGGACAGCTGTGAGGTCATACGGACAGAAGTTTTGAAAGAGTATCCTTTTCCCGTGTTTCCCGGCGAACGTTTCCTTGTTGAAACTCATCTTTGGGTGTCAACCGCCGAAAAATATAAGACCGTCTACGTGAAAAAAGTCATATACCTCAACGATTACCAGGAGGGCGGACTTACAGACAGCGGCCACGGCATGAGGCGAAAGTGCCCGCTTGGCGGAATGTATTCCCAGCGTCTGGAACTTGACGGCAGGTTCAATCTGAAGA
>JAZUGU010000101.1:0-12340 GCA_045641325.1 Candidatus Avispirillum sp.
GCATCTGCTCGAAAAACTGGGCTTTACTAAATGCGGTATCATATATATATCCGACGGTACACCACGTATCGCATATCATAAAAAAAGCGGCAGCTAACGGAGCGCACACATAGGGATTTTTTCACCGCCGAACGGAAAGAAATATTTATAAAAAATATCAGGTGTGGTGGGGATTTCCCGAATAACTAATGAAAAAATGACCGAAACGAAAGTTTCGTTCATTTTGTTATATCTTTCCTTTGTCCGTTCTGAACTCCTGCCGTACCTTTGTACGGCAACGGTATTCAGAACGAACAACCAGCGGCGCCTCTCTCCCTATGTGAGGGCTCCTAACGGGACGCTTTTTTCTTTTCACTCAGTCGTTCCTGTATCCTTCGTCTTTCACGCCCTTCAGCGTTTCGTAGTTATACATCCAGAAGAAGAACTCGTTGAATCTGGAGCGGATGGGCAGGATCTCTTTATAGTTCTTGTAGTTGGTGGTTTCGTACACGATCTCCTTTGCCGGGATCAGGTACTTATATCCGTACTCCGATGCGGGGTGGACGGGCTCCAGGGCATCGCAGGGATACACTCCCGCCGCCTCATCGAATATCGCCAGATATTTCGCCGTTTTATGATCGTAGCGGTGAGCTATCTTCTCGAATTTGCGGTCAATGGACTTCATTGAGGCGAACCGTGTTTTCAGTCTGTAAAACCACTTTTTCGCCATAGCGCGGGCAGGCGTATCCTCAAGATACTTCTTATTGACCAGCGCGGATTTATACATCCTGCGGCGGTATATCTCCACTATCTCTTTTCTGAACGCCGCACGCTGCTCCGCATCCTCCGGCGCACCGATGGTGTAGAACACGTCAAGGTGGAAATAGTCTATGGGATGGTCCTTATGACCTATTCTTATCTGGTAATAATCGCTGTCGGGATCGGTGAAATTGGACTCCACGAAGAATTCCTCCGGCAGCTCCTTTTTCAGCACCTCGATAAGCGCGGGAATATCGTCTATGGACACGATGACGTCGATATCCGGATCCCACGGGACGGGAACGCCGTCACGCACGATGCCGAGAAGCGTGCCGCCGCCGAGAAAATAGTCTATTCCGTGCTTCTCACAGATGCCGTGGAACATATCCAGCATATTCTCCAGAAGCTCTTTATATACGAGAAATTTCCCGTACTGGGAGTCAAGATACTCCCTGCACTCGTTGTGAAAGAATTCCTTATCCATTATGACCTCACTTGTGTATATATGATTTGACGGTGTTTATCACGTATCTGAAGCTCTCGTTTTTCGTGATGACGCTCATGAGAACGTAGATCACCATGCCTGCGGCGATCTGAACGCAGAGAAGGAGGATCTTGTTCATGGGCACGAAGCCGATGAAATATACCGCCGCCGCCATGATGCACGCCATGATGAGCCCGGGCAGAAGGTCCTTTATCTGATCGGAGAATTTATATCCGATGAGCTTTATATTGGGCACGCAGTTCACCGCGATCTGGATGACCGTGCAGATGAGATAAGAGGATGCGAGGACCTCCGGGGAGGAGGAGAATACGATGAAGATGAGGAGCGTGATGAAATAGCAGCTTTTCTTTATTATCTCCATCACCAGGAAAACGTCGCTGCGGCCTATGGCTTTTATGGTCTCGCAGTTGCCCACGGCGACCACGTCGAACATACAGCTGATGCAGAAGACCTTGATATAGAACGATGCGGGAAGCCATTTATCCGTAAGCACAACGGATACGAAATTATCCGACACCGCAAAGAATCCCAGCATTATGGGGAAGACGATAAAGGCGGAAAGCCTCATATACAGTCTCGTATAGCGGAGGATCTTTTCCTTGTCGTCCTGATATTTCGCCAGTACCGGGAAAAGCACCGCCGACAGGGTGTTGGTGGTAGCCGTGGTGATGGTGCTGGGGAAGCTCTTTCCCTTGGTATAGAACGAAAGATCGTTCTTCGTGAATTTCAGACCTATGGCAAGGGGAGATATCTCCGTGTATATGACGGCGATGAGGGATGAAACGAAAACCTTCCAGCCGTAGCTGAACAGGGTTTTCAGCTTTTCCCACGATATTTTCAGAACGATGCCGATACGGGTGCAGGCGATGAGGATCAGCGTGTCGATGGTGGTGTTCGTCATCTGCTGTGCCACCAGTGCCCATGCGCCGTAGCCCTTGACCGCCATATATATGCCCACCACGGCGGAGATCAGAGTGCCTCCGATGGTGGAGAAGAAGAACTTTTTGAACTGAAGATTTGAGGATATATACGCGCACCAGATGGATTTCACCGCCGTGATGGGAAGCGACAGCGACATGACACGGATGATGGGAACAAGCACCGGCTGATCGTACAGCTCGGCGATCCACGGAGCGGCGAAGAAAAATGCGATATAGAATATGACGGAAACGATGACGCTCACGTGGAGCACGGTGGAATAATCAAGCCGGTCCGCGTCTTTTTTCTGTATCAGCGCCGTATTGAGGCCGCCGGAAATAATGACGTTTGCAAAGGTGAAGAAGATGGTGACGATACTGACCACGCTGTAATCGGACGGGGTCAGGATACGCGCTATTATGACCGACACGATAAGGGAAACTCCCTGGGCGATGAAGCGCTCCAGGAACTTCCATATGGTGCCGGAAACGGCTTTTCTTTTTATCTGTTCGGAATCCATTATTTACTCCCTGATCATCGGAATCACACATTACCTCATTATATACGGTATTCTATACCTTTTTTGTTTCTTTGTCAAGAGCGAAGAAGCGTGCCGGCTCTGCTCCCCACAATCCGGTGCAGGTACGTCACAGGGAGAAATCCCGCGGGCATTCCGTTATAATCACAGCGGCGGTGTCGGGACGGGGTCTCCGCCATATCATGAATTGACGGGGTATCACGTCACGAAGAAAGGAAAGAAAAAATGAAAGATAAAAAATTATGGCTGAAATGTGCAGGTATCCGTGCTCTGAAGACCGCGGCGCAGACTGCCGCCGCCGCCATCGGCACGGAGGCGGTGTTTACGAAGATCAACTGGATCATGGTGCTGTCCTCTTCTTTTCTCGCCGCCCTGCTCTCGTTTCTGACCTCTCTCGGAGGTCTTCCCGAGTGCAGATACGAGGAGGAGAAAAATGAGTAATTCCCCGCTTATATCGGAAAAAGTTCCCGCATACGGCGGGAACTACACCAAAGGCCGCCCCGGAAAGATCACGGAGATCACCGTGCATCACATGTCCGGCAAGCTCACCGCAAGGCGGTGCGGCGAGCTTTTCCAGGCGGCAGGCAGGGGCGGCTCGTCCCACTACGGAATAGGCTATGGCGGTGAGATAGCACTTTACGTTGACGAGAGCGATACCGCATGGACCAATTCCGACTGGGAATCCAACTGCCGCGCCGTGACCATCGAGGTGGCGAACAGCGAGAACGCAGAGCCGTGGAGGGTTTCCGATGCGGCGCTTTCGAGCCTTATAAAGCTCATCGCGGATATTGCGAAGCGCAACGGTCTCGGCACGCTGACAAAAGGAAAAAATCTCACGTGGCACAGGATGTACGCCGCCACCGACTGTCCCGGCACTTATCTTCTCTCGAAGATGGACTATATCGTTTCAGCGGCAAATCTCATAAATTCCCCCGAAACGCCCACGTCCCATCTGCTGAACGGCAGGAACACCGCCAGAGACACCGATTTTCTGGTGGCGTTTTCCGGGAAAAGCTCAACGGGCACGAACAAATGGGGCTATGAGGTGCCCGCCGACAAGAACGGCGTGGTGCTCTCGGACCCGGTCTACCGGGGCAACACCGCCATTCCCGCCGGCGGCTTCGTTCTCTCGGGGCACGGAAAGGCGGGAGACTGGATATACAAAAACGTGAAGCGGGGATACCGCCTCACCCTTTCGGACAGCTCGGTCAGCGTGGACAAACGGGTGCACAGGAGCGCTGACGGCGTGAACACCCCGAGGCTTAAAAACTATCTGTGCGTATATGATTCCGGCGCCGCCGCGCCCACGAACATGTACGGCTACGAGGTTGCGGTGAAGGACGGAAAGGCGGTTTCCGCACCCGTATACGGCAAGGGAAAAGAGGCGATACCGAAAGGCGGTTTCGTCGTTTCCGGGCATCTTGAAAACAAGACCGACAGCGCCGGAGCGTGGGTATATGCCAACATCAGGAAAGGAACTCCCATAAGCTTCGACGGCAAGGTCGTCACGGTAGGATAAAGAAAAACGGGCTGAAAAGCCCGTTTTCTCTTTACCCGCCGCAGAGCGGCGGCTATTAAAATGCCGGCAGATAAAGCACCTTTGCTTCGACCTTCTTCGGTTTGTCAAAGGTGACGGTGATGCGCCTCGTTCTCAGCGTGGGGAACGGGCAGATCGCCTTGTGACCGATCGTCTTTCCGCGGAAGACGGTGATGGCGGGGCCGTAGGAATAGGGATGCACCTTTATTTCAAATTCACCGATCTCCTCTTCCCCGTCGATCTCCTCCGTCAGCACCAGATAGTTCACCGGCTGCTGATCGAGCGTGATATCGAAGCAGGTTTCGCTCTTGTCTTCCCTTTCGCAGGGGATCTCCGATGCTTTCAGCCGTCTGACCGCCTCGCCGAAGCTGAGAAGCGATTCACGGTCACGCTCGGGGAGAAGGCCTCTTCTGTCGGGGCCGATGTTCACAAGCAGGTTGGCGCCTCTGCCCACGGAATAGAGATACAGCCCCATCAGCTCGTCCACGGATTTGACCGTATCCACGTCGCTGTCGCTGTAAAACCAGTTTGAAAGCCTCATCATGCAGTCGCACTCAACGGGCAGGAAATGCTCCTCGTCCAGAGCGGCTTTTTCCTCGGTGAGCACGGAGAATTCAAGCTCTTTGACGGAAAGGTACGAGGGGGAGGGAGCGCAGCCCGATTCGTTGCCCACCCAGCGGGTGTCGGGGTCCCACATATTGAAAATGAGGATGCCGGGCTGGAGGGAGCGGATAACGTTTACGATACGCATTTCATCGTATTTATGGTTCTCGCTTCCGCATCCGTCGAACCAGATATAGTCTATTTTTCCGTAGTTCGTGAGAAGCTCGGAAACCTGATTTATGAAATAGTCGTCGTACTCCTTCGGGTCCATCTTCACGGAGCCGAACTGGGCGGGAGAATAATAAAGTCCCACCTTGACACCGTACTTGCGGCAGGCATCGGTGAACTCGCGCACCACGTCGCCGCATCCGCCTTTCCACGGCGTATTCTTCACGGAATATTCCGTATATGCGGACGGCCAGTTGGCAAATCCGTCGTGATGCTTGGTGACGAGGATGGCGTATTTCGCGCCCGCATCGTGCGCAGATTTTATCCAGTTTTCGCAGTCAAGCTCCGCAGGGTCAAAGCCCTCTGCGGGCATTTCCTTCATGTCCCAGTCGCTGTGGCCCTCGTAAAACGTTCTTATTCCGAAGTGGAAAAATACTCCGAATTCCCAATCGAGAAATTCCAGTTGTTCTTTTTTGATTTTCATATCATACCTCACGTATGTGTTTTTTGAGCTTTGAGCTTTGAGCCATTGAACCGCACGTCCCGCGGTAAACGAGGCGGACGCCTCGGCTGCCTCCCTTGTGTAAAGGGAGGGGGACCGCGAAGCGGGGGAAGGATTGTACATCAGCACAACCTATTTATCCGTTTCGCTGTCCGAATGTTCTTCAATATACCTATCAATGCATTCACAAACGCCCGAAAACTTTTTGTTCACCTCGGCATTTGTAAACCTAATAACGGTCAAGCCGTACTCTTCAAGATATGCTGTTCTCTCCGAATCGTATTCTTTACCTTCAAGAGTGTAATGCTGTGAGCCGTCTATTTCAATTACAAGCTTCGCTTTCGCCGAATAGAAATCGGCAATATACTGACCAAGCACTTTCTGCTTTGTGAATCTGGCGGGATGAGTCTGCAAAAAATCATACCACAGACGCTTTTCTTCCTTGGTCATGTTTTTTCGCAGGGCTTTTGCGGCGGGAATTATTGATTTATTGTGTTTTCTGTCCATCTATATCACAATCCTTCCACCACTTCGTGGTCCCCCTCCCTTTACACAAGGGAGGCAACTGAACCGTTCGTCCGGTTTACAGTGGGACGAACGGTTCAATCAACTAGGCACCACTTTCCGCTTGCGGAAAGTGGCACTAGTCATTAGCCACTAGTCACTTGTCACTCCCATCCGTTCCATGAGCCGAAGCCGTAGAACTGCGACATGGGATTTGAGGTGAAATCAAGCTCCTCGGGGACGGAATACGTCGAAGTGGTGTGGAAAATCTTCAGGTCACGCTCATACATATACGTCCACATTTCGGTGTATCTTTCCTCGTAAAGGGCACGGGATGCGGCATCGCCGTTTTCGTACATTTTCCCGTATGCGCCCGAAAGGCCCATGAACTCTGCGCAGTAGTAAAGGAGCGTCAACCTCTCGCGCTGTGCGTCCGTTTTGCACATGGTGAGCGCTTTTGAAAGCAGGCCGTGCATCTCCTCGTAGTGCTCTCCCAGGTAGTCCTTATTGTGCATATCAAAGGGTCTGTCGTGGTTATTGATAAAGCATCCGTTTCGGTTTCCCGATTCGTTGTCCATCAGGATGTACTGATAGATGTACTCGTATCCTTCACCGTAGTATACGTACAGATACTTTTTCATGATCTCCGTGTATTCCTCGTAGGACATGCCGGGGTCCCACATGACGGCGGTACCCAGATACGCTTTCATCGTTTCGAAATTGTATTCCTGGTCGCCGCCCTCGTAATAGATGCCGTCCACGCCGATTTCGGCAAGATAGGTAAAATCGTAATAGATATTGAGGATGTTGGGACAGCCGTTAAGATAATAGCCGTTGGTGATGGGATAGTACCAGAACCATATGAGAGCTCCGCTGTCGTGGCACATTTTCGTCCAATCGTTCAGCGTTTTCACGGTCTCGGTGTTGTTGCCGCCCAGGCACGTCACGTTATTTCCGCACTCGCCGGAATTGATGTAGTGGTTGCTGCATCCGTTTCCGCAGTACATGAGAACGATGTTTTCATCGGGCCGGATACTCTCCGGTACGGTGTGATCGTAGATGATCATGTATATCTTCATGCCGGGATAGTATTCCTGTATATCCTTTGCCGCACGGTTGCCCATGTCCAGATACAGGCCCGAATAGCTCTCTTTTTTGAAGGTGACTTTCTTGCTGTCCTCCGACAGAGTGTACTCGCCTGAGTAGTTTTCAAGCTGCTGAAGAGTCGCTTTTCTGACGGTCATCGTCGTGCCGTTCGCCTTGGCGGTGCAGGTGGAGCAGGTGCAGAAATCCGCATTGTCGCAGATGGAGAACGACATGGCGGAAAGCCCCTCTTCATTGCGGTATATATGATTCCCGTGGGGCGGGATGATCAGCTGCTCCATGGTCAGGAGAAGCCCTCCGAAAAGCTCCTCGTATACAGTATTGTCGGAGGCGCAGGGCTGCCAGTGGTTAGCGGCGTTGGGATCGGGATACGAATCGTGCTTATACTGGTAGTCGTAGTACGGATCTTCATTGGGCACTTCCGGCCACGAGCCGTTGTACATGCAGTAATATTCCTGGAAGGAATGGGCGTTATACCCGTGAGGGCCCGTGAGAGTGCCGTAGTAATCCCCGGTGTACGCGCCCATCTGGGTGCCGTTCAGTCTGCGGGGGAAATAATAGTCGAGTGCACCCTGGCGTGTGCCGGGATCATAGAAATTCTCCACGGCGAAGCGGTAGGAGAACACGGGGGAGAAATACCGGGTGAGCCCTGCATCCAGCTCCGCGCATCTCTTTTTGAACATGAGAGTTTCGGCGCAGGAATAGGGATAGATGCCGAAGTACTCCTCAAGTATCTCGTATACGGCATAGATGTTTCCGCGGTACTTTGAACCGTAGATATCCATGCCGCCGTCGGTGACTTCGTAGTAATAGTCCTCGATCCCGATAACGTTTCCGTTTATCTTTTCGCCGCATTCCAGAACATGGAAGCGGATGGAATGCTCTGCGGCGGGGCTTTTCCCGCTGCAGACAACGAGCCATATTCCGGTGGACTCATAGATCCCTCTCTGGAGGCGGTCCGCCGCGTTCTGCACGGCAAAATCGGCGCCGTCGGGATCGATGCCGTCCGGCAGGGTGATACAATAGTCTGAAAGATCGACTCCTCCGATCTCCGCGGAATAGACAGGAAATTCATTTTCAAAATCGTCAAGGGAAATCGCTCCCGCAAAGAAAGCCTTGAAAAACAGCGCATCCCTTGCACTCACCGCGCCGTCCGCATTGATATCCGCGGCATCCTCGATGAGCTTTTCTCCGCATGGGATATCCGCCACGTAGGATTTCAGAACGTAAAGGTCCTTTGCGTTGACCTCTCCGCTTCCGTCGGCGTCGCCGAGCGTATAGGTATCGTCGGCAACGTAGCGGGCGGATACCTCCGCCGCCATTGATATTATCAGCAAAACGGAGAGGATCAGCGAAATAATTCTCTTCATAAAAAACGCTCCTTGTATGATACTTTGATTGTACCATACCGGGAGCGGGATTGCAAGATTAAAATAGCCTTCCCCTACGATTTACAGCGAACTCAGGCAAAGGCTCTGCCTTTGCGGGAGCACCACAATTTTACTTGGCTGTATGTGGTGCGTGGGAAGGTCCTCAAAACCGGAATGTTCCCCGGCTTTGAGGGGATGAGGCCTATGATTACAGCAGACAGGAAGAGATAGTTTTTCCAGTTCAGTGCGAACTTAAAGAACCTACCTCTTTAACGTCTGCTGAAACGGGAAGGACTCATCCGTCAAAAACGGCGGGAATTGCCGTTTTTGCCACCTTCCCTTGAAAGGGAAGGCAAAATGGCGACTCCGCCGCCAACCACACCATTGGCGAACAGCCCGACTAACACTAATTTGTCTCTCAATCTAAACGGGCTGCCGCAAGCGCAGCAGCCCTCAGTTTCGTTTCTTACAGCTTTTTCAGCTCGTCGGGCTTTTCGCACCAGTCAAGCTGCATCTCGACAGAGTCGGGGAAGGTGAAACCGTTTTTCTTGAAGGTCTCGTAATCAAAGTTGTCCAGCTCGTCGTATGCGTACTTGTGGAATTCATAGAAGTTGGGCCACCACTCGTAGCCGTCACCCAGATTGTGGTAGAGGTATGCATCGCAGATGTCGATGGCAAGGTTCTTGCCGATGTAGCTTCCGCCCATTGCCATAACGTTTACGTTGTTGCCGGTGATTGCACGGAGTGCGGAATGGAGAGTTTCAACGCATGCCGCATGTACGTGGGGGCACTTGGAAGCGGCAATGTGGATACCCATGCCGGTACCGCAGAAAAGGATGGCACGCTCAAATTCGCGCTCTGCGATCTTCGCGCCGACCTTGAGGCCGATGTGATGGAACATCTCGGGCTCGGTGTCGGTAGCCTGTGCGCCGATGTCGGTAACGGTCCAGCCGTTCTTCTGAAGATGATCTACTACCGCATCCTTGATCTCAACGCCTGCAAAATCAGCCGCAACGAGTATCTGCTTGTCTTTGATGGTTTTCATTTTATGTTCTGCCTTTCGTATTGTAAATTCACACGGGCGCTGCCCGATTTATATTTATTGTAGTTTATGCGAGGCGTTTTGTCAAGGAAAATCGCCCCATATCCGCCATATTTCGGCGCTTTTGTCCGCTTTGCGAATATTTGTATGATGGCGGTCAGGAAAGCGTGTCGGAAAGGGCGTTCCAGACCTCCTCCGAGAAGCTTCTCTGCCATCCTTCGTCCTGCATGTCGCGGGCATCGTCACGGTTGGTGGAGTATCCCGCCTCGATCAGCACGGAGGGGCAGGTAACGTATTTGTTCACCACGTATGCCTCCTCCGGGGCGTCGGGATATATCCGGAAATCCGCGCTGACACCGGAGGTGAGCAGATGCTCGGAGAGCCTTTCCGAGAAGAATGAAAGCATATCGGCATAGGGATTTTCCGTGCAAAAGTCTACGGTGGCGCCACGCATATCGGGGTTTTCTATGTAATTCACGTGGACGGAAATGAACATGTCGAGGGAATATTCCCGGTCAAGCACGTTTTCCCATATGGCACGCTCGTATTTTCCGAAAAGGTCGTTTTCCTCCATATCGGCGGCGTCATAGGGGATGCCCAGCCTGTCCGCATCGGAGGTGATCTTCGCAACGGTGGGAAAATTCTCACCGTCGTGCGTGAGGTAAACGCTCGCTCCGTGCGATTCGAAAACCTCTTTCATCACAAGGGAAATTTTTAAGGCGAGATCCTTTTCGTATCCGTCCATGTATTCGGATTCACATCCTATGTCACGGAAGCCGTGGCCCGGATCGATGCAGATGACGGTCTTTCCGTCCTCGTTGGGCAGGGTATAGGAACGCTCCGGTCCTTTCTTCCCGCAGGAAGCGAGGGAAAGGACGAGAAAAGCACAGAGAACAAGGGAAAGTGCACGTTTCATTATTTCTTTTCTGCGGCGAGAAGCGCCTTAAGATCGTCAAATTCGGAGTACGCCGCATCCCAGCTTCCGTGGTAGAGCTCGGGATATTCCGTGTATTTCACATCGGCGCCCACCTTTACGAGAGCGTCGTACATATCTCTGGAGCCCTGAGTGGGGACCACGTCGTCAAGTCCGCCGTGATATGCGAAGAGCTTAAGATCCTTCATCTTTCCGGCCTTGGAGGGGTCGCCCGCACCGCAGCAGGCAAAGCCGCCCGTGAAGGTTTCGGTGTGGCGGGCAAGGGAATCCCACGTGCCGTAGCCGCCCATGGAAATGCCCATGACGAAAACTTTCTTTTCGTTCACGGGGTAGTTTTCTTTTATTTCAGCCACCAGCTTGTGCGCTGTCGCAAGATATACCGTTTCGGGGACCTCATCGGTGCTGTATGAGCCCTGATCCCATCTCGTGTCCACCCACTGCTTTTCCGGGGGACACTGGGGACATACGATGAAGCTCTCGTGCAGGGGGCTTTCGGAATCGGAAAGCGCCGTGAGGATGCCTATACGAAGCTGAGCTTCATTCTCGTCACCGCGCTCACCCGCGCCGTGCAGGAAGAGAACGAGGGGATATTTCTTTCCCTCCTCAAAATGCTCGGGACGGTGGAATCTGTAAGGCTGGGTGATGTCACCGCAGACGAAGGTCTCTTTTGTAAAAGTGTTTTCCATTTCAGTATGCCTTTCTAAGTTAAAACGAGGTTAAAAATTCAGAAAAATATTGCTCCGGCAAGCGAGCCGAGAACAAGACCACCCGCAAAGAGGAGAGCTACCGTGACGATGTTTTCACGGCGGTCGGGATTTGTGCGGAAAAGCACCAGAAGTCCGCTTCCCGCTCCGGTCATAAGTCCCGCAAGGAGAGCGGAGGCATTGATGATGCCGCCCAGATACAGCTCGGTGAGGGCAACGGAAACTGCACAGTTGGGGATAAGGCCCAGAAGCGCCGCAATAACGCATCCGAGCACGGGGAATCTGCTCATGAACTCACCCACCGATGCGGGATCAACGAAAATGAATATCACGTTGATGACGAAGGAAATGGCAAGGATGAACAGGAATATGCGCAGAGTACGTTTGAGAGCGGAGAGGAAAAGATTGCCCTGCGCCGCACAGCAGCCGTCGGTACAGCCGCAGGAGCAGGCATCGTTGATGACCTCTTCCTCATCCTCCGCCTCGCCGTCCTCGGGAACGTATTTTTTCTGTTTTATTGCGTACCAGAGGCGGACACCGCCGTCGGCAAGAAAGCCGAAAAGGATACCGCATCCGGCCTTGATCGCCAGTATTTTAAGAATAAGAAGCGGGTCTGCGCGCTCGGAGACCATCACGGCGAGCATCTCATCGGAGGTGGAGATGTACACCGCAAGGAGCGTGCCTGTGGTGAGAAGCCCTGCTCCGAAAAGGTTGGAAGCGGCGGCGGAAAAACCGCAGGAAGGCACCACGCCCAGAAGACCGCCTGCGAGGGGGCCCACCCGGTCGGCGGTGAGAATTATGCTCACCATGCGCCGTCCGGCACCCCGCTCAAGAAGCCCGATAACGATGAACGCACCGAACATGAACGGGAATATCAGGAGCGAGTCCTTGAGGGTATCAAGCAGCGCCCCCAGTATTTGCATAAAGAGTTCCATATATATCCTCATTACAACATTTATCTACAATAACTATACATCAAAACGCACCGTATGTCAACAAAAAGCGACGTCATCAAAGGTATAAATATAGTTTGCGGGGAAGCCCCCGCGGGCGAGAGACGCTTCGCTGCTAAACCGTTTTTGCGCTGACAGACGGATGTTTTATACAAACGGAACGAAACGGGAGCGTGAAACGCCCCGTTTCTGTAAGCATACAAACGCTCTTTGCCCACAC
>JAZUGU010000102.1:0-8476 GCA_045641325.1 Candidatus Avispirillum sp.
GCAAAGGGCGGCTGCTTCGTTGACCGTCCCACTCTTTTCGCACAGAGAAATGCCGCGTGTGACGCCGAATTCAGAACGGAAGGCGACACGGCGGTCATATCCACCCCCAAATTTACTCTCAGATACACCGGAAACGAGCCTTTTTCCGCCGAAAATCTTGAGATCGCCGTTCACACCGCAGGTGTTGACACCGTTGTTCACTACGGTGACGAAAACACCGACAACATGAGAGGAACTCTCTCCACCGTTGACAGCGTTTCCCGCTCCGTTGAAACTGACAGCAAATACGGCTTCGTTGACGCGATCTACGGTGCGGATACGCAGATGAAGACCCCCGACGGACTTATCGCCCGCGACGGCTGGCACTTTGTTGACGATTCCGCAAAGCCCTGCCTTACCGACAACTGGATCGAGGAAAGAACCGAGGATCACCTCATTGATACATATTTCTTCGCATACGGCCACGATTACAAGTGCGCTCTCCGCGATTTCACCGCCGTTTCCGGCAAGGCAGTCATGCCCCGCAAATGCTACATGGGCGCGTGGTACTCCCGCTGGTATCAGTACACCGCTGACCAGTTTCTCGAGATAATCGACGAATACAAGTCCCACGATTTCCCGCTGGACGTTCTGGTCATCGACCTTGACTGGCATTACCACGACTGGTGCGTGCCCGCAGGCGACCCCCGCCGTGCCGAGTACGGCTACGGCCACGCAGCAGGAAACATGGGCTGGACCTGCTACACGTGGAACCGCGATCTTATTCCCGATCCCCAGCATCTCATCGACGAGATACACAACAGGGGCATCACCGTTACCCTCAGCGACCACCCTGCAGACGGTATCCGCGACAACGACGAGATCTATCCCGAATTCATAAAATATCTTGAGGATGCGGGCTACGAGGAGCAAGTACCCGACGTGGTCGACCGCATCTCCGACAGAGAAAAGGCGGGCCTCTCCCGCGGGGTAAAGAACTTCCGTTTCAACGCGGGCTCTCCCGTTTACATGGATGCATTCTTCAAGGCCGCCTTCGACAAGATGACCGACATGGGCATCGACTACTGGTGGCTTGACTGGCAGCAGGATTATCTCTATCCCACAGTCAACGGATATAAGAATCTCACCCACCTTGAGTGGCTGAACTATCTCTACTACAACAGAAGCAAAATAGGCGGCAGGCGCGGTCAGGGCTTCTCCCGCTGGGCAGGCTGGGGCGACCAGAAGCATCCCGGTGCGTTCTCCGGCGACATCTCCTCCGTCTGGTCTGCTCTCCACTATGAGATCCAGATGACCGTATCAGCCGGAAACATGGGCTGCTTCTGGTGGACTCACGACATCGGCGGCTTCTTCGATCCCACCGGCAAGCAGAGCGAGATCTACGCCCGCTGGGTACAGTTCGGTATCTTCAGCGCGGCGCTCCGCACCCACTCCTGCGGCAACGTGAACGGTGTTGAGATAGACCGCCGTCCCTGGAAATGGGGCGAGCCCTTCTGCTCATCCATCCGTCTTATGTTCCATCTGCGTTCCCGTCTTATGCCTTACCTCTACTCCGTGGCATACAAGAGCCAGAACGAAAGCCTTCCCCTGCTCCGTCCCCTTTACTACGACATGCCCGAGTGTGAAGAGGCTTACTGCCATCCCGAAACGTATTTCTTCGGTGACGGCTTCTTCGCAGCCCCCATTTATACTCCCGGATCAGGCGAGAACTACGAGGTCACCACGAACGTATGGATCCCCGAGGGTCAGTGGTACGACTGGTTCAGCGGCAAGAGATACGAGAGCGGAAAGATCTCCGTGACCAACGGTCTGTTCTCATTCCCGCTCTTTGCAAAGGCAGGATATCCCATCGTTGAACAGCCTTATCAGGAAAGAATGACCTCCGCGCCCCTCACCGATCCCATCGTCAAGATATTCGCAGGTGTGGGCGACACCGAGGGCGAGGCAGAGCTCTTCGAGGATGACGGCATCACCGACAACTTCGAGAACGGCGAAATGAGACTGACGAAGATCACCTACAAGAAGTGCGGCGGCGTGCACACGCTCGGATTCGCTCCCTCCGGAAAGGGATACGAGGGATGTGTTGAAACGAGAAACACCGTTACCGTTGAGATACGCGACGTGGATGCTCTGACCGAGGCTTCCGAGGGCGAGCTCTCCTACAATGAGGAAAAGAGGATCGCAACTCTCATTCTGCACGACGTTCCCGCTGACCGTGCATTTGAGATCACCGTTAAATAATGACCTATGAAAAAACGCTTCGGGCAACTTTTCTGGAGCGGCCCAACAGGTTCACGGCATACGTTGAGCTTGACGGAAAGCGCGAGATCTGCCACGTGAAAAACACGGGCAGGTGCCGCGAGCTTCTCATACCGGGCACCTCCGTGGTGCTTTCCGACGAGCGTGACAATCCCGCAAGAAAAACTCCTTTCGATCTGATAGCGGTTCAGAAAGGAGACCTTATCGTAAACATTGATTCGCAGGCACCCAACACAGCCGCCGCAGAGCTTCTCGGGCGGCTGTATCCGGAGGCCGTCATCACACCGGAAAAGAAGACGGGAAACTCCCGCATCGACTTTTATATTGAAAACGGAGATGAAAAGATCTTCGCCGAGATCAAGGGCGTGACTCTTGAGAACGGCGGTGCGGTATCGTTCCCGGATGCTCCGACGGAGCGCGGGATAAAGCATCTCCGTGAGCTTGTATCTCTCACACAGCAGGGATACTCTGCGAAAGTGATCTTCATCGTCCAGATGGAAAGAGCGGATTACTTCACTCCAAACAGAAAAACTCACCCGCAGTTTGCGGATGAGCTTATCAGGGCGAGGGATTCCGGCGTTGAGATCCTCGCATACAAATGCCATGTGACGGACAGCGAAATGACCGTGACGGATAAAGTAAAGGTAGTTCTCTGATCAGATACTGATAAGGTCGGATACTATCTCCGCCGCCGTATCGGGGAACACTCTGCCCCGGGAGACCAGCGTGAATATGCGTTCCGCTTCCCTGCGGCTTCTGGAAATATCGTGAAGATGCTCCACACAGCGGCGGTGAACGCCGCTGTCCGCTTTTGTTACCGTCAGCGAATACATAAACCTGCCTGGTGTGCCGGCCGGCTCTTCTGTCAGTCTGTACAGAAGCACAACGTCCGCTCCCACACGCTTTACGGCGGTCCTGATGACCGATTTACGCATCTTACCCGTCAGTTGCGGCACGACCTTCACCTCCCGTGATTTTTCCCGTTTTCTGTCATTATATCCCGACGGCATGCGTGAAAATCACTTTTTCCGCGGATCCCTTTGCACAGTACGGAAAACCCGGGAAAATTTGCCGCTGTTTTACTGCAATTATTAAAATCCCGCTTTTTATTTTATTATCTGTAAGCTATGGAAAAAGATAAAACAGTTTGCTTTACGGGGCACAGAATGATACCTGAGGACGTGCTCCCGGAGCTTCTTCAGGATCTGTATTCCGCCGTGATGAAGCTATACCTTAAGGGATACACCCATTTTATCTGCGGCGGTGCCGTCGGCTTTGACACGCTTGCCGCCGACTGCGTTCTCGCCATGAGAGAACGTTTTCCCGAGATCACGCTTTCTCTGTTTCTTCCCTGCCGGGATCAGACACAGAAGTGGAACAGCCTCACAGATCTGAAAAAATACAAGGAAATACTCGGAAAAGCCGATGAGGTGCGCTACGTGACCGACTTTTACACGGAAATCTGTATGCACGAGCGCAACAGACTGATGGCGGATTCCTCCGACGTTTGCGTGGCATATATGCGTACCGCCCGGGGCGGCACGGCATACACCGTGAAATACGCCAACAGCCGCGGGCTTACCGTTATCAATCTGTGTGACCCTCATCAGCAGCTTACCATCAACGATAATTGAAAGGCTTGAAAAATTATGTACGAATATTACGATCTTGATAACCTTCCCGTTCTGAAGAGCGGTGTCAGAAGTCTTCAGACCTCCAGCTACGACAGAAAATACGAGAACGCCGATTTCGGACAGTACCTCTACGAGGAGGGAGACGAATACGTTCTCTTCGACGAGAGAGGCGCCGGCTGCATCAAAAGCATATGGATGGCGGTGACCTCCGACGAGACGCTTCTCCATTTCTATTTTGACGGAGAAGAGACCGCCCGCTGGAACACTACATCAAAAAAGCTCTTCAACAACGATATTCCCGAGCTGTCCGGGCTCGGCAACACCTTTGAGCTGAGGGGACATTACGAGGAGGACGACTGCCATGCGGGCAATCTTTTCATCCAGATCCCCTTTGAGAACGGGCTGAAGATCACCGCCTCCGGCGAAAAAAAGGTTTACTATCACATTTTATACGAAACCTGCGAGGACGGTGAAAAAGCCGTCGGCAACAGCACCTTCGAAAACCTTGAGCGTGCTTTTGCGGGCGAGAGACGGGAGCATGAATGCGGGAAGATCGAAAAGGACCTCACTCTCAAGGTGGGCTACACCGATCTGTTCACATCAGAAGAGTCCGGAGTTATCAGAAAATTCACGCTCACCGCAGACGCAGACACCGACCTTTCCGAGGTGTACATCGACATGGTATTCGACGGCCACCGTGCATCGGACGTGGCATGCCCCATCCTGCACCTTTTTGCACAACCTCTCGGATTTACGGAGATTTCATCATATGCCGTTGAATCCCACAAAGCGGGATCAAAGCAGGTGATGACGCTCTACCTCCCCATACCGTACTGGGAAAAGACCTCCATGTGCTTCGTAAACTGGAGCGATGCTCCCATCGACGTTTCCGTGGAGCTTGACATCGGAGAGAACACCTACGATAAAAATTCCGCGGGATACTTCTCCGCTGACCACGAGGCGGGAAAAACCCAGCTCTTTTCCGACTGGCATCTGGGACGTTTTCCCGGCAGGGGCCACCTTGTGGGCATCGTGCAGACCTGCATCGGCGGTCAGTACTGCGAGGGCAACGAGCATTTCTACATAAACGGCTCGGTCACCCCGCAGATAAACGGTACCGGCACGGAAGACCTTTATCTGGGATGCTACTGGCCCAATTTCAAGTATGATTCCCCCCTCGCCGGATGCGTCAACGACGTATATATCGAAAACGGCTCCACCCTGTCCGGCGCTATGAAAACGCCTGCGGGCTATTACAGATATTTCCTCGATATGCCCATAGAATACGAGAACGGTATCGTGCTCGATATCCAGCACGGTGCGGTATGCCAGACATATTCAAAATACACCAGCACCTGCTTCTCATATAAGATCCACGAGCCCGCCCTTTTTGAAACGGACATCATCGATCTTTCCTCCTATGCTTCCATGGCGGTGCATTGCTATCAGTCCGACGGAGTGGAATACACCCACACCGCGAAGATCGAATCCGATATGAGCTTCCGCTCGCTGACGCGCACCGGATACAAAACGGAAAACGGCGGCGTTTCGTTTACCGTTTCCCTCAGAGAGAAAAACCGCGGCGCCGTTCTCCGCCGTCTTTATGACAAGACCGTGAGCAACAAAGGTGCCCAGGTATATATCGACGGAGAATTCGCCGGCATCTGGAACACCCCGGGCGAAAACCCCGATTTCGGCTTTGCCGATGACGATTTCTATATTCCCGCTTCCTTCACGGACGGGAAGGGCGAGATATCCGTGGAGATCCGCTCCGGCGGATTCTATTCCGATTTTGAATACAGAGTTTTCACAAGGGTCCTGTGATCCTTCGTTTCCGTGCCGCCGTCGGGCATGACGGCACAAAGACGGTCAATATCCCGCTGTGCCGAACGGCGCAGTTCAAGACACCGATTACGGAGTTTTTCCGCATCGGTGTTCTTTTTCGCTTTCTCAACGGCACGGCTCACGGCATGCGCCGTGAAATCGTGCGCCGGAATAATGTACCTGCCGCCGCAATAGGGGAAAGTGACGTCCGTTTTATATCCGCAGGAAAGCGCCACCGCGGGCTTCCCCGCCATAAGTGAAAGAAGCAGGAAATGGAGCCTCATCCCCACGGCAAATTCCGCTTCCTCAAGCATAAAGACGGCGAGGAGCGTCCGTGCGTCACACACGGGGAGGCACACGCCTCCGCACTCTGCGGCAATCTTTTGGCACACTTCTCCGTCATATTCCTCCTGCATGGGCACGAATACGGGCACCTTTCCCCCGCTTTCCTGCCTTTTGCAAAAGCTGACGATCTCGCCCTCGGGACATTTTGCGGAGTTTTTCGTATCCCTCAGCGATATGGCAAAAAATCTTTGCCCCCCGGTCAGCCTTGTTGTCATTTCCCGGGCACGGCGTTTGTCCTCCTCGCTCACCTCCGTAAGATACACGGGGTCGGCGGAAAGCACCGTGTTCGGATTGTCCGCCGTTTTACGGGCAAAGGTCAGCGATCCGGGATCCCGGACGCTTACTCCGTCGGCAAAGCGTATGACGGCGCGTGCCGTAAAGGAGGAGAACCTGCCCTTAAGCTCTCCTATCCCGTTTGCATAAACATACGCGTTCCGGCAGATAAGCTTTCCCATAAAGAACAGGACTGCATAATAACAAAGACTGCGCACGCTGGTTTCATCCTGCAGAAGACTGCCGCCCCCCAGGATAAAAGTCTTTGCCCGGCGCATCGCTCTGACAATGCCGATCACATCGTATCTGCCGACAGTATCCGTTCTGCAGTCTGCGGCGGATTTTTTGCGGTCCTTTGCTATCACGGCGAACGCGGCACCGGGCATCCGCTCTCTGATGCCGTCCGTGATGACCGACAGCACCGCATCGTCCCCGGTGTTCCCGAATCCGTAGTATCCGCAGATCACCGCATCGTACTTTTTTCGCTCTTTCATGGTCAAGCCCCCTTCACGGAAAGTATTGACCGGAAAACGCAAAACTAAACGGCCGCCGGATTTACAAAATATTTATACATTTTTCACAAAAAATATAGACAAATACGTGCAACTGTGGTATAATATTAATGCAAGAGGGGAGAAATCCTCTCAATGCTCCAAGAAAGGATGGGTATTGACATGAAAATCACCATTAACGCACGCAAGGTTACGGTTGACAACGACCTGAGGAACCACATTGAGAAGAAGCTTTCCAAGTTCGACAGGCTCTTCCCCGGTGAATCGGAGGCGACCGTCAAGCTCTCCCGTGTCCGCGATATCGAGCGAGTTGAGGTGACTATCCAGCAGGGACCCTTCCTGTTCCGCAGCGAGGATGAAAGCTCCACGTTCATGAACGCGCTGGACTGCTGTATGTACGCCATCGAGCGGCAGATCCGCAAGAACAAGACAAGGCTCACGAAGAAGCTGCGTGACAACATCCGCATCCCCGAATATGAGACCGGAGACGTTGCCGAGGAAGGAGATTTCCGCATCCGCACGAAAACTTTCCGCCTGAAGCCCATGACGGCCGAGGAAGCCATTCTCCAGATGAATCTTCTGGAGCACGAGTTCTTCGTTTTCAGGGACATTGAAACAGGCGAGACCTGCACGGTATATAAGAGGCTGGACGGAGACTACGGTCTCATCGTCCCCGAAAAAGCATAAAAAATAAAAGGGCGAAAGCCCTTTTATTTTTGCGGGGAAGCCCCGCTCTGTTACCATTCCGGTTCTGATCTGAGGATAAGCTCTTCTCCCGTGAACGGGTGGATAAAGGTGAGGGACGTACACCAAAGGCGAAGCTTTTCGTTGTCCTTTGCGCCGTACTTGCCGTCGCCCACCAGAGGATACCCTCTGGATGAAAACTGCACTCTTATCTGGTGCGTTCTGCCCGTATGGAGAACGACATGCACAAGGGTGTGCCCGTCCTTTGTCTCCACGGTGGAAAATTCAAGGCTTGCCGCCTTTGCGCCTTTTCGTTCTCTGTCCACGACGAAGCTCTTGTTCGTCCGCTTATCGTGGAAAAGAAGGTCGTGCCACTCGCCCTCGCCGGGCTCGCCGTGCACCCACGCCGAGTATTCTTTCCTACCTTCTGCCAGTGCCTCGGTCAATTTCCCCGCGGCGCGGGAATTTTTAGCGTAGACCATGACACCGCCGGTGGCGGTATCGAGGCGGTGGACCACAAATACCTGGCCGCCGCACGCCGCACGGAGAAGGGACGTCATGTCCTCTCTTCCCGTGGGATCGGGCTGTGACGGCACGCCGGGGTCTTTCACGGCACATATTATGTTTTTGTCTTCGAACAGGATTTTCATATTTTGTCCTTACGGTAAATTAGTGTTTGTCGGGCGCTTGTCTTTGCAAAAGTTTTTGCCGGCTTTTTTCAAAAAGCCGCAGGGAGTGGGGCGGCGCCCCACGTATCGGCGTTTCTTTTCATAGCTTTCCGGCGCGTTGACTTTGGCAAAGGCGAAGCCTTTGCTGGCACAGAACAAGCAGACTTTAACTATTGGATTTCTTTATGTTCTGTGTGAAAAGCGTCTGTTGCTCTGATGTTCTGTATTCGGAGAAGCCTGCTTATTGCCTGCGGCGTCACTTTGCCGCCGGGCAATA
>JAZUGU010000103.1:0-4430 GCA_045641325.1 Candidatus Avispirillum sp.
CACACGCCCACCGGGCGTGTCATTGCGAGCCAGTGCGCACACTGGCGTGCCAATCTCTGCTAATGCTCTGATGGCACCTCTATTAGATGGACTAAACCGTTTGTAGAGATTGCCACGGTCGGGCGATGCCCTCCCTCGCAATGACACCGTAGGGGCTTCGCCCCTCGGTGTATGGCGGCTTCGCCGCCAACCACACCATTGGCGAACAGTTCGACAAACACTAATTTACCGCATAAAATCCGTTCTTCCCGGCAAAAATATCTCTGACAGACAAAGAAAGGAAAGCTCTTATGTATAACGAAAAGAAAGCTAAAAGACAGACCAACGTGTACGTCACGCTTCTGGTCATTCTGATGACCGTCGCCGTGGTGGTCGCCGTGGCAGGTGCCGTGGCGAAAAATATGAATTCTCCCTCAAAGACGGACGACGGAAGCGTTCTGCGCGAGGATATGGCAAAAAAAGAGACCTCCGCCGCCGACACCGTGAAAAAAGAGCCCCGCCACGATGCGGAAGAGGAAGTGACTGACTCCGTCACGGAAAAAGAAGAGGTGACCGATGCTCCCGAAACCGACAAAACGGACGTTTTCTCCCAGGAGAGCCTGCCTGATTTCGTGCCTCCCGCAGACGGTGCGGTGCAGAAAAAGTTCAGCATTGACGTTCCCGTTTTCTCCCTTACCATGGAGGATTACCGCACTCACGACGGCGTTGACATCGCCGCCGCCATCGGCGCGGAGGTGAAAGCCGCCGCAGACGGCACGGTGAAAGAGGTCTGGGCAGATCCCATGATGGGCACCTGCATCTGTATTTCCCACGCCGGCAACTCCGAGACGGTTTACAAGGGCATCAGCGACGTCTTTCCCGACGGCATCAAAAGCGGTGCCGCGGTTTCCGCCGGTGACGTTATCGGCACGGTTTCCGACAGCGCGCTTGAGGAGATCGCCGAGGAGAGCCATCTGCACTTTGAGATGACCGTGAACGGAGAGACCGTGAACCCCTGCGATTATATCGTTTTCCCCGACACGGAGGTCTTCGAGGGATAGGAACCCCGCACGAAGCGCACTTTGTGCGTCACTTCGTGCGTCACTTCGTGCGGAGTGAAAAGTGAAGAGTGAAGAGTGAAGAGTGAAGGTAGCTTTTCGCTTTGCGAAAAGCATTTATATTAAAAAGGAGTTTTGCGAAGCAAAACCACAATAACTATTCATTATTCATTATTTACTCCTCTGCGGAGCAGAGGGTAAATAACGCGCCCCCAACGGAGCGCACACATAGGGATTTTTTCACCGCCGACCGGAAAGAAATATTAATAAAAAATATCAGGTGTGGTGGGGATTTCCCGAATAACTAATGAAAAAATGACCGAAACGAGAGTTTCGTTCATTTTATTTTATCTTTCCTTTGTCCGTTCTGAACACCTGCAGTACCTTTGTACGGCAACGGTATTCAGAACGAACAACCAGCGGCGCCTCTCTCCCTATGTGAGGGCTCCTAAGGGGCGCTTTCCTTTTTTAATTAAACAAATCGTTATAGAATATGACTTCCTCCGGGAGTCTTAAGTTCAGCTTTTCCTTGGCGACCTCGACGATATAGTCTCTGTCGGCTTCCGCCTCGGCCACGTCTCTCAGTTCGTCCACTTTGTCCTGGAGCTCGCTGACCTCTACCTCAAGCTGTGCTTTCTGATCCTTATAATCGTTATATTTCACCTGCAGTCTCACCAGAGTGACAACGGCAAAAACCGCCGCCGCAAACACGGCAAGCTTTACGATAAAACTGGTTTCTTTCTTTTTCACAAGGATCACTCTCCCGATTCTATGTCCCGCGGCCGCTTGACACGGATTTCGAGCGGCGCATTTTTTCTTTTTCGGTTTTTTTATCATCACGGCGCCGTTTTATTCCGAGCACCGCTGTTTTCAATATTTTAAGTACCGCTTTCAGCGGTATCATCAGCACGCGCAGGATGAATCCCGCCGTCCTTTTCACGACCGCCGCGATTTTTTCCGTCACGGCGTTCACTATTCTCCCTGCCGACAGACGGTACAGAGAAAAGCCCGCCGCCGCGCCCAGGAGGAGAAACCAGCGGAATCTTCCGCTGTTCACGGCAAACAGGAACACGGAAAATCCCGCCCCCAGTGCCGCAGAATAGATAACGTCCAGTATATTTACAAAGACGGTTGAAACGGCGTTTTCCTTTTCCGGAAGAAAAAGCCTCCGCAAAAATCTCACTCCGTCATAGACCGCGGCGCACGCCGCCCCGAATATCACCGCCCACAAGATCGCCGTCAGCTGACGGGACGGGGAAATGAACTGCATCAGCCTTTTTTACGGAACAGGCCGCCGTGCCGTATCAGGGATCTCTCGAAATATTCGAGCCCGGTGATCTCTCCGGTGATCCTTATTTTTCCGGTTTCCGATGAGAAGCTTTCGATCTTCAGGTCCGCTCCGTCTACGGCGACAGAGCCCTTTGAAAGCGACATCTCCACCTCGTCCGGCGACAGCGACGACACGTCACGCACGCCGGTCATTTCAAGTATTTTTCCGTTTTTTATGAAAACGTTCTGTTCACCCGATATTTCGTCCATACCGCCACCTCACATATTACACCATATGCACGGCATGCGGTTTTATTACCTCAGGTGATTATCTCATACATTTCGGAAGCATCGGATTTCAGAGCGTGCTCTCTCACGTCCGTCACACGGAAGCGGAGCGTTTTGTCTCCGAAGGTGATCTCCACCACGTCTCCGACCTTCACGTCATAGGAGGCCTTGGCGCGCTTGCCGTTGACGGAAACGTGTTCCCCGTCGCAGGCATCGTTCGCCACGGTGCGCCTCTTGATTATTCTAGATACTTTAAGGTACTTATCAAGTCTCATGTCTTTTAAGTGCAAACAGCTCCGATCGTATGATCGGAGCTGCGGCAATAAAGGATTAATCAGTTAACCTTGTCCTTAAGCTTTGCGCCTGCGGTGAATGCAGGATACTTGCAAGCGGGGATCTTAATTGCAGCGCCGGTAGCGGGGTTGCGGCCGGTGCGAGCTGCTCTCTTCTTGGTCTCAAAGGTACCGAAGCCGATAAGCTGAACCTTCTCGCCTGCTGCGAGTGCATCTGCTACTGCATCAAGAACTGCTGCTACTGCTGCATCAGCGTCCTTTTTCTTAAGTCCGGTCTTAGCTGCAACTGCATCGATAAGCTGTGTCTTGTTCATTGGTTGTCATCCTCTCTGAAAAATAAATTTACGAAAGCAATGCTTCGCAATGCCTTACAAGCGTATTATATCATTTTTTGAACGATTTGGCAATAGTTTTTTAATATTTTTTACTCTTTTCGGGTGATTTCTCACATTTTTATGCGCATTTTAACCAAATTATGACACATTTATTCTACGATTTTAATAGTTTTCTACACAACCAGTTTCAATTTCCGGAGCGCTCCGTATATCTTATCGCCCTTGGGAAGCAGTTTTATATCGTCGCCGGACACGCCTCTTACGGCAAAGAGCACCACCGCATAAACGATAACTGCGGCGAAGATGCCGACGAACACGGATATCTTCATTGACATATATCCGGAAAGCAGATAGTTTACGAAATATGCCGCGACCGCGCACGCACCGCCGGCAAGCAGGGGCTTTCCGAACAGGCCGGAGAGCTTCGGCATAACGCCCACGTATTTACGGACGAAGTGGAGGTTGAGAACGGTGACGGTCAGGTAGCAGAGGAACGTGGAAATAGGTGTTCCCTTCATACCGATGGTATTGATAAGGAAGAAGTTGGTGACAAGCTTCACGCCGGCTCCCGCAAGCATTGATATGAGAGGCTTTCTCTCGTATCCCGCGGACTGGAGAAGCGCATTGGTGACGGAAAGGATGCAGATGAACGCCGTGGAGGGACCGAGGAGAGTGAGCAGGGGGGCTGCCAGCTCCACGGAACTTGCCTTATAGAAGAGGGCAAGGATGGGCTTTGAGAGTGCCGCCAGGCCAAGACCGCAGGGGATACCCACTATCATGGCTATCCTCATGGAGGACTCGCTGACGATCCTCATTCTCTGCGTATCGCCTCTCTGCCGTGCGGCGGAGAGAAGCGGGACGATGGAATACGAGATGGGATATATGAGCACGGGAGGCAGGTTGAACATGGGGACCGCAAGGGAAGTATAGTTTCCGTACAGCTCCGTTGCCGCCACCTGCGTGAGTCCCGTATACTGCAGAAGTCTCTGGACTATGGCCGCATCGATCAGGTTGGTAAGGCTCATGACGGATGCGCTGATGGTTATGGGGAGTGCGATGAGGATAAGCTTTTTAAGAAGCTTTCCGGTGGGGGTGACCTCGTCGTTCTCGCCGGAGACTGCGATGAACTCGGCATCGTATCTCTGCTCCTTGAAGAACATCTTTGAGAACACCATGAAGAGCATACCGAGGAATGCGCCGGAGGTGAG
>JAZUGU010000104.1:0-3456 GCA_045641325.1 Candidatus Avispirillum sp.
GGCGGCGAAGCCGCCATACACGGAGGGGGGTCCCCCCGACGTGTCATTGCGAGGGAGGGCATCGCCCGACCGTGGCAATCTCTACAAACGGTTTAGTCCATCTAATAGAGGTGCCATCAGAGCATTAGCAGAGATTGCCACGCTTCGCTCGCAATGACACGCCCGGTGGGCGTGTGGGCAAAGAGCGTTCGTCTGCATACAGAAACGGGGCGTATCACGCTCCCGTTTCGTTCCGTTTATATAAATCATCCGTCTGTCAGCGATGAAACGATTTAGCAGCGAAGCGTCTCCCGCCCGCGGGGGCTTCCCCGCAGCGAAGCGTCTCTCGCCCGCGGGGGCTTCCCCGCGCGAAGCGTCTCTCGCCCGCGGGGGCTTCCCCGCAAAAAGCCCCCGTAAGGGGGCTTTTTCTTATGATCCCGTAACTATCTTCTTGAGCGCGTTGACATCGGCAACGGTGAGCTTGTTGTCGCCGTTCAGGTCCGCTGCATCCAGATACGCGATAGTACCGGTCATCATCTTCTTGATGAGGTTTATGTCCTTCGCGGTGACTTTTCCGTCGCCGTCAAGGTCGCCGGGAACAGTCTCCGGTACGGGAGGATCGGGGATGATTGAGGGATCGCTCTCGCCGCAGTTCGTGCAAACGCCGTCAACGTAGTTGTGGCCGGTGGCGGGAGTGACGGACAGCTCCTCGTAGTAATCGCAGTCACGGCATACACGTCTTACCCAGCCGTCCTCGGTGCAGGCAGCTTCCTGTCTCTTGGTATAGATCCAGTGGGATACCACGGTACTGATCATCTCTCCGCAGACGTCGCACGCCTCGGAATGGCCGCTCGTGCCCTTTGAAACGTAAGTTCTGTGGTTGATGTTGTCGTTATGGAACGCGGTCTCTTTGTCGGTCTTCTTAAATCCGCATACGGAGCACTCGTACACTCTCGATCCGTCGGTGGTGCAGGTAGCGGCAACTTCGGATATAAGCATGAAGCAATCTCCGGTCTCGTGGAGAGTGGGGATGTAATCGGTCTTCTCCGCGCCGCACTTTGTGCAGGTGAAGAGCTTTTCGCCCATTACGGTGCAGGTGGGAGCAAGAGTTACGGTGCCGTTATCCCATGCGTGCTCGCAGGGAGTTTCGTTTACGGCCTCTTCAAGCTCGGCACCCAGCTGTCTGCGGACGGTTTCCATGATGTCATAGTCGTCCATGGAGGAGTACCATGCGCTTCTGTCAAAGCCGGACAGGGACAGGTATCTTACAACGTTTGTGGAAACTTCGGAAACGATCTCCTTTGCGCGGTCCTTACCCTTAAGATCGCCAAGCATTGAGAGCATCTGATATTCCTCAACGCTGTCGCGGAGCAGCTCCACACGGAGCGTTCCCACAACACCCTCGGAGGTGGTCTTCGCATTGGTCTTGCCGTAGAAGAGCACGCCGTTGCCGTAGTGGTATTTCTGCTGCTGTGTGTTGGTGGCGGTATCGAGCACCGTTCTCACGATCTTGGTGGTGGGCCATGAGCCGGTCCTGGAGCCGGTCACGGTCTTGTCCAGATATATGGTTGAACCGATATTGCTTCCGTCATAGCCGTTGGTGGCAAAATAGAGATAGCCGTTCACATCGCTCTGGTATGCCTGCCAGAACATGAGCTTGGTCTGGAGACCGGTGTTCTCTATGATATGGTTGGTATAGGTATAGCAGGTGTTCTCGTTTGCGGAGTACATCCAAAGATCGTTATCTTTGGTGTTGTCCTCTGCGTTCTTTTTGATAATATGGGACATGAAACGGTTGAAGGGATCGCCGTACATGGCGTTCCAGTCAAATCCGCCCCAGTGTGCCGCGTTCAGCGTTCCGTAGCTTCCGCTGTACACGTTGCTGACTGCGGAGCGGATCGCATGCGTATAGTTCACCACGTCGGTGAAGGGCTGACCGTAGCGGAGAAGCTCGTCGTAGGGGGTGAGGTTATAAATTGCCGCACACCAGATCTGAACGGTGTCGGTGTCGATCATCTCCTGGTAAGAGTCCTTTATCTGCTCCTGGGGATACTGATCCAGAGGCTTTGTGTAATAATTTTCACGGGGGGAATAATATGCGCAGTCCTCGCATACGGTGACAAGGAATCTGGTGTCATCGGGCCAGCCCAGCTTTGCCATGTAGTATCCGCTCTTCACCTTATCGGTGGTATCGCGGGAGTCGCCTACCAGCTCATAGGGCAGAGGCTCGTCAACGTTATAGAAATAGAGCTTATCCTTTATCTGATCCCAGTTGGGAGAAGCGGAAAGCTCCTCGTATATGCTCAGATACGATGCGGAGCCCAGATAGTCCATGTAGCTTCCGTTGTTACCGCCGCCCCTGGAGGTGATCCTCACGGAATTGACACGGGGATTGGTGATATAGGGGCTGTCGGAGCGGGGCGCCATGTAGCTGTCGGACATGGCGGGGATATCCATGGCGCACAGACGGTTCTCAAGCAGGTAGTCGTAAGCCTGCTGATAGTCGCCGCCGTACTGGAAGTTTCTCGCATCCAGATAGAACGCGGAACGGAATCTCGTTTCTTCGGAGATAACGAAATCCCATACGTGGCAGTACACGGTGGCGGTCTTTACGATGTTATTGTCCGCATCCTTGATGTTCAGCTGTGCGGAGTACCAGCCCGCAGGGGTGTCCTCGGCAGACTTCACACGGATGAGGAACGCCTGGGATTTTCCGGCGTTCAGCTGGAAGGAGGGCGCTTTTTTGGGCGTGCCCAGTCTGGACATTTCCAGAATGGGATCGGGGGTCTCGCCCTCGCGGATGATGCCGCTTGTGCCGTACAGACTCTGCGTGTTCAGATCCGAGGTGGTCACGTACATTTCGTAGTAGATGTCGGCGGGGATGGAATTGCCGTTGCCGTCGGTGAAATCGGTGACCTCGGCCTGCATTCCGGTCTTCGTGGTGTCGGAATACAGCACGAACTGGGCGGACTCGATCTCGTTTTTCGCCATGTAGATCGAGAAGGTGTCCATGCCGGTGGACGTCACGTCGGAGGTGAAGGTCTTGCGGAACGAATAATCGAACCACAGGTCAAGGCCCGCATCCTCATTTGGCGCGGTCTGCTTCACGTAGTTGTCGGCGGGGTCGTCGGAGGTGGCGTTCGCGGAGAAAATGCCTGCGCAGATGATCACAGCCAGGATCACGAGTGCCGTCACCTGCAGAGCTCTTTTGAAAAGTTTCATAGGTGTTCTCCTTCTTTGTTATAATTATCTATCATAAATATATCACATGGAAAAAGAAATTGCAACAATTTATACAAATTAGTGTTTGTCGGGCTGTTCGCCAATGGTGTGGTTGGCGGCGAAGCCGCCATACACGGAGGGGGGTCCCCCCGACGTGTCATTGCGAGGGAGGGCATCGCCCGACCGTGGCAATCTCTACAAACGGTTTAGTCCATCTAATAGAGGTGCCATCAGAGCATTAGCAGAGATTGCCAC
>JAZUGU010000105.1:0-23410 GCA_045641325.1 Candidatus Avispirillum sp.
TTTCTCCCTGCCGCCGGATAGGATTATTTTCATTTAAGCCGTCGGAAACTTATTCCCACTCGATAGTTGCCACCGGCTTGGGCGAGAGATCGTAGAGGACACGGTTTACGCCATTTACTTCCGCAAGAATTCTGTTTGTGATCTTTGCGAGAAGCGCATAGGGGATCTCTTCGATGGAAGCCGCAGTTGCATCTACGGAATTTACCGCACGGAGGACAACGGGCCACTCATAGGTTCTCTTATTATTGAGAATACCGGTGGATTTGAAATCGGGAACAACGGTGAAATACTGCCATACTTTTCCCTCAAGTCCTGCAGCGGCAAACTCCTCCCGGAGGATCGCATCGGACTCTCTGACAGCTTCAAGTCTGTCACGGGTGATTGCACCTACGCATCTGACGCCAAGGCCGGGGCCCGGGAAAGGCTGACGGTATACCATATTATCGGGAAGACCGAGGGTCTTACCTACCATTCTGACCTCGTCTTTGTAGAGGAATTTGACGGGCTCAACCAGCTCGAACTTAAGATCTTCGGGCAGGCCGCCCACGTTATGGTGAGCTTTTACGCCGTCAGACTCAAGGATATCGGGATAAATCGTTCCCTGTGCCAGGAAATCAACGCCCTCCTGCTTTCTTGCTTCCTCAGCAAATACGTCAATAAATTCCTTGCCGATGATCTTTCTCTTCTGCTCGGGTTCGGAAACTCCTGCAAGCTTATCGAGGAAGCGGTCAACTGCATCAACGTATATGAGGTTGGCTCCGAGCTCTTCACGGAACACTTTAACTACCTGCTCGGGCTCGCCTTTTCTGAGCAGACCGTGGTTTACGTGAACGCAAACGAGGTTAGTGCCAATGGCCTTGATGAGAAGCGCGGCCACAACGGAAGAGTCAACTCCGCCGGAAAGTGCCAGAAGCACTTTTCTGTCGCCGACCTGTTCTCTGATCTCTTTTACCTGCTCTGCGATGAATTTTTCTGCAAGCTCTGTGGTATTGATTCTCGCAAGAGACTCGGGACGTAACTGTTTCTCCATTTTTTCCTCCAAGGTAATCATATATTTTTTATAATAAAATATTTTACAACTACCCTTGAAAAAATGCAATAGTTTTTCAATTATTTTTCGTCATTTTCGGGCTTTTTATTTTTCATTTTTCTGCGATAAACTGCCTTGCAGATAACGATGACGACAACAACTATTACGGCAATGACGATAAGATAGGGTATGGCACTCACAAGGAAGACGAAAAATGCGACAAGTCCCTCTCCCACGTCCTCAAAATTATTTTTGAGATTCGTGCCTATTTTCTCCCACGTTCCCTGTTCTTCAACGATAGTTGTCTTTTTGACTTCGTATACGTTCACCGTCACCGTGGTGAAATCGACAAGGTTATCATATGTACGCAAGGTAGACTGATATGATTCTATCTCATATATGACCTCGGTCAGTCTTTGGCGGATGGAGATCATATCCTCCACGTTTTTCGCCTTTGCAAGCAGATTTTCAAGTGCTTCTTTCTCGATATTAAGAGCTGAAAGCCTGCTCTCCGTATCAACGTACTGAAGCGTCACGTCATCGGTGCTGACGGTTTTATTTGTCACAGTACTGTTTTCGGACATGAACGAAGTAAACTTCCCCGAGCTTCCCTTGGGTATCCTTATCGTAAGTTCAGCGTTTCTTCTGTCATAGGAATCATAACTGTTGCCTGATATGGAAGAAGCCTCAAAGTATCCGCCCAGGTCTGCCACTTCTGTTTCGAGCTTGTTCATAAGCTCATCGAATTCAACGGTTTCAACGCTTAATCTTATTTTTTCGATGATCTTTCTGTTCTGTGCCACCTCAACGGATGTTGAAGCCTCCGTTGAAACGATGCTGTCCTCGCTTGCTTTTTCGTTATACAAGTAATCACCGTCAGACAATTCGTATTTTGCGTTATAGGCCTTTTCATTGTCTGCGCCGCACGAAACGAGGCATGAAAGAAGAACAGCCGCAAGGATCATTACCGATATGAATTTTGTTTTCATGATGACCTCCGTTTTTTCTTGATCTTACATCAGTTCCCTTTTTCTGTCAACAAGGGCTTTATACCACATATGACGGAGAATAACAGAAAAAGTTTCACAAAAAGGAAAAAAGCTGAAATCAATCAGCTTTTTTCTCATATTTTATTTCTCCGTTGCAAAGGCTCGCAGTAACAGCATCACCCTCGCAGACTGCACCTGAAAGGAGAGCCTCGGAGAAACTGTCCTCGATGCGCCGTACTATTGCACGTTTAAGAGGACGTGCTCCGTACACGGGATCAAATCCCTCTTTTGCAAGTGAACTGATTACGTCATCGCCGAATTCGACGGTGATATTTTTGGAAGCGATACGTTCTTTAACGTCACGTAAAAGGATTTTTGCTATTTCTTCGATATTTTCGTCCGTCAGCTTATTGAACACTATCATCTCGTCCACACGGTTGAGAAATTCCGGACGGAACGTGCTTTTCAGAGAATCCTTGATCCTCTCCTTCATGCTGTCTTCCTCGTTTGCCTGTGCAAAGCCCAGATGCTTCGGCTCAACGATAGCTCCTGCTCCCACGTTTGATGTCATGATAATGACGGTGTTTTTGAAATCCACCCGTCTTCCCTGCGCATCTGTGAGAATACCGTCATCGAGTATCTGAAGAAGGATGTTGAAAACGTCGGGATGGGCTTTTTCTATTTCATCGAACAGCACAACCGAATAAGGATGACGACGGATCTTCTCCGTCAGCTGTCCGCCTTCATCATAACCCACGTATCCGGGAGGTGAGCCGATAAGCTTTGAAACGGAATACTTCTCCATATATTCCGACATATCCACACGGATCATTGCGTTTTCAGATCCGAACATAACATCGGCAAGGGCTTTGGAAAGCTCTGTCTTACCGACGCCGGTAGGCCCGAGGAATATAAACGATCCCACGGGACGTTTGGGATCTTTCAATCCCGTCCTGCCCCTTCTGATGGCACGGCTGACCGCATCGACAGCTTCATCCTGGCCGATAATACGTTCTTTCAGTATCTTATCGAGATTAAGCAGTCTTTCGCTTTCCTCTCCCGCCAGCTTTTTCACGGGGATCCCCGTCCACTGTGTCACGATCTCTGCGATATGATCCTCTGTGACAACCTGCAGCTCTGCAGTTTTTCTGTCACCGTTTTTGGCAGCTATCTTGTCTTTCAGTTCTTTTTCCGTGTCACGGAGTTTCGCCGCTTTTTCATAGTCCTCGCCCAGTATTGCTTCATCCTTTTCCCTTACCGCCTTTTTGAGCTCTGCTTCAAGCTCTCTTACTTCTCCGGACGGAGTATATCCCTCAATACGCAGTTTGGATGCGGCTTCATCTATAAGGTCTATTGCTTTATCGGGAAGGAATCTGTCGCCAATATAGCGCACGGAAAGCTTTACTGCGGCTTTAATTGCCTCATCTGATATTTTAAGCTTATGATGAGCCTCATATTTATCGCGCAGACCGAAGAGAATCTCAACCGCTTCTTCGGGTGTGGGCTCTCCCACCATCACAGACTGAAATCTTCTTTCAAGAGCGGCATCTTTTTCTATATATTTTCTGTATTCATCAATGGTCGTCGCACCGATAAGCTGCATACCGCCTCTGGCAAGAGCGGGCTTTATGATATTTGCGGCATCAACAGCGCCTTCAGCGCCGCCTGCACCTATTATGGTGTGTATCTCATCAACGAACATAATAATGTTGGGATTCTGAGATACCTCCTCCATCACGCTCTTCATTCTTTCCTCAAATTCGCCTCTGTATTTTGCGCCGGCGACCATTGAGGAAATATCAAGTGTGACGATAAGCTTGTCACGCAGATTTTCGGGAACGTCTCCGTCTGCGATCTTCTGTGCAAGTCCTTCAACGACAGCGGTTTTACCGACACCGGGTTCACCTATTAGGCACGGATTGTTTTTCGTTCTTCTCGAAAGAATCCTGATCACCCTGTCTGTTTCCTCATCTCTGCCGATTATGGGATCGATCCCGCCGCTTTGTGCTGATGCTACAAGGTTTGTTCCGAACTTAGAAAGGTTGGGGCATCCGGGAACTGCATTCTTTCCCTGCGATTTGGAGCCGTTCTTTGAGCTTTTCCCTTCCGATCCCGGCATCGGTGCACCGCCGCTGAAAAACTCCGACAGATCGCTTCTGATGTCACCGGGCGAAGATCCGCAAGACCTTACGGTTTTAACGGCGAAGCTGTCTTCCTCGCTGATGAGTGCGGCAAGCAGATGCTCTGTCCCTATATAGTTGTGGCCAAGCCTGCTTGCGGTATATGCGCTTTCTTCTATTATCTTTTTCGTCATGGGTGTCATGTCTGCGGCAGACACGTCGGACGGGCTTCCGGTTCCCACGGAATCGGCAATAAGATCACGGACACGGGTCACGTCAAGGCCCCTGCTTTTGAGTATTCGTCCGGCTATCGAATCCTCCACCGAGATAAGACCCAGAAGTATATGCTCAGATCCCACGTAAGTATGGCCCATTTCACCTGCGAATGAAAGAGCGTTATTCAGTGCGGACTGTGCTTTTCCAGTAAATCTTGTATTCAATTTATGACCATTCCTTTCTTTGCATTTGTTCCGGCTATATGAATTTGCCGCCCAATGGCGGCGAAAGGAACAAATAGGGTTTGAAAACAGCATACATCCGATTCGGATTCACTTTGTTTTCAAACTTTCTCCTCATATATTGTCTTTGATTTTCTGCGCCCTCAGTTTATCTCTTTCAACGGGTGACATTTCCTTTTTTTCATTCAGTGTTAGGGTTGCGGGCATACAGTTGATCATAAGTTCATCGAGAGACTGCTCCGTGATATCACGAATAATGCCGGCGCAGACTCCCAGCCTCACATCGGCGTACAGGTTGTAGAGCTCATCCGTGCTTATCATATACGCGAACTTGAGAGTTCCCAAAGCACGCATGACTTTATTACAAAGCTCGTCATAACTGTTTTCTATATATTTTTTGCGCATGCTGCGTTCAGTATCCGCAATTTTTCTGACAGTATCGATCAGATTGGAAATAATACTCTGCTCGCTGACACCGCAGGTAACACAGTTTGAGAACTGATACAGACAACCTTTTACGTTGCTTCCTTCGCCGGCAACGCCGCGCACAGTCAGACCGAGCTGTGAAAGCTCTCTCTGTATTCCTTTGATCCGTCCGGATATCGTGAGTGCAGGCAGGAACATCATAACGGAGGCTCTCATGCCCGTGCCGAGATTCGTCGGGCAATGTGTGAGATATCCCAGCTTCTCATCATAGGCGATCTTCAAAGATGAATCAAGCATGTCGTCAACGTCAAACGCGGCGAAAGCACATCCTTCCAGATCGAGTCCCGGACGGATAGCCTGTATCCTTATATGGTCCTCCTCACCTATCATTATGCAAATGCCTTTTTCGGGATTTTCTACAATTGCAGAACCGGGCTTTCCTTCAGCAAGCTCAGAGCTTATAATATGCTTCTCCGCAAGAGATTTCCGGGCATTTTCTGCAAGTGCGTAAATATCAGTATAAGAATATCCTTTTTCATTTTCAAAAACAGATTTTACCTTTTCCGTTATTTCTTCGGCACCTGTCTTTGAGAGCCTTTTCCCAAAAGGATAATCCTCGATATTACGTGCAAGTCTTACTCTTGTGGAAACGAACACATCGTTCTCGTTTCCTTTCATTTCATACCAGTACACAGTTTTGCCTCCTTACCCTCTCAGCTCTCTGATACGGTCACGGATGGATGCCGCATCCTCATATCTTTCTTCAGATACAGCAAGCTTCAGATCGTTTTCAAGAGATTTCAGTTTTGTTTCCGCTTCTTTTTTCTCCTTGAATTTTCCGGGCGCTCTTCCCTCGTGAACTGCTTTTCCGTGCAATCTTGAAAGAGTCGGGATAAATTCCTCACGGAATACCCGGTAACATTCAGGGCACCCTGCCTTGCCGTCCTCGCACAGTTCCCGGAAGGTCGCACCGCAAAGTGTGCATTTCTTCTCTTCTCTGCGTTTTGCCTGCACGGAATTGCCGGTGAACAGACTGCCGAGAAGTCCTTTTTCAAAAGGTTCAAACAGATTGATCGGATCAAATATCCCTTTTTCCTCCTTTGCCGCACATTCCGGGCAAAGAGCGTATTTGGTTTCTTTACCGTTTATGACTTCACGGTAAAATACCGCAGCTTCATTTTTATTGCATTTCGTACATTTCATAACATCTTCTCCTTTTTCTTATTTTATCTCATAAGTGCCATAATAATATGGCGCATAACGTCGGCACGAATTACTTTTTTTCCGTCCGGTGTGAGCTTGGCGAAAGAATCGTCAGAAACGGCATAGCTTATCACCGCCGCTTCCCTATCGGTTATAACTCCGGCGTCAAAGAGGTTTCTCACGTACGCTTTCGCTTCATCCTCTGTAATGCCTTTACCGATAGCGTGATAGAAATGCATAAGGTACTGATCCTTTGACATGGGGACACGGACGATCTTTATATATCCGCCGCCGCCCCTCCTGGATTCTGTCACGTAGCCTCTCTCGGGAGTGAATCTCGAGGATATAACGTAGCTTATCTGACTGGGAACGCAGCCGAGTGTCTGTGCAAGATCGTTTCTCTGCACGTTCACCGTTCCGTTTCCTTCTTCAAGCATTTCTTCTATGATCTTTGCGATCTGTTCAGACAGCAGCATATTTTCGCTCCTTTTTTATCTTTGTGATCTCATTATAAGCTGAAAGTCAAAGAAAGTCAAAGTCAAAGAAAGTCAAACAAAGTCAAAAATGACCGCCCGAAGGCGGTCATTTTAAAAAATCATATATTTATCTCACTTTTTCTCGCAAATTCGCACTATTTCAATGTGTCGTACAGCGGGGACACAAGCGATACGTCAGATACTTTCCATGATGAATCATCTTTAATAAGAGTGATCGTGCCGACCACAGTATCCATCAGTCTGCCGTATTCAACATAGGTCACGTCAGCATAGAATTTGTATACGGACACATCCTTTCCCGTGCTTTCCATCTTGTCAAGCTCCAGATCGCTGACCGTGATCTCCCCTCTGCGCTTTTTCGCAATTTCCAGAGCTTTATAATACATCCGTTCCGCAATGATCTTTTCAAGGCATTCATCCGTAGGTGTGTTCTCAAGCTTTTTCATCACAAAATCCGAAAGCTCTTTACTGTCTGCGCTGACGATCCCGGTCTCACCCGTCTCGCCGTCGTATCCGCCTGCCCTATAAATGATTTCGGCGTGCTCTGCGTATTCCTCGGGCGTTGCGGAAAAGAGACCTTTCACAAATTTATTCACGGTTTCCATCTCCGGAGTATCGGAGTATTCAATAGGTCCGCCGCTGAATAGCCCTGCATCGACCAAAACGAACTGTTCCCACGCATCACTTATAAAATAATTGTTTTCGTCTGCGTAGTTTGCATCCACACAGGCAACGATGCTTTCCACCGCCTGCATTTCATCCTTTGTCCCCGGTTTCCACTTTATTTTTGTACCGTCCGAACACTTGAAAAGCATTTTTTCCGGGTCAAAATCGTTATAAGAAGCAACGCTTCCATCACCCTTGAACTCAGTGTGAATTACATGATCTGTGCCCTCATAATATTTGATTTCCAGTACGCAACCGTGATTCTCGCTTAATCCCGTGAATCTGCCGTTTTCGTCATAGAGGTATTCCAGTGTAGTTCCGTTGCCTGTGGCTTTTTCTATGTTGCCGTTGCGGTCAAAATACACAGCGCCGCCGTCAGTTAAGTCCTTTCCGTTGATGGTCGTTTTCCGGCTGCCGTCCTCGCCGTAGGTGTATTCTCTGACGATGGTATTCACATCGTCCGGGGTTCTTTCATCCGTGACTTCGCTTACTTCTTTCAGCAGTCTGCCCTCACCGTCATATTCGTATGTCTTCGTGTCTATTGTGCCGTATAAGGGACGATGATCCAGTACCTCCTTTACGAGGTTTCCGCCGGAATACTCGTACTTGTAGGTATAACGGATATTACCATCACCGTCCGTGTATTTTTCCTCGATCAGATCATCGCCGTCCCATGTCTTGGTCAGCACGTTGCAAAGTATATTCTCGCCGTCCTCAACTCTGTAAACGGAGAATTTCTGAAGCTTCCCGCCGTCGGTCTCAAACTCAAAGTGAAAATCTTCCTGATCGTTTACTTTTCTGTCTGCCATGATTTTTGAGCCGTCGTAAGAAAAATCCACTTCATACGTTTTTGTATCTTCGTAATTATTGAAAGTATAGGTGAGTTTTTCGGGGACCAGTATCGGAACACCGTTTTCGTCATACGTTATTTCCGTTTTTGCATCTTCCTCTTTTCCCGGCTTGTATCCCGTGCAGGCAACAAAAGTGCCCGTGACGATACATACGGCAAGAATAAGCGCAATTAAGGCTTTGCCGCCGGATCTGTTTTTACCGTTCAGAATGTTCATAAATCTTGTTTTTGCCCCTTTCTCACCTGACGAATTGAAAGCACTCGTCATGGGAATGTTCGATTTCCGACACCGTTTTACGACGTCGAGCATCGTTTCGCCGTATGCCACACGGTATTCATCTGTTTTTCCCGACAGTACCGCATCGTCACATGAAAGCTCTGCCTCTCTTTTCGCCTCCCGCACGGCAAGATATGCCGCCGGATCGAACCAGAAAGCAGATACAGCCACGCACGACAGGAGTTTTACTGCAAGGTCATGGCGTTTGTAATGCACGAGCTCATGAGAAATAACAGCGGATATCCCGTCTTTTGTCATACCGCACACGGGAATAAGTATCACGGGCCGAAAATATCCGAACAGTATCGGTGATACAGGCTCATACGTCACGAGAAGTACCGGCGGAGTTTCAATTTTCAGATCACGGCAGGCATCAATAAGCAGTTTTTTCGTTTCTTCATCAGCTTCAAGACAAATTTCCCGTTTTCGCAATATACGAACAGTGCGAAGGAACTTGGCGTATCTGACCGAAGAATACGTCAACATGGCGAAAGCTCCCGCTGCCCATATGAAAAACGCGGCATACAGCGGTGATATCCTTATTGGCGTCTTATTCGTTTTTTCCGTTTTGGCAGAAACCTTTTCCGCTGCAGGCTGAGAAACATCCTGCGGAGGAATCGTATCAGATGTCTGTGCCTTAATACCGGAAGTATCGGTAATCGGTGCGGGGGCATACGTAAAGGTCTTTTCGGCAGAATCAAGAACGCCGGAAGCATATACCGAAATCGGCTCCGCAGGAGCAGATAATACAACAGGTTTTTGAGGTATTTTATCAATTACTGTCGATATCAGAGGCAGAGGCAGGCACATTTCCACGATAAGAGCACACCATAAAACATATCTGCATTTAGCGGAAACCTTTGTACCGAAGATGCGGGCAAAAGCGTACAGAAGGAGGGTAAGCACCGTGATCACCGCCGTCATTATCATAAAAGAAGTGATCAATGTTTTCATTCTCTTCCCTCCTTTTTGGCCTTCAGCATCTTTTCGATCTGCTCTATTTCCTCATCGGACACGGAAGATACATCTATGAGTGAGGCGATCAAAGACGGAAGCGATCCGCCAAGTCTTCCGATAAGCATCTCGGATTCAGCAGCAAAATACTTTTCCGCTGATATTGCAGGAGAAAAAGTATGCGAGTACGTGCTTTTATCAACAGTCAGGTATCCCTTGTCGCAAAGTCTTGAAAGAAGAACGTGGGCCGTCTGTGTTTTCCACGAACGTTCACCGGACAGAAGCTTCGTTATTTCGGATGCTTTAAGAGGCTTGTCACTTTTCCATACCACCCGCATGATATCAAGTTCTGCATCTGCAAGACGCTCAAAATGTTCTTTCATGGTGTTTCACTTCCTTATACAATTTGTCTACGCTTTTATGATAGCATAGTCAAGACAAATTGTCAAGGGTTTTTGAAAAATAAAAAAACAGAGGGTGAGATCATCGGTCTCGCCCTCTGGTGAATTATATTAGTAGGTCAATACTACCTCAGCAGTCTCATCGAATTTGAAACACAGACAATACACACACCAACGTCGGCAGCTACCGCCGCCCACATCCCGACAAGATTCATTGCCGCAAGTATGAGAACGGCAAGCTTTACAGCAAGAGACAGAACAATATTCATCTTAACGGCAAAAGCTGTGCGTTTGGAAAGCTTCACCGCATATGCGAGCCGGTCAAGATCGTCCGTCATAAGAACTGCATCTGCCGCCTCGATTGCCGCCTGCGAGCCCAAAGCTCCCATGGCAACGCCCACATCTGCCCGTGCAAGTGCGGGAGAATCATTGATGCCGTCTCCCACATACATAACGGTTCCCTCTTCGCAGCATTTCTCAATGCGGGAGTACTTATCTTCCGGGAAAAGCTCCGAAACCGTTTCGTCTATTCCTGCGGCGTCAGCCGCCTGCTTTGCCGCACCTGCGGAATCGCCGGTAAGCATAACGGTTTTTCTTATTCCCATTTTTTTGAGCTTTGACAATGCATCTGCCGTTGTGGGTTTCAGCTCATCAGACAAAAGAATGAGCCCCACGCTTACACCGTTAACGAATATTTCCACGGCGGTAGCATCTGTTTTCCTCTCCGGTCTGCACACCTTGACAGTTCTGCCGTCCGTAAGTTTTGCCTCGACACCTACTCCGGATATTTCCGAGACGCTGTCCACGGAATAAGTATCAGCCACTGAGCCGCATATTGCTTTTGCTATCGGATGTGATGAATCCTTCTCGGCCGTTGCGGCAAGTTTGAGTATTTCAGTTTCATCCGTTTCGGACACAACACCGCTAACGGACAGCCTGCCGTTTGTCAACGTACCGGTTTTATCAAAAACAGCGATTTCTGTTTTTGCCAAAGTATCGACAAATGCGGAACCTTTTATAAGGATACCTTTCTTTGATGCATTTCCGAGCCCGCAGAAATATCCAAGCGGTACGGAGATCACAAGAGCGCAGGGACAGGAGATCACAAGCATGGAAAGAGCTCTTCTGCTCCATTCGGAAAGGCTGTCTGCATAAGGCGTCCCGTTCACAAGAAGAAGTGCCAGCGGCACACCGAGTGCAATAAGGGCGGCAAGCAGCGCGACAGACGGAGTATATACTTTCGCAAATCTCGTAATAAAAGCTTCGGATCGGGTTTTACGGTCTCCCGCCTCTTCGGTAAGTTTCAGAATGCGACCTGCGGCGCTTTCGGACGGGATTCTGAGGACCGATGCCTCAATAAGGCCCGTCATATTGATACACCCGGAATACATTTCATCACCGACACTGGCTTCCCTCGGCACACTCTCTCCGGTGACGGGGGATGTGTCAACGGCAGTTTCACCTTTGACGACCATACAGTCGGCAGGTATTCTTTCTCCGGCACGGATCCTGAGAATGTCACCGGGCACAAGCTCCTGAGCATAGACCTCGACGAGGACTCCGTCTCTTATTATGTGCGCCGTATCCGGGCACAGCCTTGTAAGTTCACGGATAGAACGGCGGGATCTCCCGACGGCGATCGACTGGAACAGCTCACCGATCTGATAAAGGATCATAACGGCGGCGCATTCCGGGTATTCGCCCAGTATGACGGCGCCGCAGGCAGCAATTGTCATAAGGGTGTTTTCATCGAAGAAATCGCCTCTGAAGATACCGCAAAATGCCTTATAAACGCACAGCCATCCTGCCGCGGCACCTGCCAACACGTACAGGAGAGAAGAAACGATTTTAAGCCCGAGTATGGAACAAATCACGCCTCCTGCGAACAGAACCGCACCGGCAATTACAGACCAAAGCCTTTTTTTCTGGCTTTTCGTCAGTTTCATATTTCCTCTATCTCACAATCCGGCTCAACTTTTCTTACAGCCTTTGCCGCCTGTTTCATGATTTTCGGGAAGTCTTTTTCCTCCGCCTCGATGGTGAGCTTAAGAACAAGAAAATCTATTCTGGCGCTGATAACGCCGTCAATGGCGGCGATCGCTTCCTGCATCTTCCCGGCACATACGGGACAATCCACATCTGATAAACTGAATACTTTTTTCATTATATTTCCCCTTCATTCAAGAATATGTTCCATACCGCATCCGATTATCTCACGTACGTGATCATCGGCGAGCGAGTAATATGAGGTCTTTCCGTCGCGGCGGAAGCGGACAAGCCGCGCGCCCTTAAGGATACGGAGCTGATGAGAAACCGCGGACTGAGATACACTCAAAAGCTCTGATATATGCTGAACGCACATTTCCCCGCGAAAAAGGATATACAGGATCTTTACACGGGTAGTATCTCCGAAAATCTTATACAGTTCCGCAAGATCGTAAAGGGTTTCGTCATCCGGCAATGAATTCTTCACGCCTTCGAAATCATCCTGATGAATTTCTTCCATTGGCTCCTCCTATCATATGAATGGTTGTTCATATGTTCAGTATATCATCATAAATGTATCAAGTCAAGAGAAATTGAAAAAGTCCGCAGATTTTTCTGCGGACTTGAATCACTTTTCGATCTGATATTCAACGATACTTATGAACAGTTCTCTGTGTCTTTCAAAATACTCCTGCTTTTCTTTTTCGCTCTTCAAATTCAAAGTGGACGGAACTCTGAGTGCGATTATCGTATCTGCAGGGATAAAAGAAAGATCCGGGTTATCTCCGAAAAAGCTTATGTCACCTATGCGGATACCGTAGTCGTCCACAGCTCCGCCCGGCTTTTCGCCGAAGATATCCTTCAGCGGAACGAATCCGCCGATGTCTGCCACAGTCTGATAAAGCTGTGGATCGAGCAGACAGATCATATGCTCGCCTGCCGCTATCTCCACATTGTATCTTTCAAACGCCGCACGGTTCGCGGTTTCATCAACATTGAGCCCCATCTTTCTGCGCGCAGCTATCTGTTCTGCGGTGAGATAAGTGTTATCTGAAAAGCTGAGCTTTTTATAGCCGTTTTTGTCATAATCCTCCATTACGGAGACGACAGCTTCTTCGAATCTGTCATACTGATTGCCTATCATACCGCCCGGGCCTGCGTACATCATATAGACATCGGGCGTTTTGTTGGTGAATATTTCAACTATCAGTATAACAGCAAGCACGATAACCCCGATGGTCACGCCTGCGTGCCACTTATGGTGATACCAGAAATTTTCGAATTTTCCCACTTTTTCGACCGGAACGTCAGAAGGCTCGGGTTCTATGCTTTGTCCCGTGCCCTTTATCACTTTCATTGCATTTGAAAGCTGTTCACCTTCGTCTTGTTTTCTTATTTCTTCGTCTTTCATTCGACTCTCCGTTTACTGCTTTTTCATAAGTATATCACTTTTCCGCTGTTTATTCAAGTTTCTTTCGATATTTAATAAATAATTCTTGAAAAATACATATGTTTGTAGTATAATTACCGTGTATTGTTATGTGAACGGAGAAAGGAGGAGTACGTATGAAAGGCATGGCAGAATTCCATTCTGCGATCATCTCTCTCAGGAAGAAAACGATAAGCCGTACTTCCCGTCTTTTTTCGGAAAGCATAACGCTTGACCTGACGGAAAAGATTTGCCGCAGTTTCAAATCTCTTTCGCTGAACGTGTGCGGCACTTTCTTTCTGACGTTCGGATTGTTTACCGTCGTTTCTTCCGTGCTCATGCACCTTTTGAACTTCTCTTTTGCTTCAAACGTTTCCCTGTTTGCCGGCATCATAATGACTGCCGTATCGATACCGATGCTCTTCTCCCGTGACAATATCTCTACGGCGTTGCTTTCATCGTTTACAGGCTCCGTCGTTTGCGAATGTGTGGGAGTCCGCATGATATCGCTTGTCCAGAAGCAAAGGTCCGGCCATATAAATCAGGGTTTTGCCTCAGGCATTATTGCAGGTCTAATATCAATGGCATTCTCTACTGGCACTGTACTGCTGTTTATTCTTATGGCATTCATGTTATGTGTCATACTTGCATTTCCTACTGCGGGGATCATGTTCTCTGCTCTCGTCCTTCCGTTTTTCAACGACAGGATCCTCGGCATCTTGTTTGCGGCAACGCTGTTGTCATTCGTTATTAAGCTTCTCAGGGGCAAGCGGACCGCATCCGCTCACATTACAGGGATCGTATTTCTTGTATTTTCGCTGACGGCAGTTATCGGTCTTATCAGAAGTCCGGAAGCCCTTAATACGTCCGCATGGAAATTTATCATATTCCTGTCCGCATATTTTATATCTTCACTCATACTGAAAAGCTGCCGTGACTGTGTGATGACAATGATAGTTATTTCACTCTCATTCGGCGCCGTTTCACTTCTCTACTGTCTCGGATACGGAATCGATGCTTTCGTTTCGCTCGTTTTCCCCGATACAGAATTTTACGGCAGTTATATTCTTGATATGCTCGCTTCCCTTCCGGTGTTCGTGTCCGGCGGAGCTGCGCTGTTTGCCGCCGCGGCTGTTCCGATATCTGTCGGGATGGCACTCAGATCGGACCACCGTGTTCCCGGTATAATCCTATGGTTCGCAGCATGTGCCGACGTTGCGTTCCTTGCTCTTTCGGACTTTATTATTCCTCTGTTCATCTCACTCACAGCCACGATCATCCTGCTGATGTGTTACGGCAGAAGATGGATATATATAACAGCGGCAATATCCGTTCCGGCGCTCATTGCCGCCGCGTATTTTACCGGCATTACTGAAAAGATCGGCACTTTTATCAAATCACAAATAATCCGGCCTTTTGCCGAAGCGATAACGGATACGAAAGCACTGTCGGATATTTCTTCATTCCGTATTCTTTTCGGCGGCGACTCAATGTACACCGAAGCCGGGAACAACTTCTATGTTCATCTTGTCAGATCTTTCGGTCTGATTTCCGTCATTCTTCTGTCCGGATTTTTCATTATCACTCTGGTTTTGTGCGTGAAGCTGTCTTTCAAGACCATAATGATAGACAGAAAAAGAGATACCTTCAGCCGTTTCGGATCCGTCAGATCTGCCAATGATACAAGACTCGGCGTGCTCGCTCCCCTTATATCCGCTTCAGTTATTCTGTGCGGCGGGATTTTATACGATCTGTTTTTCTGCGGTGCGCTGTACACTCTCCTATGGGCATTGCTCGGCATATGCATTTCATACAGAAGATGCGCGCTGAAGGAAATGAGCAAAGCAGAATCTGCTGAAAACTATAACGAATCAAGGCATAATGCCGAGATAACAATAAAGTTTTAGGAGGCAGATATGGCAAATTCAAAAAAAGCAAAATTCAATATCGTTGATGCGGCCGTTCTGCTTATCGTAATCACCGCCATACTGTTTGCAGTTTACAGATACGCTCCCCGGAACAACGACAGCGATACTGAAAGCAACATCGTATTTTATTTGAAGATCGAAGATATTTCCTCATCCTTTACAGACAAGATCAGCCCCGGTGACAAGGTCCTCAACTTCGATGACGGATCAACACTCGGCACGGTCAGCGAAATATCAACGGTTATCCCGTTCGATTCTTCATCGCAGGATGAAGACGTCCACGTTCTGTACGTAACCGTCATCACGACCGCCGAAAATGTATCCGACGGATTCCTTGTAAACGGTACAAATATAAGCGCCGGCAACCGCATGAAAATCAGATTCCCCAATCTGTACTGCGAATGCGAATGTATAGGCGCAAAAACTGTCAATTCCTGAGCAAAAGAAAGGACCATTAAGAATGACTCTCACAGGTTTGATTTTCGGTCTCGTGGCGTTTGCCTGTGCCGCACTTGTAGCTTATACGGTAACGCCTCCCGTCAGACTTCTTGCTTTCCGTATCGGAGCGATAGATATTCCCACCGACGGACGCAGAATGCACAAAAAGCCCACGCCCCGCATCGGCGGCCTTGCGATCTTTGCAGGTTTCATGGTAGCCACCGTTGTGTTCTGTGAGCCCACCAGCGAGCTCTATGCCATATGGATAGGCGGAGCAATACTTGTATGCCTCGGTGTTCTTGACGACATATTCCGTCTTTCCGCTTGGCTCAAGCTTATCGTTCAGCTCTTTGTTGCAGGTATCGCCGTATGCTTCGGCGTCGTTATCGACCACATAACGCTTTTCGGCGCATATATTGATTTCGGTTATTTCGCCATCCCGATAACCATAATCTGGATCGCAGGCCTTTCCAACGCCATCAACCTCATAGACGGTCTTGACGGTCTTGCCTGCGGCGTATCGGTAATCACCTCGATTTCAATATTCATGGTAACCCTGATTGCGGGAGATACTACATCTGCACTTATCACGGCTATCCTTATCGGCTCCTGTTCCGGATTTCTCCCCTACAACAGAAACCCTGCAAGGATATTCATGGGTGATACGGGCGCTCTGTTCCTGGGATTTACTTTATCAATAATTTCAGTTCAGGGCCTTTTCAAGCTTCATACCGTGCTTGCATTCCTTGTTCCCCTGTCGATTTTCGCGCTCCCCATTTTCGATACTCTTATCGCGATCATACGCCGTGTTGCACACGGACAGAGTCCGTTCCATCCCGACAGAGGCCATTTCCACCACAAGCTGGTAGACATGGGCTTTACCCACAGAGAGGCCGTCCGACTGCTCTACGCGATAAGCGGTCTGGCAGGCCTTATCGCCGTGATTTACACGGATGCAATGTTTCAGGAATCAACTGCAAAGATTTGGAAAACGCTTCTGGTTATAGCAGTAGTTGCAATAATAATCGTTCTCAACTATATCTGCATGAAGAAGCCGAGCACACGTCTGCTGTCAGGCCTTGTCCGTCATATAAGCGAGATAAAGCTTGAGGAACAGCGTCAGGAACGTGAAGAGAAAGAGAAGGAAAAAGAGCAGGAAAAGGATCCCTCCGACAAACCAGAGCATCATCATTTCCACATAACCAATAAGGAATGATACGTATATGAAAAATCAGAAAAGCAAAAGATTTGCCGCTCTTGATGCCGTACTTATCGTTCTTATACTGACCGCAGTTGTTCTCTGCGGCATACGGATCGTCCTCGGAGAGGACGGACTGTTTCCCCAGGACACGGAAATAAAGGGCAGCTTCTCTGTTTCATTCCGCCCCGAAGACATTGCCGAAAGTGACTTTGAAAAAGACCTCAGAACCGGCATATACGTTTATCTTTCAAGCGGTGAAATAATGGGACAGATCACCGATATCGAGCCGGACCTTGCGACCGTATCGGTGGCAGGAACTATGACGGACAGCGGATTCCTCCTTAATGATACGTTTTACCTGGCTCCTAACATGTCCTTGGAGATCCGCTCACTTGATAAAACGGTCACGGTGACCGTAACTGACATCACTTTCCTCAACTGAAAGGAATACTGATTTGAAAAACCTCAAAAATTTCGGCATCACATTTGCTGTGTCTCTTGTAATACTGGGCATAATCGCCCTGTTTGCCTGCGGATTCGTGGCAGATACGGTCTGCGGCATATTCAACGGAGGCTCGGACGGAATGGATGATGCCATGAATCCCGTGGAAACCGGCGCATCCGATTCCGACGACCGTATGAACAGAAAAGTTGACGGTGAATCATTCACTTGGCTGTGGGTGATCTCAGACTACCGTCCCAACGTATTCAGTAATTATTATCCCTCCAATGCAGATCAGGCAAAAGAGCTCGGCGATTTCGGAACACTCGGCAAGAATTACCGTCTTCCCGCCGCTTCCAACCTCATTCTTGTCAGAGCATACGTTGAAACAAGAGAATATTTTATCGCAACGATCCCCGCAATGGCAAAGATTCAGACCCCGGCCGGCGAATATACACTCGGAGAGTATTACGCAGTATCCGGCGCATCCGGCATCGTATCAAAGGTGGAAGCGCTGACAGGGCTGAGCATTGATTATTACAGTGTTCTTCACTCCACCGACCTTTACGACCTTGCAAACACAGTCGGAAGCATCGAATGTACTATTCCCGTTGACATTTTCACGGATGGAAAGAACTACGTATCGGCTCCCGTAGAGGAAACGACTAAAAAAGAAGATAAAGATAAAGAAACCGAAAAGACTACGAAAAAAGCTGCCGTTACAACGTCCAAAGCCACAGTTCCGCTGACAAACGAGCTTGATAAAGCTGACTCCGTAAGGCTCGCAACGAAGCTTATGCCCGCCCTTCTCTACTTTGATCCCGTGGACGGAATCGACCAGGAGATGACCATCGAACAGAGCTTCGCCAAAGGTCTCCTCACCAATCTTTCGGAATGCTCCGATACTGCCCTGCAATCCATGCTCTATAACATGGAAGATATATTCGTTTTCAATAACGTAGGTACTGATGCGATATATCTGCACGGAGAAGTCATTCGTGCATTCCCGTGGTTTGAGGTTCATACCGTGACTTATCCCGGCAAGCTGGTAGTGGGAAAAGGAAATGCATCCTCGTACTACAAGCTGAATATCGAGGACGGCGTGAAGTACTTCTATAATTACAGATAATCATTGAAAGGACATATATGATCATGGCAAAAATGAAAAACACCGAAAAGACGATGGACAAGATCGTCGCACTCTGCAAGAACAGAGGCTTCGTATTTCCCGGAAGCGAGATATACGGCGGTCTTGCAAACACCTGGGACTACGGTCCTCTCGGCGCTGAGCTGAAATCCAACATCAAAAAAGCATGGTGGCAGAAATTCGTTCAGCAGAATCCTTATAACGTAGGACTTGATTCCGCCATTCTTATGAATCCTCAGACATGGGTAGCTTCGGGACATCTGGGCGGCTTTTCCGATCCTCTCATGGACTGCCGCGAATGCAAGGAAAGATTCCGCGCAGACAAGCTCATCGAGGACTGGTGTGCAGAGAACGGCGTGACTCTTGAAAAGCCCATTGACGCTTTCTCACAGTCCGAAATGAAGGACTTTATCGAGAACAACAATATTCCCTGCCCCTCCTGCGGAAAACATAATTTCACCGACATCCGTCAGTTCAACCTCATGTTTAAGACATTCCAGGGCGTTACCGAGGATGCAAAGAACACAGTATATCTGCGTCCCGAAACCGCACAGGGCATATTTGTCAACTTCGTAAACGTACAGAGAACGACAAGAAAGAAAGTTCCTTTCGGTATCGGTCAGATAGGCAAATCCTTCCGTAACGAGATCACACCCGGAAACTTCATTTTCCGTGTGCGTGAATTCGAGCAGATGGAACTTGAATTCTTCTGCAAGCCCGCCGAAGACCTTGAATGGTTCAATTATTGGAGAAGCTTCTGCAAGGAATGGCTCCTTTCTCTCGGAATGACGGAAGAAAATCTCCGTCTGCGTGACCATGATCCCGAGGAGCTTTGCTTCTACTCCAAGGCAACTACCGACTTTGAGTTTATGTTCCCCTTCGGATGGGGCGAGCTCTGGGGCGTTGCCGACCGTACCGACTACGACCTTACCCAGCATCAGAATACCTCCAACAAGGATCTTACATATTTCGATCCCGAAACCAACGAGAGATATATTCCCTACGTTATCGAGCCCTCGCTTGGCGTTGAGCGTTCGTTCCTCGCATTCCTCGTGGATGCATATGACGAAGAAGTAGTTGATGCCGAAAAGAATGACGTGAGAACCGTTCTTCACCTGCATCCCGCACTTGCTCCTTTCAAAGCTGCAGTACTTCCTCTGTCCAAGAAGCTTTCCGAGGGCGCGACCGAGGTATTCAACGAGCTTTCCAAGTACTTCCACGTTGACTTTGACGAAGCCGGCTCTATCGGTAAGCGCTACCGCCGTGAGGACGAGATCGGTACTCCCTACTGCATCACGTATGACTTTGATTCCGTCGAGGACGGCTGTGTAACAGTCCGTGACCGTGATACCATGGAGCAGGTCAGACTTCCCATTGCCGACCTGAGATCCTATCTTGAGGATAAGCTGAGCTTCTGATCATACCGTAAGCTGGAGAAAAATATGGAATTTACAATATCAAAGGGTTCTGCCGTGGGTAAAGTTTCTTCCCGCGGCGGTGAACTCATATCTTTTGTAAAAGACGGCACCGAATACGTATGGTACGGAATTGCCGAGCATTGGAGCGGACAGGCGCCCTGCCTGTTCCCCGTTGTCTGCCGTGCAAAAGATGACAAGATCACAGTTGACGGCACGGACTATCCCATGAAAAAGCACGGCATCGCACGCAAGGTCGAATATACCCCTGTGGAGGTAACACCCGATTCTGTGACCATGCGTCTGACTGAAAGCGAAGAAACTCTGAATAGCTTCCCTTTCAGCTTTATTCTCGATATCACACATACCGTTACCGAAGACGGCTTTTCCACGCAGTATAAGGTCACCAATAACAGCAGCCGTGAAATGCCTTTCTGTGTCGGCGGTCATCCCGGATTCAACTGTCCTCTGCACGAAGGCGAAAAATTCGAGGATTACAGCCTCATTTTCGACAATGCAGACGGTGCTGTATTCAGAAACTGTGAGCAGGAGGGCGGCTATATGGATGATTCCATGCCTCTCCTCGATTACGTAAAAGATAATGAGTTCAAGCTTTTCTATGATGCTTTTGACCTTGATGCGATAGTAGCTGACAATCTTCCCGTAAAGAAGGTCAGCCTTATCAACAGGAACACAGGTCACGGCTTCAGATTTGAATTCGACTCATTCGATGCCATAGGTTTCTGGACTCCTATTAAAATGAGTTCTCCGTTTATCTGTCTCGAACCCTGGAACGGTCTGCCCGGAAACGTTGCGGAATCGTCGGTACTTAAGGATAAAAAGTACGCAAGAACGCTCGCTCCCGGCGAAAGCTTCGTTACAGAATATAAGATCACCGTAATATGAATCTCTGTTCTCCGAAAACAGTCAAAGAGCTGTTGGAAAAATACGGTTTGAAACCGCAGAAGGGTTTCGGACAGAACTTTCTCATAAATCCGGAAATTCCGTTCCGTATAGCCGAATCATCTTCGTATAATAATGAAGGAGTGGGTGCTCTTGAAATAGGCCCCGGCATGGGTGCCATGACGAGAGAGCTTTCGTCCATGTACGAAAAGGTGCTCGCTGTCGAAATCGACCGTGGACTCATCCCGCTTCTTTCGGAAACACTTGAAGACTGCGAAAACGTGACGGTCATAAACGAAGATTTCATGAAATTGTCGCTCCCTGCGCTTCTCCATGAGCATTTCGGTGACATGCCCGTTCGCATCTGCGCAAATCTTCCTTATTACATCACCTCTCCAATAATCATGGCAGTTCTGGAGGCTTACCGCCCGTCAGAGCGCCCGCAGGTGCAGTCTGTAACGGTACTGGTACAATCAGAGGTCGCCGACAGACTGTGCGCCGAAGCAGGCTCTGACGATTACGGTGCGATCACAGCCGCAATAAATCTTGCAGGCAAGGCTTATAAGCTGTTCACAGTATCCGCAGGTAATTTCTATCCTGCGCCGAAGGTAACTTCTGCAGTAGTCCGGATAGAGCTTTACGAAAACGGAGCAAGAGATGCCTTTGACGGTCTGCCGAATAATGATGAAGATCTTGATGCTTTTATAGGGAAAGTAAAAAAAGTCATATCCGCCGCATTTCTGCAAAGAAGAAAAACACTGACCAATGCTCTGTCTTCCCTGTATCCCAAAGAAAAAATAGCCGCCGCCCTTGAAGATATGGGACAGCGGTCCGACGTGCGCGGCGAAAAACTTTCCGCCGAGGATTATGTTAAGCTGACAAGGCTGCTTTTGAAAAAATGACAAACGAAGAAAGAAAAGCTTTTGAAATCGAGTTTCAGGAAAAACGTGTTGCGGCACGTGACAAGGTTGCACAATTCAAACGCAAGGTGCGTTTTGTGCCATATATCACAGCTGCCTTCGGCATTGCATTTTTCATACTTGCATGGCACTTTGCAAGAGTGTTCTATGATTACAAAATGAAATATCTTTCTCTGGGATGCTTTGCGGCATTTGCGATACTCACACTTGCAGTATACGTTATCGCCGGAAGCATATCCATGAAGAGCATGAAAGTATTTCTGAAAAACCGTTCGCTTGCATCCAAATGGAAAAGTGCCGCTGAGGAAATGGAAAAGATAGAAGAGAAAGCACTTCTCCAGGTGGCATTTGAGGGCGATATCACTGATGCGGAGCAGACCCTTATAAAGGTATCCGAAACGATAATTGAAAAAATGTAATATTTCTATTGAAAAAAGGACTACGTTGCAGTCCTTTTTCATTTGATATCATACTTGCTATTGCAATCACAACTATTATTGATATAACAAATATGTGTCTTTGCAGTCCGTCTGATACCGAAAACTTCTAAAAGAATTTGCGGTATATATTTCACCCGAAAAATCTGATAAACTCAAAAGCACAGGAGGCAAGAAGTTTGAAAACAAAATATAATCAAATCGGATGAATGCTGTTTTCAAACCCATTTGTTCCTTTTGCCGCCATAGGGCGGCAAATTCACAGAACCGGAACAAATGCAAAGAAAGGATAATCATTAATATGAATTACGAAAATGCAAAAGACGTTTTGCCCGAAGAGCTTTTGAGAGAATTACAGAAATATGCCGCAGGTAAGCTCATTTACGTTCCGCGTGACGACGTGAGGCGCAGATGGGGCGAGGCGAGCGGATACAGAAAAACTCTCCGTGAACGTAACCGTAATATCATAAAGGAATTCTCAGACGGCGCCGACGCGGATTCCCTCGCGGATATGTATTATCTGACTCCTGAAACGATACGAAAAATCGTATATTCCAAAAAGGAGAAAGAAAGAATGGAACTTGAAAAAATATTTGAGTTATACTCGGATAATGAGCCGCTGTCTTATGAGATTTATGATGATGTGGACGAAACGAAGGATTGGGGCGAAGTCTGGTACTTCAAATGCTGTACCGTAACATTCCCAGAAAGAATAATCGAAATCAATGCTTTTCAGTATTCTTTCGTAACACCCGAAAGAGTAAATCAGATGGCAAGGGTAATCGAAGCGTACAGAACACTGGGACTTGAATGTCCGAGAATCCTTGAAAACAAGTTCGGCGAGCTGTCACGAACAATAAATCTCAGCGGTCACGATTGTGTAGTCTATGCCACCGAAAAATGCGATTACCGCACGCCGCCCACGGAAAACAGAGAAAGCAAAATCAAAAGAGAAGAAGCGATGACAGTCACCGCAAAAATCGCAAATATGCATTTACAGGGTACAGAGGGCGCCGCAATTACGCTTTTTGATGAAGTGACCGACTGTTATTCCGGAAACGGTGACTGGTCTGACGAATATGTATTCGTCGATTTGAAAAAGCACCTGCTCGGAAAGTATCCGACACTATCCGAAAAATATGACATTTTTGTAAAACTGTGGACCGACAATAAAAAGAAAATTGAAAAAGTATGGGACACTCTTCCTTCATCGCTCTTTTGCTCAGCGGTTAGCTTGGAAAAGGACGGAAAGCTTATAGGATTCACCGACTTTTACGACGGAGGAAAAGACAC
>JAZUGU010000106.1:0-21877 GCA_045641325.1 Candidatus Avispirillum sp.
AAGCAGGATAAGTAATAATGTAAAAGCTAAAGCCCAGCCGAAAGGCGGGGCTTTAAAATTATAGTTTGCGGGGATGGCCCCGCGGGCGAGAGAGGCTTCGCTGCTAAATCGTTTCATCGCTGACAGACGGATGTTTTATACAAACGGAACGAAACGGGAGCGTGAAACGCCCCGATTCTGTATGCGGACGAACGCTCTTTGCCCACACGCCCACCGGGCGTGTCATTGCGAGCCAGTGCGGCACACTGGCGTGGCAATCTCTGCTAATGCTCTGATGGCACCTCTATTAGATGGAGTAAACCGTTTGTAGAGATTGCCACGGTCGGGCGATGCCCTCCCTCGCAATGACACCGTAGGGGCTTCGCCCCTCGGTGTATGGCGGCTTCGCCGCCAACCACACCATTGGCGAACAGCTCGCTAAATTATAATTTAACCTAAAAGAGAGGAGGCATATGCCTCCGCTCCTCTTATATTTTCTCAAGGTTTCTTTGCGCAGCTTTCTTTTCAAAGAAAGCTGCATCATCCTCACATCTCTACGCTGAACGTAAGATCGGACTCACGGTGCGCGTCACGGCAGACGCAGAAGGTGGTCTTGCCGTTCTCTGCCTTGAAGTCTACGGCCTTACCGCCCAGGGTAACGCTCTTTGCTTCACCGAATACGGTAACGTCAAAGGAGGTAACGTCGCCCATAGCGGGAATGGTGGGCTCGGAGGGGAGAGACTCTGCGGTCTTCTCACGTCCGTCGAAGGAGCCCTCGCGCTTGTAAACGGTCAGATCGAAGTTCTTTTCGTCCTTCTGCTTCAGTTCGATCTTCGTGGTCGCCATCTTGCCGTCCATGTAATCGTAGGTGTAGCCGTCATCCTCGTAGAGGGTGAACTCGCCGTCTCCGCCGGGATATACGTTGATGTGGTAGTTCTCGGGGATGACCTTTTCGATGTACTTTTGATAATCCTGCGTGCAGAATACGCTGCCCGCTTTGACCATCAGCGCACCGCCCCTGCCTTCGGGGATCTTGTAGTCGATGGTCTGACCGCCCTCGTAAACGTCGCCGGTGAAGTAGTCTATCCACTTCTCACCTGCGGGGAGAGTCAGCTTCATATCGAATACGGCAACAAGCAGGCTGTCACCGAACATGTACTCGTTGGTCACGAAATCGTATTCCGGATGATCGGAGAACATGAGGGACAGAGCACGGGTAAGGGGCAGTGCCTTTTCTGCCGCCTTGTGCGCCATGGAATAGATGTAGGGGAACAGGCTGTTGCGGAGATGCGAGTAGTATCTCACGGCATCACACAGCTCCTCTCTGAGGAACCAGGGCTGCTGCCAGTTTCTCCAGCCCAGCTGCTGTGTCCAGGGAGACAGGAATCCGTAGTGGATACCCTCTTTGGTCACGACCTCCATGTCGCAGGTCACGTTGGAGTGGCCGGAGAGACCGTAGTTGAGCATTGCCACAACGGTGTCGTATCCGCCGCCGGTGTCGCCCGCCCAGGATGCGGCGTATCTCTGCGTGCCGGAGAAGAGGCAGGACGTGTAGATAACGGCACGTCTGCCGGTATGATTGGTGAAGCCCTCCTGCATCTGCTTCGTGTAGATGACGGGATAGGCATTGTGAACTTCGTCGTCGAAATATTTGCCCGCCCACAGTCTGTCGGGATGGTCGTTGGTCTGGAACGCGCCGTCCAGCTTGAAAGCGGAAGCGCCGTTGTCGCAGAATTTTTTCAGGTGATCGAACCACGGCACGTCGCGGTGGGTAAGTCTGTCCATGTATTCGGGGCACGCAAGATGCGGGTCCAGGATGGAAGCGCCCTCAAAGGAGTATTCCTTGCCCAGCTCTTTTGCTCTTTCGCCGCACTGTCTTTCCTCTTCAAAGAGCAGGTCGTAGTCCTGGCACAGCCAGAGGCTGAACTTGAAGCCCATCTCACGGAGAGTGTAGAAGAAGGTGTCGGGGCCGCTCTGGTTTTCGGGAAGCCAGCCGGGAATATAGAATCTGTCCTCGTGCCACTTCTTGTCGATGCTGGTGTCGTAATGTCTCGTCATCCACTGAGGCTCAAGACCTACCATGTCGCAGGAGATGTCCTCGCGGCGGAAATTGAGGCAGTCGTAAAGCATTTCACGGGCGTTGGTCTGCTCGTTGAGAACGAAGGTGTAGCCGTATGCGAACTTGGGGAGCAGGATCGGGTTGCCGCAGATCTTGCCCTGCAGAGTAAGGATGTCGGAAAGCTTGTGGGACTCGGGCACGAACAGATAGAAATCAAGCTGTCCCTTGTGAGCCTTTATGGTCAGAAGATCTTCGTTAGTTGCACCGCAGTCAAAGGTGGACGCATAGGTGCAGTTCAGGAGAAGTCCCCAACCCTCGGAGGACATGATGAACGGCATGGGGCCGTAGGATGCAACGTTGCGGACATCAAGACGTGCGATAGAGCCGCGGCGCGCGATGCTTTTTCTGGATTCATCGCCCAGACCGAAAAGACGCTCGTCTTTCGTCAGGGAGATGTTCAGAGTGAAGCCGCGGTTTTTGTAGGGCTTGCCCTCAAAACCGTCAAAGGTGAAAGAGACGGGAGACTTTGCGCCCTCAAGGGAGAGGCCCATATCCGCGGGAGTAACTGAAACGCCCTCAAAGGATACGGTATCGCCGGCGAGAGCGGCATCAGCCTCGCCGCTTTCACGGAGAATGTTGTATCTGGAAAGCAGGCTCTCGGTGTATTCGCCGTCAGAGGAAACTCTTACACGGAAAATACCTTTTTCGATGGCACGGATCTCAAATTCCATGCCGCTTTTTGTGATCTTGAACATAGGGGGATCTCCTTTATGTGATTATCTTTTTTCTATCTGTATTTGTGTTCTTTTCTCTTTTTCAGAAAGATCGCTTTTCCGAAAACGTAGATGATGAAGAACACTACTGCCGATATCAGCGCCGCAATGAAGAAGCGGCTCTTTGAAAATTCCTTTATTTTATAAAGCCCGTACAGCATATCGCTTCTGGTGATGTCCGCCGTGGCGATGAGATCCGCCGTGCCGATGGACTCGTCACGGTACAGAGCCGTGACTCTGCCCACCACCTGTCCCTTTTGCACGGGGGCCTGTATCTCCTCCGCGTCGGTGGTCCAGGAGAGCTTTATTTCTTCTTCGATATTCGTATCGGAGGGGAGATACACGCTTAAGGTGTCCTTTGACACGAGCGTGACGTAATCCACTCCCATGGAGAGGGTGACGGGGATCTCGCAGACGGTCTGCTCCGGAGAGAGCACGTCAAGATAGAGGAAAGAGTCGAAAGCCCAGTCAAGCATTGTTTTCGCGTTGGTGTAGGAGCAGATGTTCCCGTTCTGGTCCTTGTCCGCATCCATGACCACGGCGAGATATGTAAGGTCGCCGTCGGAGGCGGTGGTGACCACGCAGTACCCGGCCTCAAAGGTGGAGCCCGCGTTCATGCCTCTCGCCTTGTCGTAGTAATAGCTCTGCTCGTAGTAAAGTGAGAGCAGGCAGTTTCTGTTATAGAGAGTTCTGGCGGAGCTCATGTTGGTGGCATCCACCGTGTATTTCAGAAGCTCAGCGTAGTCCATGAATCCAGGAGTGTTGTAGGCGCACAGCGCGATAGTGCAGGTGTCGCGGGCAGTGGTGTGCATCCGCTCGTCGTGGATGCCCGTGGGATTGAAATAGACCGTGTTGTTCGCGCCGATCTCAGCCGCCTTTGCGTTCATCTGCTGAACGAACTCGCTGACCGAGCCGCAGGCGGTGTATGCGAGCACGTAAGCGGCGTCGTTTGCACCGTTCACCAGAAGCGCGCCGACCATGTCGCCGATCTTCACGTTTTCACCGGGCAGGAGCTTTATGTTGTTGCCGGTAACGTCGGAGAGCATGGCGGAGGTCACCGTGACCGTTTCGTCAAGCCTGTCGCCCAGAGCTTCAAGCGCCACGATGCCGGTCATTATTTTGACGGTGGAGGTGGGATAAACCTCCTCCTCCTGGTTGTAGGCGAAGATCGCCCGCTCGTTTTCCAGATTATAGAGATACGCCGATGCCGCGTTGACGATGGATGGATCGTCAAGTGCCGAGACAGGCACCGCAAATGATAGCGGCAGCAGCACGGCACACAGCACGAGCAGTATGGAAATTATTTTTTTCAAAGCTGATTCCTTTCAGAGAATTCTCCGAATATGCGAAGGCATATTTCCGAATCCTCCCGTATCCTTGCAAAAAGCCGGTCCGTATCGGGAAACGTGATCTCGTCCCGTATTTTTCTGAGAAAAGAGACCCGGACCGTTTTTCCGTACAGATCGCCGGAAAAACCGATGATATAAGTTTCGCAGTTGACGTCGTTCCCGTCGGAAACGGTGGGGCGCGCCCCCACGTTCGCGGCACCGGGATAAACCTTTCCGTCCACCTCGACTGCGGCGGCGTAAACGCCGCATGCCGGAACTATGCAGTCCTCGGGGAACAGCTGGTTTACGGTGGGAAAGCCGCAGCTTCTTCCGAGACCTTTTCCGTGGATGACAGGAGCGCACAGGGAAAAGAATCTCCCCAGATATTTTGCGGCGCTCTCCGTGTCTCCCCGGGAGATAAGCTCACGGATAAGGCTTGACGAAACCTCGCGGCCGTCTGCCGAGACCTCCGGTACAACGGTGCATTCAAGCCCGTATTTTTCGCACAGCGCCCGAAGCCCGTCCGCATTCCCCGCGCCTCCCCTGCCGAAGCGGAAATTGTATCCGCATACCGCACGGGAAATATGCAGGGTGCCCTTGAGATGGTCTCTCACGAATTCCTCGGGAGTCATGTCCTTAACCGAGTCGAAATCCACCGTCACGGCGTAGTCCGCGCCGGACTCGGAGAAAAGGGAGAGCCTTTCCCCGGGGGACGTGATGAATTTCACCGGGGCGCCCGGCTTTGCGGGAACGGAAAACGTCCAGATAACGGACGGCCTTTTTTCCGCTGCCGCGCGGAACAGTTCTCTGTGGCCTATATGCACTCCGTCAAAATTGCCGAGAGCGGCGGATGCCCCCTCCGGCAGAGAGGAGCACGTTGAAAGCTCCGGAAGCTTATATACCGTCACGGATCACTCGAGACCCAGATAGGTCTTCACGAGGGCGCCCATCAGCTCATCGCGGTCGATGCGGCAGATGAGAGCACGTGCGCTTTTATAGTTGGTGATATAGGTGGGGTCCTCGGAGAGGATGTAGCCCACCAGCTGGTTTATGGGATCGTAACCTTTTTCTCTCAGCGCCTCGTAAACGGCGGTGAGGATCTCTTTCATTTCCTGATCTCTCAGGTCCTTTAATGAGTAGGTCTGCGTCTTCATGTTGGGTCTTCTGTCTGTCATTTCAGTTTCCTTTCTGTTCATCCGTTCCGGATATTGCGGTTATATCGTACGGTGTTGTCTGATATACGAAGTAGTTGAGCCAGTTGGAGTAGAGGAGATTGGCGTGTCCTCTCCAGGTGACGACGGGCTCTTTCGTATCGTCGTCATCGGGAAAATAATTTTCGGGCACCTTCGGTGAGAGGCCTGCGGCCTTGTCGCGGAGATACTCTTTTTTCAGGGTGTCGGGATCGTATTCCGAGTGGCCCATAATGAATATCTGACTGCCGCCGTGATTCGATACGGCGTAAACCCCGGCTTTTTTGCCGGAGGCGAGGATCTTCAGATCGGGGCAGGCCTCGATGTCCTCTCTGAGGCAGGTGGTGTTCCGTGAATGAGGTGCCATAAAGCTGTCGTCGAATCCCCGGAGCAGGATGGAATTTTTCTTTTCCTTTTCGTGGAGGAACACTCCCGAAAGCTTTTCGGGAAGCGAGTGCTTCTTTATGCCGTAGTGGTAATAGAGACCTGCCTGCGCGCCCCAGCAGATGTGGAACGTGCTTGTCACGTGGGTCTTCGACCATTCCATGACGGCGCAGAGCTCGTCCCAGTATTCCACTTCCTCGAACTCCAGATGCTCAACGGGTGCGCCCGTAATGATAAGTCCGTCGAAGTTCTCGTTCTTAACATCGTCAAAGGTCTTGTAGAAGGAGAGCAGATGCTCCGCCGCCGTGTTTTTCGATTTGTGGGTGGCGGTGTGGAGAAGCTCCACCTCCACCTGCAGGGGAGTGTTTCCGATAAGGCGGGTGAGCTGTGTCTCCGTGGTGATCTTCGTGGGCATAAGATTGAGGATCGCTATTTTCAGAGGTCTTATGTCCTGGGTTATAGCCCTTGTTTCCGTAATAACGAAAATGTTTTCGCCCAGCAGCGTTTCCGTTGCGGGCAGGGCGTTCGGAATTTTTATGGGCATATATTTACCTTTCCGATACCATATTCAGCGCGGCATCTATATCTTCCAGTATGTCGTCGATATGCTCGATGCCCACGGACATTCTGATAAGGTCCGGGGAAACGCCGGAGGCGACGAGCTGTTCGTCATTCAGCTGACGGTGAGTGGTGGATGCAGGGTGGATGACCGAGGTGCGGGAGTCCGCCACGTGGACCACGATCTGTGCCACGCGGAGCGCGTTCATGAATTTCATGGCGGCGTCTCTTCCTCCCTTTATTCCGAAGGATACCACGCCGCAGCACTTGCCGCCCAGATATTTTTTGCATTTCTCGTACTGGTCGGAGCTTTCGAGAGCGGGGTAGTTCACCCAGCTTATGCGGGGATCCTCTTCAAGATGGCGTGCAACCGCCAGTCCGTTTTCGAAATGGCGTTCCATACGGAGAGGAAGTGTTTCCAGTCCGATGTTGAGAAGATATGCCGCCAGAGGCTGAGGTGTGGCACCCAGATCGCGCATGAGCTGTGCTCTCGCCTTCTGGATGTACGCCGCTTTTCCGTAGGTGTCGGAGTATACCACGCCGTGATAGCTTTCGTCGGGGGTGGTCAGCTCCGGATATTTTCCGCTCTTCACCCAGTCAAATGTGCCGCCGTCAACGATGCATCCGCCGATGACCTGCGCGTGGCCGTCCATATATTTGGTGGTGGAGTGGATTATCACGTCCGCACCGAACTTGAAAGGATTGCAGAACACGGGGGTGGCAAAGGTATTGTCAACGAAAAGCGGAACGCCGTGGGCGTGGGCGATGCCGGCAAATTTCTCGATGTCGAATACGGTCAGCGCGGGATTTGCCACGGTCTCACCGTAGAAAAGACGGGTGCGGTCATCGAAAAGCGCCTCGATCTCATCGTCCGTCATACCGGGGGTGACAAATCTTACCTCGATGCCCATTCTCTTCATGGTTACGGCGAAAAGATTGGTGGTGCCGCCGTAAATAGAGGAGGAGCAGACGAAGTTGTCACCGGCGGAGGTGATGTTGAACACGGCGATCATTATAGCCGCCTGACCGGAGGAGGTGCACAGGGCACCGACACCGCCCTCAAGAGAGGATATCTTGTCTTCAACAGCCGCAACGGTGGGGTTGGATATGCGGGAATACATATGTCCGTCCACTTTGAGATCAAAGAGCTTGCCCAGCTCCTCGCCGTTTTCGTATTTATAAGTGGTGCTCTGATAAATGGGAAGGATGCGGGGCTCGCCGTTCTTCGGCTTCCAGCCCTCCTGAAGACATTTTGTCTCGATTTTCATATATATACCCCCATAATACAAATATACATAATAATTATAAAGCAAACCCCGTATACTTTCAAGGGGTACGGGGCGATTTTTTAAGCGAAAAAAGAAAAAAACACGGTCTTTTTCCGTGAAACCTATTGACAAACCCTCCCGGCGGGGTTTACAATTAGCATATGCTAATTAGCCTATGCTAACTGTGAGGGAAAACAATGACGCTGAAAAACTGCAAAGCGGGAGAAACGAGGAGAGTGGAAGCCATCGGGCTTGCCTCTGATATGAAGCGCCGCCTGCACATCCTGGGGCTCACCGAGGGCTCGCAGGTGACGGTGCTGAGAAAAAAGAGGTGCGGCACCATGATAATAAAGGTCCGCGGAGTAAGATACGCTCTCGGATACGGCGCCGCAGAGGGAATTTTCGTATCGGAGGGAATGTGAAATGGCAAACGGTGTAACGGTTGCCTTTATCGGCAACCCCAACTGCGGAAAGACCACGCTTTTCAATGCATATACGGGCGCCCGCCTGAAGGTGGCGAACTGGCCCGGTGTCACCGTGGAGAAAAAAGAGGGAGCGTTCCGCTTCCATAACGATTCTTTCCGGCTGGTGGATCTTCCCGGCATATATTCCCTCACCTCGTATACAATGGAGGAAAAACTCTCCCGCCGCTTCATTCTCGGCGAGGACGGCGACGGCGCGGACGTTATCGTTGACGTGGCGAACGCCTCGGAGCTTGAGAGAAATCTGTATCTCACCCTGCAGCTCATAGAGCTGGGGCGCCCCGTGGTGCTTGCACTGAACATGATAGACGTGGTTGAAAAGCGGGGCATGGAGATAGACACCCACCGCCTCCCCGAGATGCTGGGTATCCCGGTCATCCCGGTAAGTGCCCGCAAAGGGACCGGACTTGAGGTGCTGATGCACGCCGTGGCTCACCACAAGGACGTTGTATCCGAGAAAACGGAGCACCATCACAAAAGCGGCTCTCACCGCCACGATCACCACAGCGAGCTCACTCTTGTTTACAGCGACGAGCTGGAGGACAAGATCGACCGTGTGGAGGAAAGGCTCTCGGCAAAATACCCGGAGATCACCAATCTCAGGTGGTACGCCATAAAAACGCTTGAGTGCGATGAGGACGTTATTTCAAAATATCCGGTGGAAACGTCCGATATACATAAGGGAAGCCTCGAGGCGGAATTCACCAAGCAGAAATTCGATTTCATAGAAGAGGTCATCGAGGAGTGCCTTGTAAATAAAGAGGACAAGGCACACACCACCGACAGGATAGACAGCGTTCTCACCCACAGATTCTGGGGTGTGCCCGTGTTCTTCTGCATCATGGCTCTGGTGTTTTTCCTCACCTTCGCTTTGGGCGATGCGCTGAAAGGGCTGTTTGAAACGGGGCTTGATGCCGTATCCTCGGCAGTTCTCGGGTGGCTCGGTGCCGCCGGGTGCGCGGAGTGGCTCACGTCGCTCATCGTTGACGGCATAATTGCGGGTGTGGGCGGAATACTTACCTTTCTCCCCAATATATTCATCCTGTTCGTGGCGCTGGCATTGCTTGAAGACAGCGGATATATGTCCCGCGTGGCGTACGTCATGGACGGCATCATGGGCAAGCTGGGGCTTTCCGGCAGGGCGTTCATCCCCATGCTTCTGGGCTTCGGCTGTACCGTGCCCGCGCTGATGGCGAGCAGAACGCTCGAAGACCCCCGTGACAGGATAAAGACGATCATCATAACGCCCTTCATGTCCTGCTCGGCGAGACTGCCCGTGTACGTTCTCCTTTCCGAAATGTTTTTCGGGAAATGGGCGCCGCTTGCGGCACTTTCCATGTACGTTCTGGGGCTTATCGTCGCCATCGCCGCGGCGAAGATAATGTCGCTGACGGATAAGAAAAGAAAAGAAAATCCCCTGCTCATAGAGCTTCCCGAATATAAAGCACCGTCGCTGAGAACGGTTGCCATATACGTCTGGGAAAAGATCAAGGATTATCTGACCAAGGCGGGGACCGTCATTTTCATCGCGTCCGTCATTCTGTGGTTCGTGCTGAACGTAGGCCCCGCGGGCATGACGAAGGACATGAGCGGAAGCTTCGGAGCTTATATCGGAAAGGTGCTCGTGCCGTTCCTCCGCCCCTGTGGACTGGGACTGTGGCAGATAGCCGTGGCGCTCATCGCCGGCATCGCCGCCAAAGAGGTGGTCGTTTCGTCCATGTCGGTGCTTTTCGGCATCACCAACGTGACCTCCGCCGCAGGCATGGCAGGTCTTTCAACTCTCCTCGCCGCAGAGGGCTTCACCGCACTGAACGCGTACGCTCTCATGGTGTTCGTGCTTCTGTATATCCCCTGCGCGGCAACGCTTGCCACCATCCGGAGCGAAACGAAAAGCACGAAAATGATGATATTTGCGGCAGCCTTTCAGCTGTTCGTAGCGTGGCTCGTTTCCGCACTCGTCTACAATATTGGAGGACTTATATTCTGAAAATAAAAAACCCGGAATTTTTCCGGGTTTTTTCTTTGCCGAATGACAACCAAATGTCAACCAAATGACAACCATATGTCCGTCAAACGGCGGCATAGGTTGGGTAAGGTTAGTATAGGTGAGGGTATATGGCGGCGCAAAGCGCCTCGCCCCCCCGGGAAAATCACAGCCTGAGGACTGCAACGGTCTCGTCACCGTCCGTTTCTCCGTTTTCAACGAAGCCGAACTGCTCATACAGCCTTTTCGCAACGGTGTTTTCCGGCTCGTATGATAAATAGCAATACTCCGCAGGGCCGCAGGGGAACGTGCGGATGAAATCAAGAGATAGCTCCAGAGCTTTTCTCCCGTATCCTCTGCGCTGATATTTTTCGTCTATCATCAGCCGCCAGATGCAGTAATTGCCGTCTGCGATCTCCGGCGGGTCTTCGTATGAGTCGTCACCGCCGAAGCCTATCATCAGAAAGCCCACGGGAGTTTCGTCATCGAAAATGCCGAAGGGGAAGGCGCGGCCGCCCTCCGTTATCGCAAGATATGCCTCGATGATGCTCATGTCATTGGGGGCAACGAAGTTTTCCTGGTCTTTTCTCACCTTCAGGCGCAGGAGCTTCCATACGTTTTTATGGTTGATTTTTTCAAGTCTTACCATATTATTTCGTGAGTTTCAGAACCGTGCCGTCCTGCGTCACGGTCAGCTTTTCGATAGTCAGCTTCTCTCCTGCGGTCACGGTGCCCGTTTCGCTGCCGTATTCATATTTCACGGTGTCACCTGCGGATACCTTGAAATTCTGAAGCCTGCGGAGAGTAACGTCGGCAACGGAGGATTTCGGGAATTCAAGTCTGCTTTCCCATTCGTCGGGACGGAGCAGACGGAGCTCTGTCTCAAATCCGTTTTCCGTGTCGGAAAGCACTTTCCAGCGGAAAAATCCGTTGACCTGTCCGGCATCTTCCGAGGTGCGGTCGTTCTCCCACGGATTTTTGTCATCGGTGGAGGCATTGGTGAATGCGGGGTACGCCTCGTTCTTTTTTATGGAGAAAATATCGAACGCCTGAACGAGATCGTTGTATTTTGCAATGGTCGTGTGGTTGTTCTCGTGGCCGAAATTGCCCCAGAAGCCCATCAGCGCGTATCCCTTTTCCCTCATGATGCGGTAAAGATGCTCGTGTCCGTCGGACCAGGTGTCGTTCTGCGCCGAATAATCAAGCACCACCGGGGGCTCGGGAATGGAGAAGCCCTCGGGTGCCGGCTCCGCTATTCCGCATCTGTCCATGGCGTGATATACTCCCGCGGGCACGTTTATTTTCAGCGCCGCGAAGAGGTCGCCGTGGGAAAGGCCCATGCCGAGAGCGCCGGTGCCTCCCATGGAATTGCCCACGCCGTAGATCCTGTTTTTGTCAATGGGGAAGTTTTCGCACATCCAGTCAATGGTGGCAAAGCATCTCTTTTCCACGGGCAGAAGCTCCACGCCGGAGCGCTCGTTTGGCTCGGGATCGTGGGCGTTCCTGCCGCCCCAGAACCAGTCCGTGCTGTCCTGATCCCATGCGTGAGAGCGGCAGTCGAGATACAGACCGAAAAGGTTTTCCGGCACGTGATATATATCATGATTGCCCTCCGTGAGAACGCAGGATACCACGCTGTAAACGTCGTGGCCTGCGGAATGGAACACCACGCACAGAGGATAAGTTTTTGCGGGGTCGTAATCTTTGGGATAGAGAACTGCGAAGGTATCGGTCTGGGGATGCTTGTAGCCCCAGCTTTCATCGTTCTCATGTGTCATGAATTCAAGCTTTCTGCCCATAAGGACAGCACCTTTTTTCGGATCCATATCGTTTTCCTTTCGGCTTTTTTTACATTATACCACAAAAAAACCGCAGCAGTTCAACTGCTGCGGAATTTTTTATTTTGATTATTCAGCTGCTTATTCCGCAGAAGTTTCTTCAGCGGGAGCCTCTTCAGCGGGAGCATCCTCTGCGGGTGCTTCTGCAACGTACTCTTCGGGAGCTGCAGCTTCTTCCTCAGCCTTCGCGTCCTCGATAAGAGCACGGATGGAAAGGCTGATCTTGCGGTTGTCATCGTCAACTGCGGTGATCTTTGCGTCAACAACGTCGCCTACCTTGAGAACGTCGGCGGGAGTTGCGATCTTGTGATCGGTGATCTGGCTGATGTGGATCAGACCGTCAGCACCGGGAACTACCTCTGCGAATGCGCCGAAGGGCATGAGAGATACGATCTTGACGGATGCGGTATCACCAACGGAATACTTCTCGTTGAAGATGTGCCAGGGATCCATATCCTCGGTCTTGTAGCCCAGGGAAATTCTGCCCTTTTCGGGATCAAGCGCCTTGATATAAACCTTGATAGTGTCGCCGACTTTAACGACTTCGGAAGGATGACGGATCCTTCTCCAGGAAAGCTCCGAGGTATGTACCATACCGTCAACGCCGCCGAGATCGACGAATGCGCCGTAGTTGGTCAGGCTCTTGACGGGGCCCTCATAGATCTGTCCTACTTCTACCTGTGCCCAGAAAGCCTCGGTAGCGGCCTTGCGCTCTTCCTGCTTTACGGCACGGATGGAAGCGAATGCCTTCTTGCGGTCTTCCTTGATCTCAATGATCTTGACCTTCTGCACGGTACCTACAAGTGCCTGCAGAGCCTCCTCGCCTGCGTCACGGGGAACACCGGAGAGGGATGCGGGGATGAATACGCGAACGGAATTTACGTTGATGATGAGTCCGCCCTTGACGCACTCAATGATCTTGCCCTCAACGATCTCGCCGGATTCAGCCTTCGCTACGATGTCATACCAGTTAGCTTCGGAATCGACACGCAGTTTATCCAGCACTGCGATACCCTCAACGTCGCTGACTCTGATGACTTTTGCCTTTACTTCATCGCCTACCTTGAACATTTCATCCAGTTTTGCCTGGGGGGCGTCGGTAAGCTTGACGTGTACGATAACGTCGGTCGTCTTAGCGCCGAGATCAAGGGTGATCTCATTCTGTGAAACGGATGTGACTACACCGACAACGATATCTCCTGGATTTATAGTTTTAATGGTCGCATCAAGCAGGGCCTCAAAATTTTCTGTTTGCTCGCTCATGGTTTGTTTTACCTCCTGTATTACACTGTACGGTGTGGACGCACCGGCAGTTATAGATATGGTGTTACTATGCGGAGGGATGACCACTCCCCCAAGAGAATCTGCGTTTTCGCATAAAAAGGTGTTTTCGCACCCGGCTTTACAGATTTCGAAAAGCTTCACCGTGTTGGAGGAACCCCTGCTCCCGATGACGATCATCACGTCACTTTCCCGGGCGAGGTGCTCCGCCTCGATCTGCCTTTCTTCAGTAACATTACATATTGTATCAAAAATAATTGCGTTTGTATATAGTTTTTTGATAATTTTCAAACATTTTTTCCATTCGGAAAGCTTCTGCGTGGTCTGCGCCGCCACAGATATCTGACAATCTGTATATTTTTTGACATCTTCCGTGACGCTCCACTTTTCCAGTTCCCCGGAATTTGCGAAAACCATGCTCTCGCCCACACAGCAGGAAATGATGCCCCTCACCTCGGGATGCTCCGCGGCACCGATGAGGATGAAGAGCCTGCCCTCGCCGGAATTTTCCGAGGCGATCTTTCTCACCTTGTTCACATAAGGGCAGGTGCAGTTGAGCAGGGTGAAATTTTCGTTTCTCCGGGCGCAATCCTCCAGAGCGTCCAGATTTTCCTTTATTTCTCCGTGGGCACGGATGATAACGGTGATCTTTTCTCCCGCGTCGGCTCTTTCGCACACTCCCGCGATGTCTTCGGCGGATATCTCGCCCACGCCTTTTTCCTTGAGGGCGGCAACGTATCCGTCGTTATGGATGAGCCTGCCCAGAGTGTAGATGGTGCCGCCTCCGGGAATGGCTTTTTCGGCGGCATCGGTGGCACGCTTCACACCGAAGCAGAAGCCTGCTTTACTGGCAATTCTTATCATTGTCGGCATTCTCTCCCAAAGTGCATATCCTGTCGAAAACGAGCTCTGCGGCAGCTTTGTATTCCTTCATGCCGCCATCGGTGAAGCCGAATTCCTCGTATTCAACGGGTTTTCCGATGATCAGCTCCGTTTTGCCGAAGATTTTCACCTGATTCTTTTTCGTTCTGATATAAGCGGGGATGATACCGCATTTTGCACGGTACGCCATAAGGCCCACGCCGTGCTTCACCTCGGTATCTCTGGGGTTTTCTCCCGCGTGGCGTGTGCCCTGGGGGAATATACCCACGGTGTCGCCTTTTTCAAGCAGGGAGATGGTGTTCTTGATGGATTCCACGTCGGCGCCGCCCCGGTTTACGGGGAAAGCGCCACAGGCTTTTATGATCCTGCGGAGAACGGGAATAGAAAAGAGCTCTTTTTTCGCCATGAATTTCACCTGCCTGTCGAGGGCGGCCTCCATGACGAAAACGTCAAGCAGGCTGGTGTGATTGGCGCAGATGATGTATCCTCTGCCCTTTTCGGGAAGGTTTTCAAGTCCTCTGGCCTTCAGCCGGAAGAGACCTTTCACCGGGTACACCAGAAGAGAGTATACTATTTTATAGGCATTCATTCGCAATTTCTCCCTCAGTTTTTGCCGGAAAGCTTGTCCATGATTATATCCAGCGCCGCACGGAGGGTGTCGGCGGGCTCGAAAGCGGAATTATCGAGGAAGATCGCATCTTCTGCGGGGATGGCGGGAGCTATCTCGCGGTTTCTGTCGTTTGAGTCGCGCTTTACGATATCGTTGTAGACTTCTTCCTCAGTGCAATCGATGCCCTTGTCGCGAAGCTCCTCCCATCTTCTGTGAGCGCGGGAGCGGGGGGAGGGCTCCAGGAATATTTTCACGTCCGCATCGGGCATGATGACGGTGCCGATATCTCTGCCGTCCATGATGACGTTGCCCTCACGCACCATTTTCTGCTGGATGCCGAGCAGGAACTCGCGCACTTCGGGAACGGCGGAGACAGCGGAGGCGAACATGGATATTTCGGGGGTGCGGATAAGGGAGGAAACGTCCTCGCCGTTGAGAAAGACTCTCTGTTCGCCGTCGATATAGCGCATTTCAACGCTGACGGCGGGGAGGAGCGGAACGACGTCGCGTGCGTTATCGGTGCCGATGCCGGATTTTTCGGCGAAGAGGCCCACGGTACGGTAGAGGGCGCCGGTATCGACGTAGGTAAGGCCCAATTCGCGTGCCACGTTTTTAGCGAGGGTGGATTTTCCGCTTCCGCTGGGACCGTCAATGGCTATCCTTAATTTCATATCATTATCCTTTCGGAAAATTTTCAGATGTTTTCGCCCGCCTTTTTCAAAAAGGCGGCAGGTGTGGGCAGAGCCCACATTACCGGCACTCTTTTTGCCAAGCTTTTTCTCGTGCCTGTATAGGCGAGAAAAAGCGTACTAAAGCCTTGATGTTTTAACCGTATGCAGGCAAGCTTTACATTGCCCGTGCGAAAAGTGAGCACGAGACAATAAGCAGACCTTTTCTAAATTAAGAACATCAGAGCATATCTCCGCTTTTCTTTGCCACAAGCGGCACAAAGAAAAGCTTGGCAAAAGAAATGCCAAAGTGCGGGGCGCCGCCCCGTGCCCTGCCACTTTTTGAAAAAAAGTGGACAAAAACTTTTGAAAAAGTTTGTTAAAATAAAGTGAACTCCGCGGCGCTCGCTCCGGCCTTTCTGCCGGTCGACCACGCTATCTGCAGATTGTATCCGCCGGTGTAAGCATCTGTGTCTATTATCTCCCCGGCAAAGAATAGCCCGGAGATTTTTTTCGACATCATGGTAGAGGGCGCGATCTCACTCACCGCGATTCCGCCCCTCGTGATTATCGCCTCGTCAAGCGAACGGAACGCCGAGGGCGTCAGCGGATAGTGCTTCAGTACCTCTCCCAGACTCTTCCGCATCTCCCTCGTCACCTCGGAGCATTTCACTCTCTCCGGTATCCCGGAAAGACGCACCACCGAGGGAATGAGACTCTTTGGAAGCAGATCTCCGAGAGAATTTATGAAATCCTTTGCGGCATATTTTTTCAGATCGCTCTGCAGCCGCCTGTCCAGAGTCTCTTCATCAAGCGCGGGCTTCAGATCTATCTCGGCACGGTATTCGCCTACCGGGTGATCCTGCATGTGAGCAGACGCGGAAAGCACTAAAGGTCCGCTCACTCCGAAATGGGTGAACAGCATCTCTCCCTGCTCGGTGAATACGCATTTTCCGCCGTGATATACGGAAAATGCAACGTTTTTCAGCGTCAGTCCCATCATTTCAGCCGTGTTTTCACGGCATACCAGAGGAACGAGAGAGGGGGAAAGCGGGGTCACCTCAATGCCCATCTCCTTCGCCATTCTGTGGCCGTCACCGGTCGAGCCCGTGGCGGGATACGATACGCCTCCCGTGGCAAGAATGACCGCGCTGTGCGCATGAAAGCCCTCTTTGTCACATACTCCCGTGACCTTTCCGTCCCCCGTCACGATTTCGCGGACGGCGTTGAAACGGAATTCGACCCCCAGCTCCTTCGCCCGGCGGATGAGCGCATCGGAAATGTCCGATGCCTTGTCGGATACGGGGAAAACTCTCCGTCCCCGCTCGGTTTTGAGCTCTACTCCCAGACCCTCGAAAAACGCTTTCACGTCCTCGGGCGGGAAGGTGTATACTGCGCTGTACAGAAATTTCTGATTCTTCGTGACGGCACGCAGGACCTCCTCGGGCGTGCAGTCATTACAGACGTTGCACCTGCCTTTTCCGGTGATGCGGAGCTTTTTCGCGGGGAAACCGTTCTTTTCGTAAAGAACGGCGTCCGCCCCCGTTTCGGCGGCGGTGATCGCCGCCATAAGTCCTGCCGCACCGGCGCCGATAACGGCGACCGATCTATCGTTTTCCATTATTTCTTGTCGTATACGTTGTAAACGTCCCAGGCAGATTCAAGCTTCTCCAGAGACTTTGATACAACGTCCTTTTTCTTCATGCCGATGGCGGCGAGAAGCGCGTTGATGACGGACAGAGGCGCCACAAGCGAGTCTGCGAAGGATGCCATGTCGCTCTTGGCGTAAAGGGCGGCGTATGCGTTCTGCGCGATGGGGGATGATTCGCTGTCCGTGATGGCGATAACGTTTGCGCCGATGTCGTTTGCGAAGTTTACCGCATTGATGATACGGTTCGAATATCTGGGAAAGCTTATGGCGATAAGGGTGTCGCCCTCACTCATGGACATGAGATGTTCGAATATCTCGCTGCCCCCGGCGTTTCTCACAAGCTGAACATTGGGGAGAACCAGGCTCAGGTTGTAGTCGAGAAATTCCGCAAGGGAAAAGCTGGAGCGCATGCCGAGCACGAATATCTTGCCCGCGGAGCAGATGGCATCGACTGCATTGTTGAACGCCTCTCTGTCAATGCTCTCCATGGTGGAACGGATCCTGTTGGCGTCGGAGGCGAGCACGGAGCGGAGAATGTCGCCGTCACCGCAGAAGCGGTCGTTGGCGACCTCCATACGCTGAACGCTCGTCAGCCTTTTTCTGAGAGCCTCCTGCATCGCACCGTGAAGCTCCGGATATCCGTCAAAGCCCAGCTCTGTGGCAAAGCGGACGACGGTTGATTCGGAAACGCCTGCCGCCTCTCCCAGCTTCGATGCCGTCATATAAGCTGCTTTTTCGCAATGATCCTTGATAAAGCCTGCGATCCTCTTCTGTCCCTTTGACATGGAGGGGAGCAATTTTTCGATGGTTTCAATAAGATCGTGTGCCATTTTCGTGACCGTTCCTTTTCATATATTCGGCGGCTTTTTGCCGACATCTTTCTAAAATATCATTATACAGTCAGTTACCGCAAAAGTCAACGGAAAAGAACACGGAATATCCAAATATATTTCGGAAATAATAACGGAGAAAACCATCGGGAGGAAAACAGGATGAGTGAAGAAGAAAGAAACGAAAACGGTCGGGAAAACGACGGAGCTGTCATTACGGAGAAAAACGGCGAGAGGATATATTGCCTCACGGTCATCGGCCAGATAGAGGGGCATTACGCTCTGGGAGAGGGGCAGAAGGCAACGAAATATGAGCATCTCATACCGCTTCTGGTGTCGGTGGAGCAGTCCGACGACATAGACGGTCTCCTTCTGGTGCTGAACACCATGGGCGGCGACGTGGAGGCGGGGCTCGCTCTGTCGGAGATGATAGCGGGCATGAAAAAACCCACGGTTTCACTGGTTCTGGGCGGCGGACATTCCATCGGCGTGCCTCTTGCCGTGAGCACGGATAAATCATTCATAGTGCCCTCAGCCACCATGACCATACATCCGGTGAGGATGAACGGACTTGTGGTCGGAGTGCCGCAGACCTATTATTATTTTGAGCGTATGCAGGACAGGATAATCAGATTTATCGTGGATCATTCCTCCGTCAGAGAGGACACTTTCCGCGAGATGATGACGAGGACCGATCAGATCGCCACGGACACCGGATCCCTCATAGACGGAACGCAGGCGGTGGAATGCGGTCTCATCGACTGCGTGGGCTCGCTCTCCGATGCGCTCTGCGAGCTCCACCGGATGATAGACGCGAAAAAGGCGGAAGGAAACGGATGAAGTGACCTTCCGCCTTACATAATCCGCCCGGAAAAGGTGAAAAATAACCAAAAAAATGTTGTAAAATTTGACATAATAACGAAAAAAATATGATGGTTGTTGGTTGAAATGTACAAAACGATATGGTATACTCTCATTAGGAATATGTCGGGCAAAGCCCCGAATTCTTAACAAGTAAAAACGGAGGAAAAAACACTATGAGAAGATTGATAGCTCTCATTCTCGTGGCGGTGATGCTTGTATCCTGCATCGTATTCACCACAGGCACTTCCGCAACCGAAACGCAGGAGGAGAACGTAGCGGCAAACGCTAACTACTTCGGCGGTACACTGATCTATAAGGAAAACAGCGGTTCAAAAGGCGATTCCTACAGCGATCCCCTTACCGTAAAGACCGGCTCCGCCGGCACCATCACTCTCGACGGCGTGATCGAAGAGGGCGAGTGGGGCGACAAGGCAGTCACCGTTGACTCGGCTTTTGCCGCAAACAACCGCAACCTGCTGGGCAACTGGATCAGCGGCGGAAGCAACTATGCCATGTATCAGCATCCTTCCGCAGAAAATACTTATTTCTTCGGTCAGAGCAAAGCCGTAAACAATATGGAATTCAGCTATGACCTTTATTTCCTGTGGGATGAGGACTTCCTGTATATGGCAGCCCACGTTAACGATCCCTATAACCATCAGAACGTAAACCAGGGCGCTGACTGCTGGAACGGCGACGCGCTCCAGTTCTTCGTAGACCCCCAGGGTCCCAACTCCCATGCAGCAGCAGAGGGCGTTACCTACAAGTACATGGCAGAGCATTACATAATCCACAAGGTTGACGAAGACGGCAACGAGCTTCCCGACATTGCTTATTATGACAACTCTCCCTGGAACGGCCTCAAGGATAACCTCAGCAGCCTTTACTATGCTCCCGTTTCCAACTTTATCGTAGCATACTCCACCGCCGCAGGCGGCTATACCGAGGCATGGGACGCGGCTCTCAGATATTATCCCGAGCAGTATACCTATGAGTATATAGATCCCGCAACACAGCAGACCGTATCCGCAACCGGCACGATATACAAAACTGCCTGCATCTCCGGCGAATATGCCGACGATGTCTGGACCGATATGGGCGTTGCCGCATATGCGACCGTCCGTCCCACCAACCTTGGCAGCGTAAGAGAACCCAACTACAAGACCGATTACGAGATCGCGATCCCGTGGGAAATGATCAACCTCGCAAACGAGGACGGTACCTTCCAGGACAGCTTCGTTCCCGGTGTAGGCTCCGAGCTGGGTATCACCGTGGCTTGTCTCAACTCTTCCAAGCCCGGCACCGGCGACTACGATTCATGGCTCTCCTGGGGTTCCGGCGTATGCACATCCCAGCTCCGTGACGACTACCAGACCGCAGGCGGTTCCAACTGCCTGACTCTCAGCGCGACCGGATACAAGTCCTTCGTGGGCTGTGACCACACCTTCGCAGAGGCGAACTGTATCGCTCCCGAAACCTGCACCAAGTGCGGCTATCAGAGAGGATTTGAGACCGGACATGACTACGTCTGCTCCGATGAAATTCTTCCCACCGCAACAGCCGACGGTTCCGTTAAGGCTACCTGCTCCGTATGCGGCGGCGTGAAGATGCTCACCCTTGGTGCCGGCGAACAGACAAGACACTTCGGCTTCTCCGAAACCGATACCGCCATCCCCGAGGAAATGGGCCCCCAGGGCTGGAGAATAAACTGGTATGACAGACGGGATGACCCCTACACCCCCGAGCGTGACGGTCAGATGCTCTATTACAAAGACGCACAGGGCAACCTCAAGTCCAAGACCTCCTTTGATAACTGGACCTTCCCCGGTATCTCCGTAGTTGACGCAGCTACCCGCGGCGACGGACTCTACTACGTTGACGGAACTCCCGCAACGATCGCGGCTGACGCCCCCTCATCCGTCATCCCCGAGGTCACCATTACCGCAATCGATGATTGCAGCCAGTGCGGTACGTATTTCGATGCGATACCCTTCGATTACTCCTACACCCTCAAGCTTGACGTGATGCCCATGGACTACACGCTCGACATTCCCGGACACGCGAAGGGCCTCTATCTGTGGTACGGCGGCAAGGTCGTTGACTACATGGCAGGTCTGTTCGTATTCGGACATGGCGAGGAAGACCTCACGTACGTATTCGCAGTCATCAAGACCGATACGAGTGACAGCTATTATAACGACCTGGAAAAATTCGAGGCAGGCGCGGAAGTATACTTTGAAGTTCCCGAATCCGTAGTCAAGACAGGCGAGTGGCACCAGTTCGTGGCAATGTTCGACAATAATGCCCAGTACGTTGCTCTGTACTGGGACGGCCAGCTGATGGTTTCCGCACACGAGCCTCTGATGAAGTATATGACCGACAAGCCTTATGCTATTTTCCGCCGTATGAACGTTCCGTTTTACGCAAAGAACATAGACTACGGCACCACCTCCTATGCGGCAACCTACTTCTCCGGCGAGGAGACCTATACCGCAACCATCGACGGAGTTGAGTACCAGTACGAAGCAGGCGCGACCGTTGAACTCTCCGCCGCTAACGGTGCATTCTACCGTGACGCAGACGATAAGGCTCTCCGCTTCGATAAGTGGACCGGCGAAGTTGAATTCGCTGACGCTAATGCGGCAGCTACCACCTTCATCATGCCCGCTGCAGACGTTACCGTCGACAGCACTTACTACCTGATCGGCGACCTTAACGGCGACGGCAAGGTCAACGTAACCGACGCAAACCTGATCAAGAAGATGATCACCGGTGCGACCGATCTGCTTCCCGCAGCAGACATCAACCTTGACAATAAGGTCAATGCACAGGATGCAAACAACCTTAAGGCAATGGTGCTCGGTAAGTTCACTCCCGAAAGATAATCGGAAAACAAATAAAAAAGAGGCATCCCGCAGTGGATGCTTCTTTTTTTCACAAAAACAGTTGAAAATGCGGAGAGCTTGTGATATATTATAGTATAGAAGAGTATCAAGCGGACGACTTGGACTTCTGAAAAAATATTTTAAACGGAGGAATTTTGAGAATGAGAAAGATCATATCCCTTGTTCTCGTAGCGGCAATGCTTGTATCCGGTATCATCTTTACCACAAGCTCTTCCGCTACCGCAGTGCTCGAGGACAACGTCGGAGCGACTGCATACTATTTCGACGGCAACGTTGTTTACTACGAAAACAGCGGCTCCAAGGGTGAATCCTATGAGGATCCCTGGGACGTTAAAGACGGCA
>JAZUGU010000107.1:0-17282 GCA_045641325.1 Candidatus Avispirillum sp.
TCTTTCCGTTCGGCGGCGAAAAAATCCCTATGTGTGCGCTCCGTTGCGGGGTGCTTTTTTAGTTTTACTCTTCAATTTCGTCCTTGACGGCTTCCATTGCAAGCTCTGCATCGGTAGCCTCTACGGTCTCAACGGTTTCGGTCTTGTGCTTGCCGTTCTTTCTGCGGCGCTCAACCTTATCGGGTCCGTCGTAGCAGACGATGATCTTACGGTTCTCATCGCTTCCCACGGAGTGGGTGGAAACGTTTTCGATGCCCTGGATCTCGGAATGGATTATCCTTCTCTCGAAGGGGTTCATGGGCTCGAGAGCCACGTTTCTCTTATATTTCTGCGCTTTCGCCGCAGTTCTTCTTGCCAGGGAGCGGAGGGTATCCTCTCTCTTTGCACGGTAATCCTCGATATCAACGATGATCTTGACGAATTCCTTGGAGGAACCGCCGCCGTTGCGGTGCGCACACAGGTTTACAAGATACTGGATGGCGTCAAGCGTTTCGCCGTGGTGTCCTATAAGGATGCCTGCGCCGTCGCCGACGATCTCCATACGGGGATAAGTATTTCCGCCCTGTCCGGAGGGCTCGCTTCCGGTGAATTTCGCCTCGGCGTCAACTCCCATATCACGAAGCATGGTATTGGCAAAATTGAGAGCGCACTCACGCTCTTTTTCGGTGACCTCGATGACACGGGGCTCCTTTATCACGGGAGCGGATTTCTCCTTTGCGGGCTTTTCCGCCCTGGGAGCTTTCTCCTGCTTCTTCTCCTGCTTCTTCTCCTGCTTTTTCTCCTGCTTCTTTTCTTCTTTCTTTTCCTTCTTCTGAGGCTTTTCAGCACGGGGCTTTTCTCCGCTGCCGCCCTTATTGGTGGTAACGCCCAGACCCTTTATGGATGCAACGATGCCGGAAAGGTCTGCATCCTCTTCCTCATCGTCCTCGATGATGACCTTGATCTTTGCGGGGGTGGAGCCGATGCCGAGGAATCCCTTTTTGGGCATTTCCATGATCTCGTACTGCACGTTCACTCCGCTGTATTTAGCCTGTGCCGCCGCCATCGCGTCCTCAAACGTTTTGCCGGTGACAATTATTTCTTCTGCCATATAGCAATATCTTCTTTCTTATCTTTTTTCGTAATGTGTGTTTTTATCGTCCTTCATGACGGGGGCATCGACCGGATCGCCTGCGGGTGTCGTATCCGCGGCGCTTTCCTTTTCCTCCTCTTTCTTTTCGGGGAGAGTGGGATACTCGTCGTCATCGTCGATATGGTGGAGAGAACGCTTCTTCTCGCCGGTATAGGGAGTTTTCGCCTGGTTCTTTTTCTTCTTGGAGGAAGAGCCCATTATCTCTTTCTCCGCCGCCTTATAGTCCTCTTCCGTGAACTTGGGCATAGGCATCGCCTTGGACATGATGAACTGCTGCAGGGTCGTCGCGATGGAGCGGTAGATCCAGTAAACACCTACTGCCGCAGGGAGGCTGAGGGAGATATATGCGGAAAATACGGGCATGGTATAGGTCATGACCTTCATGGAGCAGCCGTTCTGCTGTTCCTGCATGGTGGGATCCTGATAGGAGAACTTTCTCGTCAGCATCTGGGACAGGATCATTGTCGCCACGATAAGAACGGGAACGATGACAAGCCACAGGTTTATGCCGTGCCAGTTGCCGCCCGAGCCGGGCATGCCGAGAATGGTGGAGAAGTCAAGGCCGAAGGACTTGTAGTTGGGCAGATCATAGCTGATCTTATCACCTACAACGTCAGCGACCACTTTCTTCACGTCGGGGTTCTTGTCGATAAGGTTGAGTATTTCGATCTGGGTGGATCTGGTATATCCCAGATTATATCCCTTGTCTGCGATGTTCTGAAGCTCGGTGACGACCTTTTCGGGAAGTCCCGTCAGGTTCAGCGCCTGGAACTTTTCGACGATGGTCTGCACCTCGTTCAGAGTCAGCATATAGGTATACTGCAGGGGATAAACGATAACGTTATACAGCGCCATGATGATGGGAAGCTGGATAAGGAGGGGCAGGCATCCGCCCATGGGGCTGTAGCCGTGCTCCTGATAGAGCTCCATGGTTTCCTGCTGCATCTTCTGCTTGGTGGCATTGTCCTCGCGGCCCGCATACTTCTTGCGGATAGCGGCAGCTTTCGGTGCCATGGAAGCCTGCTTCTGCATATTCTTCTGCTGCTTGATGCCGAAAATGAGGCAAAGAAGCACCTGGATTATCAGGGTGAAGAATATGAGCGCGATAAGATAGTTCTGTCCGCTGATCGCCAGACAGCCCTTCATGAGCCATCCGAACGGGATAGAAATATAATAAAATAATTGAGTCATTTCTTTTCTTCCTATTTTTTACTTCGCCGCCACGGGCACGGCGGCACGGGGTCTTCCCCGCCCTTTCCCCACGGATTGCACCTGAGGATTCGCCAGATGGCGAGCCCCAGCCCGCAGATAACGCCCCACTCCTCCACGGCATCGATACAATACTGTGAGCAGGTGGGTGTGAATCTGCACGAGGCAGGTGTCAGAGGGGAGATGAATTTCCGGTACAGTCTCACCGGAAAGAGAACGATCTTCTTAAATATCGTTTCCATTTTTTTCGCCGGGATTCTCCGGCACAAGCATATCGAGCTTTTTCAGACAATACTGCATATCACGAAGAACACTCTGCATTTTCTCCGTCGTGGCGGCTTCCCTTGCGGCTATCACCACAAGATACCCTTTTTTTATGCCTATGCCCGTGTCCGTCTGTCTGTACGCTTCGCGTATGACTCTTTTGGCACGGTTTCTTTCCACGGCGCCTCCGATCTTTTTCGAGGCTGAAATGCCGACTCTGTTTATCTCCGTCTTCTTCGGATTTGCTCGTCTGAGCGCCTCCCGGCGCTTGTCTTTCAGGACGTATACCGCCACCGTCCGTGAGACGGCATGGCGGCCGCCGGCGTAAGCTTTGCGATACAGATGATTTTCGCTTATAGCTTTTTCTTTCACGGCGACTTCTCCTTTACAATAAAACCCTCCGATACGGTCCTTGGGGATGGGGTCGGAGGTATCCGCGGCGTTCCGACGCCGGGGGACGACAAAACCAAACTCAGTAAGTCAGTCTTGCTCTGCCCTTTGCACGACGCCTCTTCAGCACTTTTCTGCCGTCAGCGGTCTTCATTCTCTTTCTGAAGCCGTGCTCCTTTTTTCTCTGGCGCTTTTTGGGCTGATATGTTCTGAGCATATTCGCACCTCCTTACAATTTATCGCAAAAATTTATTATTCATTTTTATGGGACTCCCGTCCCGTTCGCATAGGCAACAAGTATTATACAGTTATTGTATCCGTTTTGTCAAGTGTTTTTTGTATTTTTTCAAAATTTATATTCACAGCGCCGCCGGAAATTCATATCCGCACAGAGCAAGGGCACACACCGCCTCCACCACGGGAACGGCACGGGGCACGATGCATGCGTCGTGGCGGCCTCCCGCCGATACGGTGCACACCTCTTTTTTTGAAAGGGACACCGTTTCCTGCTCTGCGGCTATTGACGGCGTGGGTTTCACCGCCGCGCGAAGTATGACGGGCATACCGTCGGTGATGCCGCCGAGGATGCCTCCGCAGTTATTGGTTTTCGTATATATCTTCCCGCCGTCGGTAATGAAGGGATCGTTATTTTCGCTTCCTTTTATATCCGCGGCGGCAAAGCCTATACCGAATTCCACGCCTTTCACGGCGGGAACGGCGAAAAGTGCCGAACTTATCTTTGATTCGATGCCGTCGAACAGCTCACCGCCGATGCCTCCCGGTAATCCCGTGACGGCACACTCGATGACGCCGCCCACGGAATCGCCCTCGCAGGCGGCTTCCTCTATCGCCTTTTTCATCCGCTCTCCCGCATCACGGTCAATGACCGGGAAATCTTTTTCGGCAATTGCCGAAAAGTCTTCGGGTCTGACTGCGCAGGGATCGAATCTGAGGTCGAGAACACCGCCGATGCTCTCGGCGTGAGCGCCGATGAAAATTCCTTTATCCCGGAGATACTGCAAAGCGATACCGCCTGCGGCGCAGAGAAGAACGGTCATCCTGCCGGAGGCTTTTCCCCCGCCGGACGGGACTTTTCCGTACTTCAGCCATGCGGCGTAGTCTGCGTGTCCGGGTCTGGGCGTATCTGCGATCGCCTCGTAGTCCTCAGGTCTTATATCCGTGTTTTTCACGGTGATCACTATATCGCCGCCTGTGGTGATATCATTTTCGACACCTGCCGAAAACATCAGCTCATCCGGCTCCCGTCTGGCAGTAGTGCCCACCGCGCCGGGGGCTCTTCTTTTCATGAAACGGCAAAGCTCCGTGCGGTCTATGTGAAAGCCTCCGGGAAAGCCGGAAAGGGTCACGGTCATCTCCGGAGAATGGGATTCGCCGTCAATATTTATTTTCAGTCCGTTTCCGAAATCGTACATATATTTTTCCTCCGGATATTCTGACAGATTTCAGTTTCAAGTATTAAGTTAAGAGGGGAACGAACATCCCGATTCATGTGCCGAAGGCACGATTCACTCTTTCCGAAGGAAAGGTCATAGTCATTCAAAGCTGACGCTTCCGCCCAGCTTCCGGAAGTCCTCCCAGAACGCGGGATAGGATTTGGAGACGGCTTCCGCGCCCTCGATCTCCACGTCTCCCGCCGCGACGGAGGCTATCGCCGCCGCCATTGCGATACGGTGGTCACCTGATGCGAAAACCTTTCCGGGACAAAGCTTTCCTCCCGTGATCTTCAGCCCGTCGGCAGTCTCCGTACAGCTTCCGCCGAGAGCCTTCAGCATTTCCGAAACAGTACGGAGTCTGTCGCTTTCCTTATGTCTCAGCCTGTCGGCGTTATATATGACGGTAGTTCCCTCCCGGCACGCCGCCGCAACGGAAAGTGCGGGAACAAGGTCCGGGATGTCCGCGGCATCGATGAAGACCTTCTTCTCGCCGCTTTTCAGCTTTTCGGCTTCTTCCGTGATCCTTCTGTCGCCCTGCAGAGAATCCTCCCGCAGTCCCGTAACGCTTACATCAGCCCCGAGGCAAGCGGCACAGATCCAGAACGCGGCGCTTGACCAGTCGCCCTCAACGGTCACGGTTTCCGGGGACACGTAGCCCCCGCCCCAGACCGTATAGCGTGAGCCTTCCTTTTCCACCTCAACGCCGAAGTCCGCAAGCGCGGACAGAGTCATATCTATATAGGGTGCGGAAACGGCCTGTCCCGTCACGCTGATGGTACTTTCCCCGCCGCACAGAGGAAGCGCGAACAAAAGCCCCGATATGAACTGGGAGCTGATATCGCCGGGGATCTCATAATATCCCGGCAAAAGCTTTCCGCCGATGCGCAGAGGATCGGTGATCCCATCCGACACGGAGCATCCGTGCCGTGCTATTTCAGAAAGGAGCTCCCCTACGGGACGAACTCTCAGCCTTGAGCCTCTCATAAATGATGCGCCGTTTCCCAGCGCCGCCGCAACGGGCAGAAGGAAACGGAAGGTGGAGCCGGATTCTCCGCACTGGAGCACGGGGCGCTTTACGGCGCTGCCCCGCCCCACGAAATAGCCTCCGTCCGAATAGCTGAGCTGTGCGCCCATGGCACGCAGGCACTGGGCGGTGATGCTGATATCATCCGATCTGGTCTCGCACCGCACCCCGGTGATGCCGTCCGCAAGGGAGGCGCATATAAGATATCTGTGCGCCATGGATTTGGATGCTATGGCGGGGATAGTTCCCTTTAGATTTTTTCCGTTTACAGTTACTTTCATTTTATATCACCTGATCCGAAAAAGCCCTCAAGCTCGCTGACGGGCATTTTCACGACGGTACATTCGCCGATTTTTTTCGGCAGAGTCAGTTTTATTTCGCCGTCTGCGGCCTTTTTGTCGTTCTTCGAGGCCCTTGCCAGCTCCTCTGCGGAGTAAGGGCAATCGGTGTTCAGCGAATATTTTTCGAGAACCGCGGCGATCCTTTTCGCGCATCCCGCCTCGCACACGCCAATAGCCTCGGCGCACCGTGCGGTCAGCACCATGCCGATGGCAACGGCTTTTCCGTGGGATATCTTATATCCGCTGAGTTTTTCGACAGCGTGCGCCGCAGTATGCCCGAAATTGAGGATAACACGCTCGCCGCACTCCTTTTCATCGGACACGACCACGTCGCGCTTTATCTCCACGCAACGTGCGATCATTTCTTCCGTATCCATGCCCGAGGAAAGCTTTTCGAAAAAGTCCTTATCCCGGATGACGCCGTATTTCACGACCTCCGCCATGCCGTCCGCATAAATCTCCGCGGGGAGAGTGTCAAGGAAAGGCGTGTGGCACAGGACAAGGGAAGGTTGATGGAACGCGCCCACCAGGTTTTTGCCGTATTCCGTATTGACGGCGACCTTGCCGCCCACGGAGGAATCCGTCATGGAAAGGAGGGTGGTGGGCATCTGTATGAATCTCATCCCGCGCATATATACTGCGGCGGTAAAGCCCGCAATATCTCCGGTGACACCGCCGCCCACAGCGATAATAACGTCATTTCTCCCGAATGAATTTTCCGAGAGGAAGCCGCATATATCCGAAAGGCGGGAAAAGCTTTTGGAGTCTTCTCCGGCGGGGATTATGTATTCCCGGAAACAGATACCGGAAAGGGAAAGGGCGAGGGCTTCTCCGTGGAGGCGTTTCACGTTTTCATCGCACACGACAGCTGCCCGGGACGAGCCGAACAGAGAGCGGAAAAGACCGCCGAGTTCCTCCGCAGTATCTCCGATATGCACTTCATAGGGTGTTGACGCCGGAACGAAAACCTTTCTCATTTTGATGCCTCCCGATATTTATCTATTTATATTATACATTTCTTTGTCTGTCAAGTCAATACGGGAGCGGTGCGGTAAATTAGTGTTTGCGGGGAAGCCCCCGCGGGCGGAAGACGCTTCGCTGCTTAATCGTTTCATCGCAGACAGACGGATGTTTCTTACAAACGGAACGAAACGGGAGCGTGAAACGCCCCGTTTCTGTATGCGGACGAACGCTCTTTGCCCACACGCCCACCGGGCGTGTCATTGGGAGCCAGTGTCCACACTGGCGTGGCAGTCTCTGCTAATGCTCTGATGGCACCTCTATTAGATGGACTAAACCGTTTGTAGAGATTGCCACGGTCGGGCGATGCCCTCCCTCGCAATGACACCGTAGGGGCTTCGCCCCTCGGTGTATGGCGGCTTCGCCGCCGGCTGAATGCTGAATGCTTCTCCCCCGCAAACTATAATTTCCCGTTACGCTTCCCCGCAAATAAGTAAACCCTTTTCTTCAAATCTATTTACAAACAGGAAATTTTTTGATATAATATATATGTATAACTATTTTTTGAAAGCAGAAACGGTATGGACGAGAACAGCACCACCACCATAGAAGAAATGATCCCCCGCATGCCCCGCGCATCGCTCGTTATCGCGGGCGTTTTTGCCGCGCTCTTTTCCGCACTCCCCGCCACTCCGTACGGCGGTCTTCTCTGCTTCGTCATCGCAACGGCGCTCCTTGGCCTGCTCCTTATTGCAGAGCCCTCCTTCCTCGCTTTTATCCCGATCCCCCTTTCCTACATCGCCGCCGTTCTCATGACCCGTGACCCGGTCACCTCGCTCCTCGCTTTTCTGACCGTGCCCGGCGCTTTCGCCCTCCGCGTTTGCTATGCGAAAAAACGCTCACTCTCCGTGACATTGGTGGCGCTCTCCGTTTGCATGGGCGTTTCCTTCGGCATTATGCTGTACTTCTCCCTTACATCCGCATACGGCGGCAGCATAAAAGAGGCTTTCATCTCCGTCAGGGATTACGTTTATTCCGCCGTGGACTCTCTCTTTGAAACGGTGAAGCAGTACGCGCAGACGGTCGGCGGGGATATGCCCCTGGCAGAGTTTTCCGAGGACTCCGTTTTCCTTATCAAGCGGATGCTCATCATGATAATCCCCGGCATGTACGCCGTGCTCATCGAGCTTTCCGCATACTGCGCCGAAAAGCTCATGCGGCTTTTCTCCCGTCTCTTCCGCTGTCCGTGGGTGTCCGCCGTGAAAAACAGGGTGACGCTCAGCCTCGGCGCGGCAGTGATCTACGTCGTTTCCTACGGCATCTCCTCTCTGTTCCCCGGAGATTCCGTCATATATTATTCCGCCGAAAACCTCATGCTGATAGTGCTCCCGCTGGCGGCAGTCGCGGGGATCCACAGCATGTTCGGCAAAGACAGCCTGTTCCGCAGAAAAGGTACCGCTTTCATAAAAGTCATCACCATTCTTCTGTGCGTTATGGCGTTCTATGTTTCTCCCATTATGCTGTTCATCCTCTTTGCGCTGTGGGGCTCCGCTTCCGCAATTTCGAGAGCGCTCTTCCTCCATGCGATCAACAAGAGGAACGGACAATGACCTTTTCGGAAGGTGAGTGATCATATTGACAAATAGAAGTAAAAACAAGCAGTCCAGAGGAATGCCCGACGTGCTGTTCTGCGCTGTTGCCGCAGTTCTCCTTATAGTGCTTCAGACGTTCCTGTGCCTTTACACGGAGCTTAATCCCATAATCACCGGCTCGTTCATATGCGCCCTGTTCATCGCATCCGTTGCGGCGTTCTACATGATCCGCAAGAGCGTGCGCGCCGCCAAAAACGCGAATCCCCTGCCGGAGACCATGAACGTGCTCTCCGACGCGGTGGTCAACCTCCCCCGTCCCGTGGTGATCTGTCCTGCGGAAAGCGACCGCGTGGTCTGGTACAACAGATCCGCCACCGAGCTTCTCGGAAAGAAAAGCGCCTCTTTCTCGGAGCTTTTCTCCACCCTTGAGGACCGTGACGGCGTCGTCCGTCTGACGGCAGGCGGCAGGATTTTCGTTCCCGAAAGGTTCTCCTCCGAGGGAAAAAGCGGAAGATCCTACACCGTGTTCATCATGAACGACGTTACCGACATCGACAAAAAGACCGAAGAGCTGACGGGCAGGCAGTGCGCCGTAGCCTATATATCGGTGGACAACCTGGAAGAGCTTCTCAACTATGAGCAGGAGGATTACCGCAACGCCTCCGGCGAGGCGGAAAGCATCCTGCGCCGCTGGGCGACCGATCACGGCGGCGTGTTGAAAGAATATCAGCAGGACAAATACATTTTCCTTTTCGAGCAATCCCACATTGACGAATTCACGGGCAACGGATTCGACGTGCTGGACCGCATCCGTGCCATCAGCGTGGGAGACGCGGACATCCCCGTCACCGTTTCCATCGGTGTCAGCGCCGGAGCGGGCTCTCTCGCAGAGAGAGAAAAAGAGGCTCAGGCGGCGCTGAAAACGGCGCTCCAGAGAGGCGGCGACCAGGCTGTTCTACGTGCCGGCGGCGACGTGGAGATCTTCGGCGGCAGAACGAAAATGCAGCAGACGAGGACAACGGTCCGCGCAAGAGTTGTTGCCAACGAGCTTCAGACCCTCATCAAAAACGCATCCAACGTGCTCGTCATGGGGCACAGATTCGCGGATTTCGATGCCTTCGGCGCATCCGTGGGTATCGCCGCAATGGTCCGCCACATGGGCGTGCCGGTAAATATCATCTCCGACCTTGACGATTCAAATCTTGACAGATGCCGCAGCTGGCTCTCCGGTGAGAAGGCCTACGAGGGCATATTCGTTGACCGTGACGGCGCTCTCGACATGATGGAGCCGGACACCCTGCTCATCATCGTTGACGTGAACAACGTTGCCCAGTTCGAGACCTCGGCGGTAGCCGAAAAATGCTCAAAGGCCGTGATAATCGACCACCACCGCAAGACCGCCGACCGTGACAGCGACAACATCGCAATCAACTATATCGAGCCCTCCGCTTCCGCCGCAAGCGAGCTTGTTGCGGAAATGCTGGAGCAGGTGCTCCCCTCCGGCACGATAACGGCGAAGGAAGCAGACCTGATGCTGGCGGGAATATTGCTTGATACCAACCACTTTACCAAAAACACCGGCACCCGCACCTTCTCCGCCGCCCTTTATCTCAAGGGATGCGGCGCAGACGTGGGCGAGGTGCAGGAGTTCTTCAAGACAGAGCTTGAGGACTTCCAGAGAGAGCTTCAGTTCCATGAGAACGTGGAGATATACAGAAACGTCTGCGCCATAGCCAAGGCATCCGGGAACTGCACCTTCCGCGACAAGGTCCCGGCGGCAAAGGCGGCGGACAAGCTTCTGGGCGTGGAGGGTGTCAAGGCATCCTTTGCCATCGTTCCCATCGGCGACGAGGTTCACATTTCCGCCCGCAGTACGGGCAAAATAAACGTTCAGCTTCTTCTGGAAAAGCTCCGCGGCGGCGGACATTTCGACTCCGCCGGAACAAGGCTTGAGGCGACCACAGCGGAAAAAGCCGTGGCTCTTCTGAAAGAAGCGATCGATTCCTATTTCGATGAAAAAAATATAAGGACCGGCGAAAAAGACTCCGGCGAAAGGACATAAACATGAAAGTAATGCTTTTACAGGACGTTAAGGGAAAAGGTAAAAAGGATCAGATCATAAACGTTTCCGACGGATACGCAAGAAACTTCCTGTTTCCCCGCAAGCTTGCCGTTGAGGCTGATGCAAAGGCCATGGCCGACGCACAGAACAAGGAAGCGGCAAGGCTTTATAAAATCGAGACCGAAAAGGCGGCGGCAAGAGAGATCGCCGCAAAGCTGGAGGGCACCGTGGTGAAGATCAAGGCGACCGCCGGCGCTGACGGCAAGCTTTACGGCGGCATCACCACCGCCGATATCGCGGAAGAGCTGAAAAAGCAGACCGGTATCGAGCTCGATAAGAGAAAGATCGTTTCCGACGGAGCCATCAAGGCTCACGGCACTTACACCCTTGACGTGAAGCTCTATCCCGAGATCACCGGCAAGATCAACGTTGTTGTTTGTGACTGATATGGCAGACATTCAGACGTTTGACAGAAAAATGCCCTTCTCGATGGAGGCGGAGCAGGCGGTCATCGGATCCGTGCTTATTGATCCCGCCTCCCTCGACAGCATCACGGGCATTATAAATTACGAGGACTTCTATGTTGAAGAGCACCGTGATATATTCTCTGCGATGCAGAGCATGTACATGAAAAGCAACAACATAGATGCCGTCACTCTCATCGAAGAGCTTGTCCGCCAGGGCGTTTACGACGACGCCGGCGGCAAGGAATACATAGCCCTTATCATCGACAGCGTTCCCGTTGCGGCAAACGTCCGCGACTACGCCGCCATCGTCCGTGACAAGAGCATTCTCCGCGCGCTCATCAACGCCTGCGAGGACATCATCGAGGATGCGTATTCCGGCGAAGGCGACGTTCAGAGGCTGGTGGAAAAGGCTGAAAGCGAGATCTACGCCATTGCGGAGCAGCACGAGAACAAGAGCTTCGTTCACGTGAGAGATGCCATCGTTTCCGTGTACCGCAACCTGCAGGAGCTTATCACCAACAAAGAGGAGACCCTCGGCATGAAAACGGGTTTTGCCGATCTTGACAGGCTTCTCGTGGGAATGGGAAAATCGGACCTGGTGCTGGTGGGCGCACGTCCCGGCATGGGTAAAACCGCTTTTGCGCTGAACGTGGCTTCCTCCGCCGCAAAGCGCACGGGCAAGACCGTCTGCATATTCTCCCTGGAGATGTCAGCAGAACAGCTCACTACCCGTCTTCTGTCCGCGGAAGCGCTGGTGGACAGCTACAAGCTCCGCTCCGGCGAGCTTGAGGGCGAATGGGACAAGCTGGCGCACGCCTCCTCCGCGCTCTCCGAATGTCAGATCCTCATAGACGACACCTCCGGCCAGACCGTTGCGGGCATGATGTCCAAGCTCCGCCGAGTGAAAAACCTGGGTCTTGTGGTGGTGGACTATCTGGGACTTATGCAGTCCGAGCATCACATAGACAACAGAGTTCAGGAGGTCTCGGAGATCTCCCGTAACTTAAAGCTGATGGCGAAGGAATTCCGCGTTCCCGTCATCTGCTGTGCACAGCTCTCCCGTGGTCCCGAATCCAGAACGGACAAGCGGCCTATGCTTTCCGACCTCCGTGATTCCGGTGCCATCGAGCAGGATGCCGATATCGTTATGTTTCTGTACCGTGACGAATACTACAAGGATACGGAAAACGCGCAGAGCACGGCAGAGGTCATCATCGCAAAGAACAGACACGGCTCTACCGGCAAGGTGCAGGTAGGCTGGGCAGGCAAATACACCAGATTCATGAGCCTTGAAAACGGCCAGGACAATCCCTCATAAATAAGAAAGGCGCAGCTATGAAAATCATCCCCACCCCCAAAGAATGTGAAGTTAAAGAGGGAAAATTCTCTCTTGAAAACCTGAAGACCATAAGACTGCACGGCTGTGACAGACGTGTGGTCAAGATCGCCGTCAAGCTCCGTGACGAGATAGAAGAGCTGACCGGCACTGCCATCAAATTCCGCACCGTAGGCGACGGATGCAAGTGTGCCTGCACCGGCATCGACATTTCCCACGAGGACGGAAAAGAATGCTATCAGCTTGAGATCACCGAGAACGGCATCGACCTCTCCGGCCGGGGCCCCGCCGGCGCATACTACGCAGTCCAGACTCTCCGCCAGATCATCCACGAGTACGGCGACACGCTCCCCTGCTGCAGTATCAAGGACACCCCCGATTTCCCCGACCGCGGCTTCTACCACGACGTGACGAGAGGAAAGGTGCCTACCCTGAAACAGCTTTACCACATCGTGGATCTCCTTGCATATTACAAGATAAACAGCCTTCAGCTCTACGTTGAGGACGCTTACGAATTCGTTGAATACGAGGGCGTCATGCAGGCGTACGAGGTACTGACCGCCGACGAGATCATGGCTCTGGACGACTACTGCTACGAGAACTTCATCGAGCTGGTGCCCTCCGTTGCCACCTTCGGCCATCTGTACAACCTCCTGCAGAGCGAGAAATATTCTCACCTGTGCGAGCTTGAAAACTACAAGCCCACCGCCATGTACTGGCTTGAAAAGATGTATCACCACACCATCGACGTGTCCAATCCCGAGTCCATCAAGGTGATCAAGAGCATTATCGACCAGTACATCCCCCTGTTCCGCACGGACAGATTCAATATCTGCTGTGACGAGACCTTCGACCTGTGCCGCGGCAGAAACGCCGGTAAGGACGCAGGCGAGGAATATTTCAAGTTCCTCATGCAGATCATCGACCACGTGAAATCCCGCGGCAAGACCGTTATGATGTGGGGCGATATCGCTCTCGCACAGCCCGACAAGCTCTCCTACATCCCCAAGGACACCGTTATGCTCAACTGGACCTATCTGAAGGATCCCGATGAGAACAAGATAAAGACCATGGCTGAATCCGGCCTCACACAGCTCGTCTGCCCCGGCACTTCAAGCTGGAACAGATTTGTTGAGGAGATCGACCGCTCCGAGGGCAATATCACCAACCTTGCCCGCTACGGCAAGAAATACGGCGCGGCGGGTATCCTCAATACCAACTGGGGCGATTTCGGCAACATCTGCGCTTTCAACTGCTCGCTCTACGGCATGGTCATCGGCGCACAGATGGGCTGGAGCCCCGACGTGCTCCCCGACGAGGAATTCGAGTTCGCCGCAAGCTCCCTGCTCTATGATTCCGACGACGTGAACATCATCGACGTTGTCCGCAAAATGGGCCAGTGCGAGCGCACCTGCGACTGGATGGAATTCATGTACTGGTATTCCGCAAACACCTGCGAGGGCAGAGTGACCGAGCTTAACTGCGATACCGACAAAGCGATCGAGAACATCGCCCGCCTTGACGAGCTCATGAAGATAATCAGCTCCGTTGATACCGAGGACGACAGATATAAGGACCTGCTCATCGCCTGCAAGGCGATCAAGACCATGAACCGCGTGGAGCTTGGCATCAAGGGTATCGAGGGATATACCGACCGCGCCGTTCTCGCAGACGAGATCGAATCCTGGCTTCCCGACTTCCGCACCGCATGGATGCGCGAAAATAAGGAAAGCCAGCTCAGATACGTTATAGAGTTCATGAGAAGCCTCCCCGTTGTGGAATACAACACCGCCGCACCCAAGGAATCCGCCCCCGAAAACGACAGAGAGGTTTGATATACGGGGCTTTGCCCCGAACCCGATACCTCGGCCTTTTGAAAAAGGCCGGCGAAAACTTTTGATAAAAAAAGAGAGCGGGTGCAGTAAACTGCAGACGCTCTGTTTTCTTATTTACCAGAAGTTTTTGTCCACTTTTTTCAAAAAGTGGTGGGGTGCGGGGTGAAACCCCGTATATCAATATATATCGATACCGAGGATGAGCTTTTTGAGGAGGTTATAGTCGGAGGCATTGATTTTGCCGTCGCCGTTGAGATCTCCTGCTTTCAGCTGGATATCGGTGGGCTCAACGATGCCCAGGACGATCTTTTTCATAAGGTTGGAGTCGGCGGCATTGACCTTGCCGTCGCCGTCCAGGTCACCGGGGATGAAGTTTGCCTCTTCTACTGTGGAAACCTCGATGGGCATATCAACGGGCAGGTACTCGTCGCTGACGGCGTAGTGTCCGTCCTCGTCTACTGCGAGAGTGAAGCCGAAGTCGGCATTTTCGTCAAGCACTTCGAACACGAGGGTGGCGAGAGTGCCGTTTGCCTTGATGTTGCCGACGTTGTTCTCATCGAAATAGAGAAGCAGAGGATCGTTCTCAAGATTAACGGTGAACATTGAGCCGCCGGTAGCATCACAGAATACGTTGCCGTTTGTGACGGAAACGATCTTCAGAGCATCTTTATTGTATCCGAGAAGGGTGACCAGGGTATTGAGGCCGGGGTTCTTGGAAAGGTCGAGAGTGAGGGTGAGAGTTCCTTCCTCAACGGTATATTTGCCCTTGATGACGCCGGGGGTAACTTCCTTTTTGGGGAGGATTTCGGTCTTTGTCTCATAGCATCTGAGGCACTCGTACTCAACGTAGCCGTCAGAGGTTTCGGTGGGCTCGACACGGTCGATCTCGTCCCAATCGTGGCCGAGGGCATCGCCGTTGGGCAGAACGCTGATGATCTTGTTGCAGGTGAAGCATCTCTTCTCGATCCTGCCGGGCTCGGTGCAGGTGGGCTTGATCGTGGTGGGAAGAGCGGTGTTCACGTGCTGTGTGGTCTTTGAAACGTCGTTAGCGGCAGTAATGTTCAGAGATACGGGGAGATTATCGCCGTCAACAGCATAGGTATTTTCCTCATCCACCTGATAGGTGAAATCGAATTCGCCCATGTCGTCAATGATATTGAACTTAATGGTAACGATCTTGCCGGTAGCGGCTATGTTCTCGTAACCGGTGTGCTCGAAATAGAGTGCGATGGGATTTGAAGCGGTATCCGCCACGGACATGGCGCCGCCGTTTTCTTCGCTGAATACGACTCCGTTGGTGATGGAATCGAATTCCAGAGTATCGGCATTATAACCGATTTTCAGGTTAAGGGTGTTGACACCCGTGTTTTCTTTCATTGAGATGGTGAGGGTAAAGGTGCCGGTGCCGGTCATGGGGTCGGTGACCTTGCCGGTTGCAGACAGAGCGATCTTTCCCTCTGCGGCTGCGGCGGGGATCGCAAATACGGCGGATGCCGCCAGCATTGAAATGCAAAGGATTACAGAAATGATTTTCTTCATGGGAATTCCTCCGGATAAAATTACACAGTAATTATAACCGAAAATGTACTTGTTGTCAAGGGGCTATAATAGCCTTCCCCCAAGGGGGAAGGCTATCTTTTGTCTGCTGTAATCGTTTGGCCTCATCCGTCAAGAGCCGGGGATATTCCGGCTCTTGCCACCTTCCCCCAAGGGGGAAGGCTATCTTAATAAAAAAGCGGCACCCCTATTGGGGTGCCGCAGGATGTTTAATTATCCTTTAAGCAGAATCTCTTGCTCAGATTATGCAGCGAGGAGCTGTCTCAGAGCGAGGAGGTCCTTAGCATTAACTACGCCGTCGCCGTTCATGTCAGCTTCAGCAACCTCTGCGAGGTTGATAGCGTCAGCCTGAGCGGAGAAGTATCTTCTGTAAGCAACAACGTCAGCTGCGGTGATAGCACCGTCGCCGTCAACGTCGCCCATCAGAGGAAGAATTCTGAAGTCAGCGGAGCCGAATGCGAAGTTGTCGATGCTGTGTACAACACCGAAGTCTCTCCAGACGTTGTAGGTAACGGTGGAGTTAGCGTAAGGAATTACGAAGATGATCTCTTCGTCCTCAGCGTCGGTGTACTGGCAAACTACTTCGCCGTCGAGCCAGAGCTTAACAGCGCCGGTCCACTCATCTTCGTCATATTCGAAGGTGATACCGAAGTTGTAAGTCTTACCGAACTCGATCTCGTAAGCAGTTCTCTGCTCCATGAAGGAGCCGCCGTCAGCGGGTCTGATAAAGAAGTAGCCGGTGTCAACCATAGCGCCGGTGAACACACCGTTCTCGATCTCGGGGGTCTTGAACTGGTAACCGGCCATGATAGCAACGGTGTTCTGACCGCCGAACCAGAAGTATACTTCATCGCCGTAGCCGCCGTGCTCGTCATCATAGATGCTGTCGAAGGTGATATCGAACCACCAGGACCAGCTGTTGGTAGGATACTCATGGTTGAAGTCGTACTGGTTGTAGTTAGCGCCGTACTTATTGAAGTTGAGCTTGCCGTCAGCTACGGTCCAGTAATCAGCGCTCCAACCGGAGTTGCAGTTGAAGATGAAGTCATCCTGGAAGTCATGGAACTGATACAGGGTGCCTTCGTAGTTAGCGGGAAGAGTGGTGTAGTGACGCTCGCCGCAGTCGCTGCAGATGCCGTTCTCTGCATTTCTGCAGTAGTTGTATACGAGACCGTCTTCAGTCTTGCGGTTGATGTCGTAAGTGGACCACTTGTGAGCGATCTTAGCGATCTCGTGATCAATGGTAGCGCCGCAGATAACGCAGGTGGTTACGTCCTTACCTACGCTGTGGCAGGTCTCGGGAGTTTCCTTAACGGTGGTTGCGGGCAGATGCCATACGTAAGGAGCGTTACAAGGAGCGTCAACGTCAACCCAACGCTCGTTCTCGCTGTTACCTACAGCAGAACCGAAGCCGCTCTTCTGGAGGGTATAATCCTCAGCAGAGTAGATATTGTAGTTATCAAGCAGGCAGCTTGCGCCGACAGCCTGACCGATCAGATACAGACCGTTGAGCCAGTACATTTCACCGCAGGTACCGGTGTAAACGGGCTCGCCTTCGCCGTCAATGTAAATGTTGATGGTGTTGTATTTCTGGAGGATCTCAACGGTTACTCTGTGCCAGGTGTCCTCACCGAAGTTGAATGCAACCTTATCAGCGGA
>JAZUGU010000108.1:0-20050 GCA_045641325.1 Candidatus Avispirillum sp.
GGATGACTGCACGGGAAAGGATGGCGTATTCGATCCGGGCGAGAATTCTGTAGGTCTCACAATCGAGGGCGTGGGAGATGTCAACCTCCGTATGTCCATCTATTTCTTTGAGAAAATCAACGCAGCAGGCATCAAGACACACTATGTCAATGCAAACCTCGACGATACGACTATGGAAGTCCTTCCTGCTAAGGTATTCGGAAAGGGACTCGAGGTCATCTGCCGTCACAAGGCTGTCGGAAGCTTCTATCGCAGATACAGCGATTACATCGAGGAAGGTGCTGACCTGCCCGCATACGTTGAAACCACTTTCAAGAACGATGAAAAAGGCGATCCGCTGGTAACCAAGGACGGTCTTATCGATCTCGGCGTTATGACCGGCGAGCAGTATGATGATATCAAGGCCATGACACAGAAGATCACCAAGATCGTTGCAGACGATCTCCTTGAAAAAGGACTTGTTCTCTACGACATCAAATTCGAGTTCGGATACGATGCAGATGGTAAGGTAATGCTCATCGACGAGATTGCATCCGGCAACATGCGTGTATACAAGGACGGCGAATATGTCGATCCCATGACGCTTTCCGAGCTCTTCTTTGCATAATTTCCGGAGGTAACAATGGGAGGTTTCTTCGGCATAACATCGAAGGACGACTGCATGGCGGACGTTTTCTTCGGTGTTGACTACCATTCGCACTTAGGAACGAAGAGCGGCGGTCTTGCTGCATTTGACCCTGAGATCGGTCTCCAGCGCAAGATACACCACATTGAAAATTCTCCGTTTCGCACCAAATTTGAACACATCTTCAACGAGATGCAGGGTACTTCCGCTATCGGCTGTATCAGCGACAGCGATCCTCAGCCGATGCTCATTCGTTCAAATCTCGGAAATTACGCCATCAGCATGATCGGTGTAATCAACAATTCCGATGAGCTGATCGAGCAGTATCTCTCATTCTCCGGCGGTCATTTCGACTCCATGACCGGAGGCAGGATCAATGCTGTTGAACTGCTTTCCGCACTTATAGACCAGAAAAGCAGTTTTGCCGACGGCATACAGTTTGCTCAGAAAGCAATTGACGGTACTGCAGCCATCCTTATATTAAAGGATGACGGCAATATAATCGTGGCACGTGACCGTTTCGGAAGACTTCCTCTTCAGATCGGAAAACGTGATGACGGCTATGCTGTTTCGCTTGAATCCTTCGCATATGAGAAGCTGGGTTTTGAAACTGTCAAAGAGCTTGGCCCCGGTGAGGTGATCGAAATGTCTCCCGACAGTCTGGATCAGCTCGTGGCACCCGGAAAGAAGAAGCGTGTTTGCTCTTTCCTGTGGAGTTATTACGGTTATCCCACATCCACCTATGAAGGTAAGAACGTGGAAATGATGAGATATAAGAACGGCGAGCTCCTTGCTGAAATGGACCGCGAGAACAAAACGGTTGACAGCATTGATTACGTTGGCGGTGTTCCCGATTCCGGCACACCTCATGCGATAGGATATGCAAACAGCAGCAGGATCCCCTTTGCCCGTGCTTTTATCAAGTACACTCCCACGTGGTCCCGCAGCTTCATGCCCGGCAAACAGACTGACAGACAGAAGATCGCCAAAATGAAGCAGATACCCGTAAAGGAGCTTATCGAGGGCAACGACCTTCTCTTTGTGGACGATTCGATCGTACGGGGAACTCAGCTTAAAGAGACAGTTGAATTTCTGTACGAAAGCGGAGCGAAATCCGTTCACATGCGTTCAGCATGTCCGCCCATCATGTTCGGATGCAAATTCCTTAATTTTTCCCGTGCAACAAGCGACATGGACCTTATCGCACGCAGAGTGATAATGGAGCTCGAAGGCGAAGAAGGCTTCGATCACATAGATGAGTACGCTGACGGCAATACGGTAAGAGGCAAAAACCTGAGAAAAACCATATGCGACAAATTCAATTTCGCATCGCTTGATTTCCAGTCTCTTGAGAACGTGGTCAGGGCCATCGGCCTCGATCCCTGCGATCTCTGCACCTATTGCTGGAACGGAAAAGACTGATTAATTACTGACAACAAACTGAGGATAGTAGTATGATAGAAAATTCCAAATCAGAAGCTTATGCAGCAGCCGGTGTTGATATAACCGCAGGTTACAAATCTGTTGAGCTTATGAAAAAGCACATCGCAAGGACAGTGACTCCCGGGGTTTTCTCCGACGTAGGCGGTTTCGGCGGTCTGTTTATTCCCGACATTTCCGGAATGGAAGAGCCTGTGCTGGTTTCCGGCACTGACGGTGTGGGTACTAAACTGAAGATAGCATTTCTGCTCAACAAGCACGACACCGTGGGAATCGACTGTGTTGCAATGTGTGTCAATGACATTATCTGTGCAGGAGCAAAGCCGCTCTTTTTCCTTGACTACATTGCCTGCGGCAAGAACGTTCCCGAGCGTATCGCCGACATCGTAAAAGGTGTGTGCGAAGGATGTGTACAGTCCGGCGCCGCACTTATCGGCGGTGAAACTGCAGAAATGCCCGGATTTTATCCTGCAGATGAATATGATCTGGCAGGATACTGCACAGGTATCGTCGATAAAAAGAAAATCATTGATCACAGCTCAATGAAAGAAGGCGATGTTGTTATCGCGCTTCCCTCCTCCGGCGTACACTCAAACGGTTTTTCTCTCGTGAGAAAGGTTTTCGACGTTGAAAATTCCGACATTCTCAAGCCCATGGACGAGCTTGGAGGAAAATCCGTAGGTGAAACGCTCCTCACCCCTACCAAAATATATGTAAAACCCGTGCTGGCACTTCTTGAAAAAGTACAGGTCAAGGGCATCTCACATATTACCGGCGGCGGCTTCTATGAAAATATTCCCAGAAGTATTCCCGACGGTCTCGGAGCAAAGATTGACAAGTCAGCCGTACGTGTGCTTCCGATTTTCGATCTTATCGCCAGATGCGGAGGCATCAGCGAGCGCGATATGTTCAACACATTCAATATGGGTGTCGGCATGAGCATCGTCGTATCAAAGGAGGACGCAGACAACGCTCTTGAGATCCTCCGCGCAAACGGTGAAGATGCATATGTTATCGGTGAAATAATCAGATCAGAAGAAAAAATCACAATATGCTGAAGTATTTTCCAAACGGTTCAAAAGCCGATTAGTTGGAAAATCTGACCGCCGTTATTATCGTAATGCCCGGGCATTACGCTTTTGCCCGTTTTAGGAGGTGCTCTGAAAAATGGCTGAAAAAGCTAAAATCGCCGTTCTCGTTTCGGGCGGCGGAACAAATCTTCAGGCTCTGATTGATGCCGAAAAATCCGGAATAATCAAAAGCGGTAAAATATCACTCGTGATCTCAAATAAAGAGAACGCTTTTGCTCTGGAACGTGCGGAAAAGGCAGGAATCAGAACTGCTGTCATCACACGCAAAAAATATGGCGAAGGATTTGAAGAAGCCATCGTTTCAGAGCTTCAGAAAAACGGCATCGAGCTTATTATCCTTGCCGGATTCATGTCGATCCTTTCCGAAAAATTCACATCAAGGTATCCCGAAAGAATAATAAACGTTCATCCTTCTCTTATTCCCTCGTTCTGCGGTGAAGGCTTCTACGGTCTCCGTGTCCATGAAGCCGCTCTTTTGAAAGGAGTCAAGGTCACGGGGGCTACTGTCCATTTCGTAAATGAAATACCGGACGGAGGAAAAATCATTCTGCAAAAGGCTGTAAACATTCTCCCCGGAGATACTGCCGAATCACTGCAGAAAAGAGTTATGAAGCTGGCAGAGTGGAAAATCCTGCCCAAGGCGGCTGAAATGGTTTCTGCCGACATTATCAAAGAAAGAGGTTAATTATGGCACTTTACGATATCAAAAAACTGCTGTCCGAGAACACTTATCCCGGCAGAGGTATCATCATCGGCCGTTCAGCTGACGGCAAATCCGCTATGATCGCTTACTTCATTATGGGAAGAAGTGTCAACTCACGCAACAGGATCTTTGAGAGATTTGACGGCGGTATGAGGACAAAGGCTTTTGACGAATCCAAAATGGAAGACCCCAGCCTTATCATTTACAATCCTTATCTCTCCTGCGGCGATGATATCGATATCATTACCAACGGCGACCAGACCAACACCATTTACGATTATTTCCTTGAGGGCATGACCGTTGAAGAAGCTCTCGCCACACGTGAATTCGAGCCCGATGCTCCCAACTTCACTCCCCGTGTTTCCGGCGTATGCTTCTACGACTTTTCCGAAAAGTCTTTTGAATACCAGCTTTCCATTCTGAAGAGCCTCAGCGGAGACGGTAATTACTGCGTACGCAATTATTACAATTACCCCGCAAAAGCAGGCATCGGTCATTTCATCCACACCTATAAATGTGACGGTAATCCCATTCCCTCTTTCATTGGTGAGCCCGAGGAAATTGAGATTCCCGATACCGCAGAAGAGTTTGCAAACATTCTGTGGGAGAACCTTAACGAGGACAATAAGGTATCCCTTTTCGTCCGTCAGGTCCCCCTCTGCGGAGCAGAACCCACCGAAATCATAATCAATAAGAACAAATAAGGAGAAAACCATTGAAAGAATTTGAACTGAAGTACGGCTGTAACCCCAATCAGAAGCCCGCAAAGATATTCATGAACAACGGCGAAGAGCTTCCCATTGAAGTTCTCAACGGACCTCCGGGATACATCAATTTCCTTGATGCATTCAATTCCTGGCAGCTTGTCAAAGAGCTGAAAGCTGCTCTCGGTCTTCCCGCAGTTACATCTTTCAAGCACGTCAGCCCCACGTCTGCGGCAGTTGGTATTCCCCTTTCAGACAAGCTGAAAAGAGCCTGCTTTGTAGACGATATCGAAGGTCTTGACGACTCTCCTCTTGCATGTGCATACGCAAGAGCAAGAGGCTGCGACAGAATGTGCTCATTCTGCGACTGGGTAGCTCTCTCGGACGTTTGCGACGTTACAACCGCAAAAATGATAAAGCGCGAGGTTTCCGACGGCATCATCGCTCCCGGATACGAGCCCGAAGCACTTGAGATCCTCAAGTCCAAGAGAAAAGGTACATATAACATTGTTAAGATCGATCCCGACTATGAGGCTGCTCCCGTCGAGCACAAAGACGTATTCGGAATCACCTTTGAGCAGGGACACAACAATTTCAAAATCGACCGCGAGCTTCTTGCGAACGTTGTTACGGCAAACAAAGAGCTTCCCGAGGAAGCTGTTCGTGACCTGATCATCTCACTCATCACTCTCAAATACACCCAGTCCAACTCCGTGTGCTTCGCATATGACGGACAGGCTATCGGCGTCGGCGCGGGACAGCAGTCCAGAATACATTGCACACGTCTTGCAGGCTCCAAGGCAGACACCTGGTTCCTCAGACAGGCTGATAAGGTTCTTGATCTTCCCTTCCGTGACGATATAGGCAGACCTGACCGTGATAACGTTATCGACGGCTACATCAACCAGAATGAAGAAGACGTATGTGCTGACGGCATCTGGCAGAAATACTTTACAAAGCAGCCCGAGCCATTTACCCTCGAAGAACAGCGGGCATATCTTGATACCTGCGGCGGTGTGTCTCTCGGTTCAGACGCTTTCTTCCCCTTCTTCGACAACATTGAAAGAGCAAAGAAGAGTGGCGTGAAATACATAGCAGAGCCCGGCGGATCTATCCGTGACGATCTGGTCATTGAGTGCTGTGACAAATACGATATGGTCATGGCATTCACCGGCATGAGACTGTTCCATCATTGATAACGGAGAAATAAATGAAAATAATGGTCGTAGGTGGCGGCGGGCGTGAGCACGCCATCATCAAAAAACTGAAAGAAAACAAAGAAATCACCGAGATATTCGCACTTCCCGGCAACGGCGGAATGGCTGACGATGCAACGCTGGTGAGTATCGGAGCAACCGATATCGAAAATATAGTAAAATTCGCCGTTGATAACAAAATCGACTATGCGGTTGTAGCACCCGACGATCCTCTGGTACTGGGAGCGGTGGATGCTCTCGAAGAAAAGGGTATCCCCTGCTTCGGTCCCCGCAAGTGTGCTGCAATAATCGAAGGCAGTAAGGTTTTTTCAAAAAACCTTATGAAAAAATACGGCATTCCCACTGCAGAATACGAAACCTTTGACAATATGGAATCGGCTCTTGCATATCTTGAAACGGCAAAGATACCGACAGTTGTCAAGGCAGACGGACTTGCTCTGGGCAAAGGCGTTATAATTGCAAACACCCGTGAAGAAGCTTGCGATGCCGTACGCTCTATGATGGCGGATAAGAAATTCGGAAAAAGCGGCGAGCATATCGTTATCGAAGAATTTCTGACCGGCCCCGAAGTTTCGGTACTATCATTCACAGACGGCGAAACCGTCATTCCCATGGTATCTTCAATGGACCATAAGCGTGCGCTTGACGGAGATAACGGCCTTAATACCGGCGGTATGGGTACCATCGCACCCAATCCGTATTACACCCGGGAGGTCGCCGAGCGCTGCATGAATGAAATATTCATCCCCACAGTCAAGGCAATGAATGCCGAAGGACGCACCTTCAAGGGATGCCTCTATTTTGGTCTCATGATAACCCCGGACGGTCCCAAGGTAATTGAGTATAACTGTCGCTTCGGTGACCCCGAAACGCAGGTAGTGCTTCCTCTTCTGGAAAGCGATCTTTATACCGTCATGAGAGCAACGACTGAAGGAACGCTGAAAAACGCAGAGGTGAAATTCAGCGATGCTTCTGCCTGCTGTGTCATCATGGCGTCAGAGGGATATCCGGTTTCATACGAAAAGGGATACGAAATCACGATTGATGATGAGGTCAAGGATTCCGTTTTCGTAGCCGGTGCAAAGCTTTCCGACGGAAAGCTTCTCACAAACGGAGGTCGTGTTCTCGGTGCTGTCGCCGTAGCAAAAGATCTTCCCGGCGCAATTGAAAAAGCATATGCAAATGTAGATAAGATCTCATTCGGCAATGCATTTTACAGACACGACATCGGCAAAAAAGCTCTGGAGGTATTATAATGGTATACAGAATATACGTTGAGAAAAAGCCGCAGCTCGCCAACGAAGCGAACAACCTTCATTCAGAGCTTACAAATCTGTTGGGCATAAAAGGTCTTACAGGCGTTCGTCTGTTCAACAGATATGATGTTGAAAACATTTCCGAAGAACTCTTCAATGAATCCGTTAAGACCGTTTTCTCGGAGGTACAGCTTGACATTGCTGCCGATTCCCTTCCCGAGACCGACGGCAGAGTTTTTGCGGTTGAGTATCTTCCCGGTCAGTTTGATCAGAGAGCTGATTCCGCCGCACAGTGCATTCAGATAGCATCCTGCGGTGACAGACCCACGATCAGAACAGCAAAAGTATATATTCTTGAGGGAAACATCAGTGACGATGATTTCAATGCCGTCAAGAAATACGTTATTAACCCGGTTGAGTCAAGAGAAGCAGATCTCGGACTTCCGGAAACACTTGATATTCCCTTCACCGTTCCTGAAAGAGTGGCAACTCTTGACGGATTCAACAGCCTTGACCGCAAAGGTCTTTCTGATTTCGTTGCAAACTACGGTCTTGCAATGGACACGGACGACATCGCCTTCTGCCAGGAGTATTTCATCGGTGAAAAACGTGAGCCTACCATCACAGAAATTCGTATGATAGACACCTACTGGTCGGATCATTGCAGACACACAACGTTTCTGACCACGGTGGATAACGTTTCTTTTGACGACCCACTTCTTGAAAAAGCATACAGAAGGTATCTTGAAACAAGGAAAGAGCTCGGCAGGACGAAACCCGTAAATCTTATGGATATCGGCACTATTGCCGCAAAATATCTGAAAAAGACCGGTCAGCTTCAGAAGCTTGACGAATCTGAAGAGATCAACGCCTGCACGGTGAAAATGACCGTTAACGTTGACGGAAAAGACGAGCCCTGGCTCCTGCTCTTTAAGAACGAAACACATAACCATCCTACGGAGATCGAGCCCTTCGGAGGTGCAGCCACCTGTATCGGCGGTGCGATCCGTGACCCGCTTTCCGGCCGTTCCTACGTTTACGCCGCAATGCGTGTCACCGGTGCCGCAGATCCGACCGTACCCGTTTCCGACACGATCCCCGGAAAGCTTCCCCAGAGAAAAATCGTTCAGACTGCCGCCGCAGGCTACTCCTCCTACGGTAACCAGATAGGTCTTGCGACAGGCATCGTGGACGAGCTTTATCACCCGGGTTATGCCGCAAAGCGTATGGAGATAGGCGCGGTAATTGCCGCCGCTCCCGCAGAAAACGTTCGCCGTGAATGCCCGCAGGACGGAGATATCGTCATTCTGCTCGGCGGACGTACCGGACGTGACGGTATAGGCGGTGCTACCGGCTCTTCAAAGGCGCACAACACTCACTCCGTTGAGACCTGCGGTGCGGAGGTACAGAAAGGTAATGCCCCCGAAGAGAGAAAGCTTCAGAGGCTGTTCCGCCGTACGGATGCATGCAGAATGATAAAACGCTGCAACGACTTCGGTGCAGGCGGCGTATCTGTTGCCATAGGTGAGCTTGCCGACGGTCTTATGATAGATCTAAACGCAGTACCGAAAAAATATGAGGGACTTGACGGCACCGAGCTTGCCATCAGCGAATCTCAGGAAAGAATGGCAGTTGTCGTATCCGCCGAAGATGCGGAGAAATTCAAAGCGATTGCTGACGAAGAAAACCTTGAAGCAAGCATCGTTGCGCGTGTCACCGCGGATCCCAGGCTCAAAATGACATGGAACGGTCAGATAATCGTTGACGTTTCGAGAGAATTCCTCGATTCCAACGGTGCTGAAAAGCATATCGACGTTATCCCCGCAAAGACCGTAAGCATCAACAAGACCGTTGACGGATCGTTCACAGACACCTATAAGGCTCTCGTTTCCGATCTCAATGTTTGCTCCAAACGCGGTCTTTCCGAGCGTTTTGACTCCACCATCGGCGCGGGTACCGTGCTGATGCCTTTCGGAGGCAAATATCAGCGCACTCCCATCCAGTCAATGGTACATAAGATATCCGTTGAAAAAAAGCACACGGATACCTGCTCCTTTATGTCTTGGGGCTATAACCCCTACATAACTGAAAAGAGCCCTTATCACGGCGCATATCTCGCCGTTGTCGAGAGCGTATCAAAGCTTGTGGCGGCCGGTGCTTCGTTTGAGGACGTTTATCTTTCTTTCCAGGAGTATTTTGAAAAGCCCGGTCATGAGCCCGCACGTTGGGGCAAGCCCTTCTCAGCCCTTCTCGGCGCTTTCTCTGCACAGATGGATCTGGGTGTTGCCGCTATCGGCGGCAAGGACTCCATGAGCGGCTCCTTTGAAAAGCTGGACGTTCCTCCCACGCTCGTTTCATTTGCGGTCACTACCGGCAAATGTGATGAGGTCGTATCTCCCGAATTCAAATCGGCGGGCCATAAAGTCATCGGAATATTCCCCGAATACGGTGAAGACGGACTTCCCTGCCCCGATTCTCTCAAAAAGTGCTTTGACAAAGTTCGCTCACTCGCACTATCCGGCAAGGTCTATGCCGCATACACTCCCACTTTCGGCGGTATAGCAGAAGCCGTATATAAAATGTGCATAGGCAACGGATTCGGTTTCACATTCTCCGATAAGCTTACAAAAGACGATATCTTCGGATACCTCTACGGCGCTTTCATCATAGAAACAGATGAAGATACCGAGGGTGAGCTTATCGGTCATGTTACAAGCGAGAATACCGTTTCATTCGGTAATGAAGCGATCTCCGTGAAGGAGCTTGATGCTCTGTATGAGGGCAAGCTTGAAAGCGTTTATCCTTGCCTTGAAAAAGAAAATCCCAAGAAGATAACAGCATTTGAGAGCTGTGCCGAAAAGGTATCCGCACCTCATGTAAAATGCGTTAAGCCCAAGGTGCTGATTCCCGTATTCCCCGGAACCAACTGCGAGTTCGACTCCGCAAAGGTAATGCTCGATGCGGGAGCAGAGGTAAACACTTTCGTTATCAACAACCTGTCATCTGATAAGATATCCGAAAGCGTGGAGCAGTTCGCAAAACAGCTTTCCGATTCTCAGATGGTATTCATTCCCGGCGGATTTTCCGGCGGTGATGAGCCTGACGGATCGGGCAAATTCATAATGGCATTCTTCCGCAACGCACAGATCAAAGAAGAAGTACACCGTCTTCTCAATGACCGTGACGGTCTTATGTGCGGTATCTGCAACGGATTCCAGGCACTTATCAAGCTCGGACTTGTTCCGTTCGGCAAAATCGTCGACACAGACGAGAACTGTCCCACCCTTACTTTCAACTCTATCGCACGGCATCAGTCGAAGCTTGTGAGAATAAGAGTGGCATCGAACAGATCCCCGTGGCTTGCCGCGACCAATGTCGGTGATGTTTATACAGTACCGATCTCCCACGGCGAAGGTAAGTTCTTAGCCTCCGACGAGCTCATCAAAAAGCTTGCCGAAAACGGGCAGATTGCAACCCAGTACGTTGACTTCGATGGTGCACCCACTGATGATATCCGCTTCAATCCCAATGATTCCTCTTTCGCAATAGAAGGTATCACTTCTCCCGACGGAAGAGTGTTCGGAAAGATGGGCCACAGCGAAAGAATAGGAAAGGGTCTTTACAAAAACGTTCCCGGGATGTATAATATGCTAATGTTTGAATCCGCGGTGAACTACTTTAAGAAGTAAGGTAAATGAAAATGGCATACTTATCCGATATTGAAATAGCTCAGTCTATTCCCATGAAGCCCATTACCGAGATCGCAAAGGTCGCAGGTGTGGATGAAAAATACATGGAGCAGTACGGCAAATACAAGGCAAAAGTGGATTATTCTCTTCTGAATGAATCTGACAGAAAGAACGGAAAGCTCATCCTTGTTACCGCCATCACTCCTACCCCCGCAGGTGAGGGCAAAACCACTACGACCATCGGTCTTTCCGACGGTCTCAAGAAAATCGGCAAAAACGTAGTAGTTGCTCTCCGTGAGCCCTCGCTTGGCCCTGTGTTCGGTGTCAAGGGCGGTGCCGCAGGCGGCGGATATGCACAGGTAGTACCCATGGAGGATATCAACCTCCACTTCACCGGCGACTTCCACGCTATCGGTGCGGCAAACAATCTGCTTGCAGCTATGCTTGACAACCACATCCAGCAGGGCAACTCTCTGGGCATCGATCCCAGAAAGATCACCTGGAAGCGATGCGTTGACATGAACGACAGACAGCTTCGTTTCGTTGTTGACGGCCTGGGCGGAAAAGCAAACGGTACTCCCCGTGAAGACGGATTTGACATTACAGTCGCTTCCGAAATCATGGCTGTGTTCTGCCTTGCTTCCTCCATTACCGATCTGAAAGCAAGACTTTCCAGGATCGTCGTTGCTTATACCTACGATGATAAGCCCGTTACTGCAGGTGATCTTAACGCAGTCGGCGCTATGGCAGCTCTCCTTAAGGATGCCCTCAAACCCAATCTGGTACAGACCCTCGAAGGAACCCCTGCATTCGTTCACGGCGGTCCTTTCGCAAATATCGCACACGGCTGTAACTCCGTCATCGCCACCAAGATGGCTATGAAGCTCGGTGACTATGCAGTTACCGAGGCAGGATTCGGTGCAGACCTCGGTGCTGAGAAGTTCCTTGACATCAAGTGCCGTATGACCGGTCTCAAGCCCGATGCAGTCGTAGTGGTTGCAACTGTCCGTGCTCTCAAGATGCATGGCGGTCTTGACAAGAAGCAGCTGGGAGCTGAGGACCTTTCCGCCCTTGAAAAAGGTCTTCCCAACCTTCTCCGTCACGTTTCAAACATCAAGAACGTATATAAGCTTCCCTGCGTTGTCGCAGTTAACCGTTTTCCCACCGATACCGATGCCGAGATCGCTCTCGTTATCGAAAAGTGCAAAGAGCTCGGCGTTAACGTCAAGCTCTCTACAGTATGGGCTGACGGCGGTGCCGGCGGCGTTGAGCTTGCAGAAGAGGTCGTAAGACTCTGCGAAGAGAAAAACGAATTCTCCTTCAGCTACGATCTTGATACCACCATCGAAGAAAAGATCGAAGCTATTGTCCGCAGAATTTACGGCGGTGCAGGTATCACGGTTCTTCCCGCAGCAAAGAAACAGATCGACACTCTTACTGCTCTTGGCTACGACAAATGCCCCGTTTGCATCGCAAAGACACAGTACAGTTTTTCGGACGATCCCGCAAAGCTGGGCGCTCCCGAGAATTTCACCGTTACCGTCAAGAACGTTAAGATATCCGCAGGCGCAGGCTTCATCGTAGTTCTTACCGGTGATATTATGACAATGCCCGGTCTTCCCAAGAAACCCGCAGCGGAAAATATTGACGTTGACGAAAACGGAAAGATTTCCGGACTGTTTTAATTGAATTTTTATAAGTGGAGGCAGAAATGGCAAGAATAATTAACGAACCCTCACATACTTTTAACGAATACCTTCTTATTCCCGGGTACTCTTCAAGTGAGTGCATCCCCGCAAACGTATCTCTTAAGACCCCTCTGGTCAAGTTCAAAAAAGGCGAAGAGTCGAAAATAACCATGAACATCCCCATGGTATCCGCTATCATGCAGGCTGTTTCCGGTGAAAAACTGGCCATCGCTCTTGCTACCGAGGGCGGCGTTTCCTTCATTTTCGGTTCTCAGTCCATTGAGTCCGAGGCTGAAATGGTACGTCAGGTAAAGGGATACAAAGCAGGATTCGTCACCAGTGATTCCAACATCACACCCGATGCGACTCTGGCTGACGTGATCGCTCTTAAGGAGAAAAACGGTCACTCCACCGTTGCCGTAACAGACGACGGTACTTCTCACGGTAAGCTTCTCGGTATCGTAACGAGCCGTGATTACCGTGTGAGCCGTATGGAGCCCAACACAAAGGTTTCCGAGTTCATGACCCCCTTTGAAAAGCTTATCTGGGCTGAAGAAGGTACAACGCTGAAGGTCGCAAACGATATCATCTGGGATAACAAGCTAAATTCCCTGCCCATTATCGACAAAGACGGCAAGCTTGTTTACATGGTATTCCGCAAGGACTACGATACCCACAAACAGAACCCCAACGAGCTGCTTGACAATTCAAAGCGCTACGTTGTCGGTGCAGGTATCAATACACGTGACTATGCAGAACGTGTCCCCGCTCTCGTAGAGGCAGGTGTTGACGTTCTCTGTATTGACTCATCCGAGGGCTTCTCCGAGTGGCAGAAGCGCACTATTGAATGGATCCGTGCAAAATACGGTGATGAAGTAAAAGTCGGTGCGGGCAACGTTGTTGATGCCGCAGGCTTCCGCTTCCTTGCTGATTGCGGTGCCGATTTCGTTAAGGTCGGTATCGGAGGCGGCTCTATCTGTATAACCCGTGAGACCAAGGGAATAGGCCGCGGTCAGGCAACTGCTCTTATCGAGGTTTGCGCTGAACGTGACAAATACTTTGAAGAGACCGGCATTTACGTTCCCGTTTGTTCCGACGGCGGTATCGTATATGACCACCATATCACACTTTCTCTTGCAATGGGTGCTGATTTCGTAATGCTGGGCAGATATTTCGCCCGCTTCGATGAAAGCCCTTCCAACAGAGTCAGCATAGGCGGTACTTATTACAAGGAGTACTGGGGTGAAGGCTCCGCAAGAGCCCGCAACTGGCAGAGATACGATCTGGGCGGCGATAAGAAGCTCTCCTTTGAAGAGGGCGTTGACTCCTACGTTCCCTATGCCGGCAGTCTTAAAGACAACGTTGCAATGTCTCTGGCAAAGGTTAAATCCACCATGTGCAACTGTGGTGCGCTGACCATTCCCGAGCTTCGTGAAAAAGCCGTTCTTACACTCGTTTCCTCCACTTCGATCGTAGAGGGCGGTGCACACGACGTTATCCAGAAAGAAAAAGTTCCTACTGTTAAATAACTTTTCTTTGAGGCAACTATGAAAAAATCAATTACCGATACTTTCGTGCTTTCCAACGGCGTTGAGATCCCTGCCATGGGCTACGGAACGTGGCAGGCCCCCGACGGTGAGATAACCAAAAAGAGTGTGAGCGGTGCCATTGGGCTCGGCTTTCGCCATATTGACACAGCTTTCGCGTATGGCAATGAGGAAAGCGTAGGTGCCGGGATCAAAGCTTCCGGCGTTAAGCGTGAAGACATATTCCTTACAACAAAGCATTGGGTCACCCACAGAGGATACGAGGAATCAAAAAAGGCAATTGACATATCTCTGAAAAATCTCGGTGTTGACTACCTTGATATGTACCTCATCCACTGGCCCTGCGTTGAAAAAGTTTCACCCCGGTGGAAAGAGATCAATGCAGCCACGTGGAAAGCCTTTGAAGAAGCTTACAAAGCCGGAAAGATACGTGCCATCGGCGTTTCCAACTTTCAGAAGAAGCATCTTGATGCGCTGAATGAATATGCCGAGATCGCTCCCATGGTGAATCAGATAGAATTCCACCCCGGTTTCACGCAGATGGACAATGTGAATTTTGCGAAAGAATCCGGAATGCTTGTTGAGGCATGGAGCCCGCTGGGATGCGGCGCAGTACTGGGTGACGAAAGACTTAAGTCGATCGCATCGCATTATAACAAATCCGCAGCACAGCTTTGCCTCAGATTCGTTCTTCAGAACGGTGTTCTTCCCCTTTCGAAATCCGTACACCTTGAAAGAATGAAAGAAAATATCGATATATTCGATTTTGAGATCACCACCGAGGATATGGCGGCAATTTCCGCTATCGAGGGGCTCGGATTCTCGGGTTATCTTCCCGAAGATGCACCGGCCGATGCTCTTGCAAACGGTTGACAAAGAGATAAAAAATAAATCCCACTTTCGTGGGATTTATTTTTTCCTTGACATTTTATTCATCATCTGCTATAATATGCCTGTCTGAGGGAGTAGCAAGCGTATTTTGCGCAGCAAGTCAACAATCTCGGCCTTTGCGGTCTGGCTTGCTTTAATTTGCGAGACTCATGTGCACTTCGTACATGGTCTCTTTCTTTTTGAAAATCACCGGGTACGAAAGTACCCGGTTTTTTGGTGAAATATGAACTATATCTTCTTTTTGAACAGTATACTGCTTGGTGTCGGACTGGCTATGGATGCTTTTTCGGTCTCGACGGCAAACGGTCTCAACGAGCCCTTGATGCCGAGACACCGCATGACGCTTATTGCCGGTATTTTCGGAATATTTCAGACCTTGATGCCGCTCATCGGCTGGATCTGCGTTAAAACAGTCGTCGACACATTCAGATCCCTTGAAAAATTCATTCCCTGGATAGCACTTATTCTTCTCGGGTACATCGGCGGCAAAATGCTTTGGGAAGGACTGAAAAGCGACGATAACGAGGACAAGCCCTCCGTCAGTTTCGGCGCACTTCTTGTTCAGGGGATCGCCACGTCCATTGATGCTCTGTCAGTCGGATTCACCATTTCTGCGCTTCCCTTCACCCACGCGTTGACGGAATCACTCATTATCGGCGTCGTAACCTTTATAATCTGTATCGCAGGACTTATCATCGGCAAAAAATTCGGCACTGTCCTTTCGGGGAAAGCATCTGTTCTCGGCGGAATAATTCTGATCGTAATAGGAATTGAAGTATTTATAAAAGGAGTATTATAATGCAGGTCTCTGAGCTTTTGTTTCCGTTGGTTGACTCACTTATAAATCACAAGATAGTAACAGCTGTCATCCTTTTTGTGATCGGTCTGCTGCTGCTCATCAAGGGCGGTGACTGGTTCGTTGACGGAGCTTCCGGCATAGCCAAGAAATACCACGTTCCGGAGCTTCTCATCGGTGCTACGATCGTATCCATAGGAACAACGCTTCCGGAGGTCATGGTTTCCGCAACAGCCGCTGTTGCCGGAAGCGGTGACATAGCATACGGTAACGCAATAGGAAGCGTTATCTGCAACACTTCCCTGATATGTGCTCTTGTAATAGCCATAAAGCCCGCTCCGGTTGATAAAAAATCTCTCCGCGTTCCCGTTGCATTTTTCTTCGGTGCGGCTGCGGTTTACCTCGTATTTGCTTATTTTATGGGACGTTTCACAAGAATTGCAGGTGCTGTGCTTCTTGTTATCTTTGCAGTTTACATGTATGTCAACATAATGAGCGCGGTGAAGTATCCGAAACCCGCAGTTTCCGAATCATCCGAGGATAACAAGGATAGCGGAAGTCTTGCAAAAATGATCATCCTCATCATCATCGGTGCTGTGTTCATTGCCGCTGGCTCCGATTTTCTCGTTGACAACGGAATGATAATTGCAGAAGAGCTGGGTGTACCGGAGTCGGTTATCGCCCTGACATTCGTTGCTCTCGGCACATCACTTCCCGAGCTTGTTACAGCTATCACTTCACTGGTGAAAGGTCACGGTGCGCTTTCTCTCGGCAACATCATCGGTGCTAATTTCATCGATCTTGTTCTGGTCAGCGGACTTGCTCCTCTTCTCTCACCCTTTAACGTACCTGCCGGGAAAACCATTGCAGGTATCAAAGCGTCGCTCCTTGTAGACCTGCCGGTAATGATCCTCGTTATGACATTACTGACCGTGCCTCCGCTTATCAAAGGCAAGCTTTCACGCTGGCAGGGCATTTTACTGATGATCATATATGCAGCGTTCTGCACAGTGCAGTTCGTTGTATAATAAAAGATGACCGAAACGAAAGTTTCGGTCATCTTTTATTATAGCCCGGTCTGTGCGCCTACTATTATTTTTTTCAGAATATTGACGTCAGTCACGTTTATTTTGCCGTCACCGTTTATATCACATTCACGGCCTCCGACGATTTTTCCCAAAATGCATTGTTTCAGGCGCAGTGCATCTGAAACATTCACCTTGCCGTCACCGTCAATATCCCCTATGATCTTATCATCAAAGATCACGGAAAACATCTTGTATGCAGTCCCGCCGCTTGAAGCGGGCATCATCACGGTGATCTCATTGTCGATAACAGAACCATTTCTGCTGTTTGACACTATTATCGATCCGTCACACCGGATGTTTCCCTCAAGCTGTTTGTTTACAATCAGCTTTTTTTCATAGGTTTCCCTGTCTACGGAATAGATCTCTACGTTTCCGGAATTCTGTTTCATCGCTACGATGCACAAATCTCCCCGTGAAGACTCGATCATTCTGCATGAATATTCTGCATCATTATTGAAAAGCACCGGCTCGTTATAAACCGGCTTAGGATTTTCGCCGGGGGTACGTACATCGTAAACCGTATGCCAGTATTCCCAGTACAGGGTGTTGTGATGACGGTTGGAGCCGTGCATTCTCGTGGAAGTCAGCACATGGAGATATCCCAGCGTATCAAGATATGCGTCTCCGTGGCCGTTATTCGATGTTGTGGGCATCATCACGTCCTGCTGCGAATAATCCGCAGAATTAACGGTTATCATGTTATACTGAGAAGCATATATATCGGGGAAATGGAACAGGTTGACCTCGTCCCAAGCATAACTGACATCGGGCAAACTGTAACCGAGTGTGGAAAGAAGCACATCTCTTCCGCCTACCACATACAAACCGCCGTTTCCGTCGGAAAAGCCATACAGATAGCAATGTCTGTATGTATTGCTGAGAGTTGTATGCATGGCACCCGTTTCAAATGAATGAGTGGTGTAATCGTACACGAACCATGCAAAGTGGCCTTCCGTCGCTCCTCCGCAGTACATAAATACGATTTTTTCGTCGGTCGTGTCAAGGATCGGCTGACCGTATCCGTAACCTCCGGGCGCCGTTCCGTCCTTATAGTATATTGCTTTTCTCGTTTCCACCGCCCCGTCAAAAGGCTCTGACGGATCAAAATAGCCCACGTACATGGATGCATCCAGATTTTCCGCATCGGCACAGCATACGTATACCATACCGTCCGGTGCATAGAAAATGTTGGGCTTTGTCGTATGATTGGAAAAAGTAAAGGACCACAGAGAGGTATACGACCCGTTTTCCACTTTAAACACGGTTGCAGTAGCACCGTTGATCTGCCCGAAAGAGCCGTCGCCTTTATCGCTCATGGGGATAACCGCGAAAGTTCCGTACGGGGTATCCACCACTCTGCACTCATGGTTGCTGTGTCCGGCAAGTCCGGAAGAAGAAGCAGGCATAGCAGTCACGTCGGAAAGAGAAACACCGTCTGATAAAAATTCATTCGATGTATAGTTCTCCGGCAGATACTCGGGATCAAGTCCGTCAAAGCTGTCATGGTACGAGCTGTCGCTGATTATGACGGTTTTCCGGTACGTGATAAATGAACGCTCGCCGTACGAAAGAACATATTTCACATTTCCCTGGCCTTTTTCCGCCAGAGTGTTGAAGCCGGAATATATGTCACAGTCAACGCTGTATCCGGTTGCCGCACTTACCGCATTTCCAAGCCTTTCGGCAAGGGATCTTGCCGTGAGCATTCCGGGACAATAGCGGAAATACAGAGTACCGTCGCTTATAATATAGGTATTCGTATTCTCTTTTAAATGATTCTTTCTGTAATCGTTCCAGATATTCTCAACAGTACGCCCGTTTGCCGTTTCTGCAGCAGCATTTGCAGATGCAAGTGCGCTGTTCCTGTCTGTGGATATCACGATACTGTCTATATAAAGAACAGATCCCTCGCTCACTTTTGAAAGCCAGTTTATCTTCAGAGAATTGAGAGTACCCTTCCAAGTGGTAGACAAATATGACAGGTCATACAAAGCAACGCCGTACTTATCGTTTTTTTGCAGAGTGTCCTTTCCGGTTTTTCCGGATGCCTGCGATGTGGTAAACTCAAAATTCTGCTGTAATCTGTCGCCGTCAGTATACGTTGGCACCTTATATACAATGACGACGGATTTGAAAACGGAACAGTCGACAGACAGGTCTGTCATATCAAGTTCTATATAGGGCGAAGCTTCTCCGAGAGCCGTGAGTTTAAGAGCATTTGCACATATCTCATATCCGGTACCGTAAGCCCCGGTTATCAGATCATTTTCGCCGTCAAAACGCAGAACTATTGTACCGTCGTCCGTACCGGCAAGAACCGATGACGGAGCGAGAACGATTATCAGCGCAAGGAAGAAAGCTGTTAATCTTTTCATTCTTTTACCTTGTGAACATTTCATCTTTGTTCACGACAGACCATACTGCAAGTTCGGGGCGGTCAGCACCGTCCTTCATCATGAGTGTCGCCACTTCTCCGTCGGGAAGCACAGTTGCGCCCTCGGGAAGCTCTGCGAAAAGATTATATTCCACGGAATAATTGTCAAGTATGAAGTGAATGAGGTCTCTCATTCTGAACGTTCTTGCAACTGCATTTCCCACATGAGTGATATTCACAAGTCCTCTGTTTTCCAGCTCAAGACCTATTCTGTTGAAATCGTGAGGATAAGAATAATACTCGCCGTTGGGGTTTGCCTTGGGATGGTAGTCTACAAGGAATGTATCCTCAACGGTACCGTCGGGCTTTTTGAGTTTAACGGGCATATTCTCCGTTTCTCTGTCGGGAACGGAAAGAATATACTCTGCGAAATGGTGAGACGTACAGTTGAGGTAAGGAACTCCGAGAAGCAGGATTTTTGTGTCAAGCCCCAGCATTCTTCCGAAAGAGCTCCTGATGTCAAAGGGGCTGATATCAGTATCGACTTCTGTAACGAGCTTTGCATTCTTACCGACAGCAGATACGGAATGTCTGTATGCGATGCTGCGGAGGGCACCCACGGATTTTCTTATCGCTTCGCTGATGGCACCCATTTCGGATACGTCATTTTCCGGGTCGATAAGAGGACAGGGTGATGTTTCGTGCACAAAGCAGAACGCGGGGGCAACGACTGTTCCCTCTTCTCCTACGGCATCAATAAGCGCTTTCGCCACAGTAGCGGCACCACCTTCAACAAATCCGAGAGTTCTCATTGCGGAATGGACAAGGACTGTGTCACCCTCTTTGATTCCGCATGCTTTGAAATCGCGGAGTAAAGACTGATAATCGTTATGTTTCATAGTCAACCTCTTTAGCAGTTAGTATTTTTATCAAAGCATTTC